>CATWUX010000009.1 GCA_958354085.1 uncultured Oscillospiraceae bacterium | reverse complement strand
CACCTTTGGGTGCGCGTACAGCCGGCGAAACGTCTCGATCGTCTGTGCATCCGCTTGATCCAGCTCGCTCGGATGCAGTCCGACCGACACCCACACGTGCGGATACGCTTCGGCAAGCGCCAGGCAGCGGCGCGCGGATTCCGGACAGGTCGCGGCACATAAAACGCCGCACACATTCTTCTGCGGCAGCGCCGCCAACAGCGCGTCGCGGTCTTCATCGAACGATGCGTCGTCATAATGGGCATGCGAATCAAAAATCGCGTTCATAGGTTTCAGACATCCTTTCAAAACGAAAAAGCCTCTGCTTTTTGCTTCTTCTACTATAAAGCACGCCTGCCGTTCTGTAAACCCTTTTTGCGATCTGTCCGCTAAAAAGCACAGCAAAAGACCTCCGCCGACCGGCGGAGGTCTTTTGCCAGAGAGCGGATCAGGGCATTAACGTGCCGTTCGTACCGTTCGTGCCATGCGTACTGTTCGTACCGATTCCCGTGGGCATAGACCCATCGATCGTCGGCATCCCGGTTGTGCTCGCAGTCGTCATCGCCCCTGTCGTCGTAGTCTTGGCAGTCGTTTTCGCGGTTGCCGAAGACGAGCCTTCATTGCCCTTTTGACTGGTGCAACCGGCAAACGCCATCACCATCGCCGTACAAACCGTCAGGGTTCCGATCACCCACATCCGTTTTTTCATCTTTTCTTTCACTCCTTGTCCGTCTATTTCAAACCTTACCCGCCCGGCAAGATCCGCGCAGGTCAAGGGGGTGTTGTCCTTTTTGGGGACCGCTACATGGTCAACACCCCCGTTTCATCCTCCAGCACGATCAGGATCTGTTCTTCCATGCCGGTTTCGACATTCACATACACCAGCACGGTTTCCCCCTTGATGCCGGTGCAGGTAAATTCATGACATAACGTCTCGGACAAGCCCTCGTCCGGTATCAGCGCCAGACGCGCCTCCCCGCGGCGCGTTAAACGCCGGCTGAGCTTTTCGGCAGCCTCCTCCGCCTTGACGCGGATTTCCGGCAGCGACCGCGGTGTATGATTCATAATATAGCCCTGTGCATCCAGCGACACCATCTCGCCGGTATCCATCGCGATGCCGATCTTGACCAAATCCGCATACAAGACCACGCCGTCCTGTGTGGCGGCAAAATTGATCGTCATAACGCCGTTGTTGATGCTGTAATACCGGTAAACAAAGTCCGCATACCCCAGCTGCCGCAGCGCTTCCTTCCCTTTTTGCAAGGCTTGATCCGCACTGTAATGCGCTTCTTCAATGACGCGTGAATTTAAAAAAGCGGCAATTTTTCCGCCGTCCTTCGTCACGCGCACATACAAATTGTCGCCGGAAAACACATAACTCGGCAGATTGCCGCTCACCTCGCCGTTGGCGGACAGCGGCGCGCCGGCCAGCTTGTCCGCCACCTTGCGCGCCTCGTCTGCCGTGACGGCAGACGCGCCTTTTAGGCTCTTCGGCTGTTGCTGCTGGATATGATCCGAAAACGGCCCGTCGTAGATCAGCGTCGGATAATCCTCAAAGCCTTCCTCCATATCGTGAAAGCCGCTGTTGACGTCCGGCGCCGTTTCCTCCTCTCCTGTCTCCGCCATGACCTGCTGCGTTTCGCCCAGCTGCAACTCGCCTGCCTCCAGCTGGCTCTGCATCAATACCAGCCGGTCGTATAAGCCCGCCGCGTATCCCATCAGCTGTTCCAGCGCCGCGCTTTCCTCCTCCCGGATCGGCTCGCCCGCCGTTACCCGACGGGACAGCGATACGCAAAAATTGCCTACCTGCGACAAAAAGCGGTAGGTGTTGCGCAGTTCACCTTCATCGGCGGGCAGCTGCTCCAGCGTGTTTTTCGCATAACCCGCCTCCCGCCACAGCTTGGAGGACAAGCCCTCCAGCTGATTGGGCGAGGTCGCGTATTGCCCTTTTTCCAGCGTAATGTGGATATTCCCGATATATTCCGTCAGCTCTCCCAGCGCCCGCTGATAACCATATTCAATGGCGGTGCGGTGCGTGCGGGCCAACGTATATCCCCCGATCGTGGATACCGTCAACGCCGCAATCAGAGCCACCGTAAAACTGATCAGCCGAATACGGCCGCGGCGGCTCAGCCCGGTATGCTGTTCCATAAGGCAATCCACCTTTCTTAAATAGTAAATAGTAAAAGCGAAAATATACAACGCTATTTTTGCCGTAAAAGGCGCGCTTATCCATAGAATACGCCGGAAATTTTTTGTATAGCGTTTATTTGTATTGTATGTGTCGGTATGCACGGCTTATGCCGACAGAATCGAAGCCGTACAAAACGGAAATTTTTTGTTTATCCAACGCAAAAGGCTATTGACAATATGATATTAAAATGATATCATAAAAACATCAAATGCGAGGAGGCATTTTTATGAAGGAAAACATACTCACCGGCAAGAAAAACGGTATGGTCGTTCTGCTGCTCACCATTGTGCTGTTGTTGGCCGCAATTGCCGGCTGTATACTGGCCGGCTTCGTCATAGATGCCGGCAATTCGGTGGTTGGCGGCGTGCTGTTGGCGGTCAGCCTGATTGTTCTCATCGTCGGCTGGATTCCTTTTTTGGGGCTCAAAATTTTAAAGCCCCAAGAGGCGTTGGTTCTGACTCTGTTCGGCAAATATGTGGGCACGCTCAAAAACGAGGGCTTCTATTTCGTCAATCCGTTTTGCGTCGCCGTCAACCCGGCTGCGACAACAAAGCTGAATCAGAGCGGCGACGTAAAAGCCAATAAAGCCTCGCTCACGCTGGAAGGCATGGGCTCCGTCAACATAGGGACGGTGGACAAAAAGGTTTCTCTGAAAATCATGACGCTCAACAACAATCGTCAGAAAATCAACGATTGTCTCGGCAATCCCGTGGAAATCGGCATCGCCGTCATGTGGCGAGTGGTGGACACCGCCAAAGCCGTATTCAACGTGGACAACTACAAGGAATATTTATCCCTGCAGTGCGACAGCGCTCTGCGGAACATCGTGCGGATTTATCCCTATGATGTCGCGTCCAACGTCGATACCACCGGGGACGGCATCGCCGACGAGGGAAGCCTGCGCGGTTCAAGCGAGATCGTCGCCGAGCGCATCCGCAAAGAAATTCAGCAAAAGGTGGAAACCGCCGGTCTGGAAATCATGGAGGCCCGCATCACCTATCTGGCCTATGCACCGGAAATTGCCGCCGTTATGCTGCAGCGCCAGCAAGCCTCCGCCGTTATTGACGCGCGCAAAATGATCGTGGACGGCGCCGTGGGAATGGTGGAAATGGCGTTGGAGAGACTGAACGAAAATCATGTGCTGGAGCTTGACGAAGAGCGCAAAGCCGCGATGGTCTCCAACCTTTTGGTCGTGCTTTGCGGCAACCGCGATGCGCAGCCGATCGTCAATTCGGGCAGTTTGTATTGATATGGCGGATAAGCAGAAAAAGCAGGTGCCTTTAAGGCTGTCGGCGCAGCTCTATGACGCGCTGGCAGCCTGGGCCGAGGACGATTTTCGCTCTGTCAACGGACAAATCGAGTATTTATTGACGGAGTGTGTGCGCCAGCGCAGAAAAAGCGGAAAACACACGACCGATGAACGTCCCGTTTCTTCGGAGCTTTCGGAAAAATAGCCGGGTTCTCTCTCCATGCAAAAAGCGGTCTGTCCGAGTATGTTCGGACAGACCGCTTTTCTGTTTTCTTCTTATAGGGAAAGGATCCCGTTGACCGTTTGATCGGCATTATTTCCGCTTGCGCCGCTCGCGGAACACCCACTCCCGCTGAATGTTGAAGCTGGCCAGAAACAGCACCGTATCCACCAGGATCTTCCACAGCAGCACCGGAACGCCGCCCGCTGCCATATTCAGCCATTTTACCAGCTGCGCCGACGCTGTGGCGATGAGGATACACAGCAAATAATACCGCACCAGCGTCCAACCGCCGGCACCGCCTTTGAAAACCTGATGGCGGTTGACAAAATAGTTGACAATGGACGAGATCGCCCGCGCGCCAAAGGTCGCGATCGTAATATAGGTGAAAGCGATGGTCTTCCAGCCAAACAGAGAAAACGCGACTTCCGTACCGGGCTGCAACCAGTTGCACAGCGTCAGCAATATGGAAAACGCCAGCATATCGATCACGAACGAGGACAGCGAGGACAGCAAAAATTTCGCAAAAACGGAATAGATCCGCAGTGAATCCAGCAGCGGATTAAAATGGGAAGAAGCGTTGTCGTCCAGATAAATCGTGTGGATGGGCACCTCCGCCAGCGGCACGTTCGCCTGCTTGCACTCCACCAGCATGTTCATTTCAAACTCAAAGCGCTCCCCGTGTACGGACAGCAACCGTTTCATAAAATCCGCCGGAATCCCGCGCAGACCGGTCTGGGTATCCGACACCCGAATCCCGCATAAGAAGCGGAACACCTGCCGCGTAATTTTATTGCCGAAACGGCTGCGCGCCGGGATTCCCGACTCCTCAAAGCAGCGGCAGCCCATCACCAGCGCCTGCGGCTGTGCCCGCATTTTCTCCATGCAAGCCAGTACGTCTTCCACCGTATGCTGGCCATCCGCATCCGCCGTGATCGCGCCGAGCAACTGCGGGAACGCGTTCAGACAATGATTGAACGCGTCCTTGAGCGCACGCCCCTTTCCGAGATTGACCGCATGGCGCAGCACCGTGCAGTCCGGCACCTCCCGCAGTGCCTCAAAAAGCGGTTCGCATTCCGGCTTGCTGCCGTCGTTGACGATCACCAGCGGTTCCGCTGTCGCCGCCCGCAGCGCTTTTGCAAACGTGACCAGACGGTCGTCCGGGTTGAGCGCCGGAATAATAATCGCGATAGTTCCTGCTGCCATCGCACTCACAACTTCCTTCCCTGTTGATTTCCGAATTGTATGTAGCCGACGACCTATCGGTATACGCGAGGCACCGCCGGGCTGACGCTCAGCGGATCCTTGTCGATGCACACGATATCCCCCGGCCGGCACGAAATGTCCGTCACATCCACTATCACATTCGTCAGCGTAAACCGCCCAAGCAACGGCGCTTTTTGCCCGGCAATGTCCACAAATACACGGTTATCCCGCCGCATGGCTTTCAGATCGTTCCAAAGATACCGCAGGTGATCGCGAAAGCGGAAGCTGTCCCGCACCTCGGTCATGCCGTAGCCGTCGATATGCCCGGCGGGCACAATCGCGATCCGCGTCGGACGCTTGGTATGGAACATATCACCGTAACCGATATTCTGCCCCTTCGGCACCCATTTGACCGCCGTTACCGCACATTCCAGATGGCCGACCGGCTCAAATCCCCACGGATTCCCCACCGCCAGCAATCCGGAAAAACCGGAGCCGACGCGCACCGCGTCCAGCCGTGCATACGGATAGCGCAGCGCCGCGGCCGTGTTGGCAATATGCCGCATCCCGACCATCATACCCGCCGCGGTCAGCTTATCCGTCATGGCCAAAAAGCTGTCCACCTGTGCGCGCACCCCGCTGTCGTTCGCCGCGAACGAATTCTGCAAATGTGAAAAGCAGCCCTCGACGCGCAAATGCGGCGCATCGGTGCGCAGGCGCAGGATGTCCTTCTCCTGCCCGGGCAAAAAGCCGTACCGTCCAAAGCCGGTATCCATCATCAGATGCACCGGCACCGTACTCCCCGCGGCACACGCCGCGCGTTCCAGCACCGCCGCGCTGTCTGCGCTGTCCACACACGCGATCAGCCGGTGGCGCAGCACCGCGTCCGCCTCCTCCGGCGTGACCGCCGGGGTGAGCATCAAAATCGGCACATCGATGCCCGCTTCACGCAGAGCAGCCGCCTCTTCAAACAGCAGCACGGCCAGCATGGAGACGCCCTGCTCGACCAAAATGCGGCTCGCGGGCACCAGTCCCATACCGTAGCCGTTGCATTTGACCACACCGATGACCGGCACGCCGTCCATCGTGCTTTGCAGTATCGCCGTATTTTTCCGCAGCTTTTGCGTATCAATCACATATTGTATCATCCGTCTGTCCCCTTATTCCGTTCTCTGTTCAGCCGCGCAGGCGCAGCCCCTTGGGATACCGGTTTTTCAGCCGTCCGCCGGACGCTTTTCCAAAGCCGGTCACGACATCCGCCACCGCCACCGCCGTCCAGCCGCGGCATTCCTCCGGCACGGCGATCTCTTCGCCCCGCAAAAACGCCGTTACCCGCGCATCGTCTTGTTCCAGACGGCATACGCTGCGGCAGTCGTCCGGCATCGCCGCCATAAAAACGCTGTGGCAGGGTTCCACACGGTTTTTGCAGATCTCGCCCACCGCCACGCCGGCCGTGAGCACGCCTGTACCGTTCAGCGGCGGCAGCCCCTCCGGTAGCAGCCGGACAGTGCCGCCCACCGTCACAAAATGCCCGCGCGGCGGCGTGCAAAAGCAAGCCGCATACAGCTCGGCGCAAGCACGGGCGGATTCATCCGTCCGCGGCGGCGCATAAGCCGCCGTCGAGCGCACCGCATCCCCCTTATGACGCAGCAGCGCAAGGAAATGCCCCTCGCCGCCGTCCTGCGGCAAAATGCGCCGCGCATAGGACAAGTTCGCCGGTTCGGGCGTTCCCGCCGGCGCAAAAGCGGCGACCTGCTCCCACGAAAACGCGGGGCGTCCGAACGTCACGCCGCCGTCCGCCAATTCAAATTCCGGATGTTCCGCCAAAAACAGCGCCAGCTGGCACTCGTTTTCCTCCGACGCAAACGTACAGGTGGAATACACCAGACGTCCGCCGGGACGCACCGCCCGCGCGGCGGCACGCAGGATGTCCCGCTGCCGTCCGGCGCACAGGCGTATGTTGTCCAGACTCCACTGCTCCAGCGCCGCCGGCTCTTTCCGGAACATACCCTCGCCTGAGCAGGGCGCGTCCACCAGCACCGCGTCAAACCAGCCGTCCAGCGCATCGCACACGGTCTGCGCATCCGCGCTGGACACCACGGCATTCGTCACACCGCAGCGTTCCAGATTCTGCTGCAAAATCTGCGCGCGGGAACGGACGTATTCGTTGCTCCACAGCACGCCATGCCCGCGCAGCGCGGCCGCAATCTGGGTGGATTTTCCGCCCGGCGCGGCGCACAGATCCAGCACCCGCTCGCCCGGACGGGGCGCGAGCAGCGTGACCGCCGACATAGCCGACGGTTCCTGCATATAGTACGCGCCCGCATGGTGCAGCGGATCCGCGCCGGCGCGCAGGTCGCCCCCCACCCAAAAGCCGTCCGGCGCAAACGGTACCGGTGAAAGCGGCAGAGCAAAAAGCTCCCGAAAGCGTTCGGCTGCGCATTTGCACGTATTCACCCGCAGACCGCGCCGCAGCGGCTGCGTATAACTCTCAAAAAAAGCACCGGACTCGTCGCCGAGCAGCGTCTGCATCCGTTGGCGGAATGCCGCCGGAAGGGAAAAAGACATACGGGAGCCGCCTTTCGTTTCGGGATCCGCAGAGCGTGTACAAGCCTTTACATTCAAGAACAGTATACCATTCTTTTTTGCTTTTCACAAGCCTGCTTTTTCCTTTCGCGGCTATAAGATGTTTTCCGGCAGAGGCAGCTCCAATTCCGACAGCTTTTCCAGCTGATTGCGACAGCGCGCAAGGGCGGCAGGAAATTCCTCCCACGCCCCCGCCTCCAGAAAAGCGGGCAGCGTCACAATCTCCTGCTCGAGGCTGTTGACATCGCTGTGCCGCAGGAAAAACGGGAAAAACCGCGTTTTTTCCGGAAACGCCTCTGCCAGCCGCCGGCTTTGCTCCAAACACGCCGCTTTATCCTCCCGATCGTAGGCCTCCTGCGCCGCCTCCATATACGCCAGCAATTCCGCCGTGTTGCGGCGCAGGCATCCATTGGACAGCACGCACGCCGTCACGACCAGCGTCAGCAGTCCCACCGCTAAAAGTAAGCGTTTCATCCGGCTTCCTCCTGTGTCATCGTCTGCTTGCGGATCAAGTGATACCGCCGTCCCTTATCCGCGGTCATGAGGAACACGTCCTGCTGTGTACAGCCGTTTTTCAGCAGAATTTTGTCCACCCAGCGCGCATCCACGCCGCATACCTCCAGCGCCCATTCGCACAGCCGGCCGTCGCTGATCACCACCAGCGGCATCCCGTTGTCCGGCGAGACCGCCCGCACATCCGCACAGGTCGGCGGCTGGAACGCCGGCTTCAGAAACACGCTGATCTTGCCGTTGGTTTCGGCAATCGCATACTGCACCTGCGTCAGATCAAACACATCCTGCACCCGCAGCGTTTCCATGAAATCCTCCACCGTCATGCGCAGCCTTTTCAGCGCTTTCTGATCCAGCTCGCCGTCGCGCACGAGAACGATTGGACTGCCGCTGATGAGCTGCGCCACGCGCGGCACCTTGAGCATCAGCCCCGACAGCAGCAGCTCCAGCGAGACCAGCACCGCAATCGGCACAAGGCCGTTCAGCAGCGGCAGACCGCTTTCCTGCATCGGTACCGCCGCCAGATCCGAGATCAGCAGCGTCACGACCAGTTCGACCGGCTGCAGCTCGCCCAGCTGCCGCTTTCCCATCACCCGCATGGCGATGATCAAAAACACATAAATAATGACCGTCCGTATCGCTGTAATTGCCACTGTTCTTCGTCCCTTTCGCGCAATTTCCGTTTTTCTATTATCGCCGGGCGCGCCGAATATATTCCGTCCGATTGGGTATAACTACCGGAGAAAGAAAGATGCGCCTTATGTGTGAAAGGTGAGATATCGTGTTTGATAAATGGAAATCGTATTTTCAGTCCAATCAGGCGGATTTAAAGGATCCGGCTCCTCCCGCACCCTCCACACCCATTCCCGCCTCCTTGGAGGATACGCTCGTATATCTGTACGGACAATTCGGCAAAAGCTCCGACCTGACCATCCGGCATCTGACCGTCTGCGGTCATCAGCTGGCGGCCGTATCGTTTGAGGGAATGGTCGATCGCCACATGATGGCGGATGCGGTGATCCTGCCGATCACCGCTCTGCAGGGCACCTACACCCCCGAACAGCTGCTGAAACATATCCGGGACGAGGTGCTGGGGTTTGCCGATATGCTGCAGGTGGCGACGATGGAGGAGCTGATGCTGCTGCTCACCTCCGGCTTTGCCGCGATCCTGATCGACGGCGTGCCGGCAGCGGTGCTGGGCGGTCTGCAAAACTTCATGATCCGCGGCGTCGGCGAGCCGTCCACCGAGGTGACGGTACGCGGCTCACGCGAAAGCTTCACCGAGGCGATCCGCGTCAACGTGTCCATGATCCGCCGCCGGATGAAAACGCCCGAGCTGATTTTTGAAATGATGTCGGCAGGTAAGACCAGCAACACCGCGGTCTGTCTGTGCTATATGAAAGGCCGGGTATCCGACCGGCTGCTCAGCGACGTGCGTTCCCGCATTGCGACGCTGCCGCTGGATGTGGTGCTGGAATCCGGCTATATTCAGCCGTTTCTGGAGGGCACAAGCCACTCCCTGTTCACCAGCGTGGACAGCACCGAACGCCCCGACACCCTGTGCGGCAAAATCATCGAAGGCCGTATCGGCGTGCTGGTGGACGGCACGCCCTTTGCCTTGATCGTCCCCTATCTGTTTGTCGAGCATTTCCAGTCGATGGACGATTATGCCCTGCACCCGTATTATGCCAGTTTTTTACGCATCATCAAATACGTGGCTTTTTTTGTCAGCCTGCTGCTGCCGGGGTTATACGTTGCCGTCGGGACACACCATCCCGAAATGTTTCCGCCGGCGCTGCTGCTGTCCTTTCTGAAATCCAACCAGGCTACCCCTTTCCCGCTCACCGTGGAAGCGCTGATGATCCATTTCCTGTTTGAAATCATGCGGGAAGCCGGCCTGCGGTTTCCCAAAGCGGTCGGTCACGCCGTCAGCATTGTCGGCGCGCTGGTCATCGGGGAATCCGCCGTGAACGCGGGGCTCATCGGCGCGCCCATGGTGATCATCGTGGCGCTGACCGCGCTCAGCTCGTTTGTGCTGCCCTCCCTGTACGGGCCGATCGCGATCCTGCGGTTCGGCTTTATTATTCTGGGCGGCGCGCTGGGGCTGTACGGCGTGATGATCGGCGTGGTGCTGCTGACTTGCAGCATCTGTGCCATGCATATTCAGTCCATTCCGTTCACCGCGCCGATCACGCCGTTCAGCTTCCGCGCGATGAAGGATGTGTTTATCCGCGCCGACTGGCGCAAGCTGTGGAAACAGCATTTCCTCGTGCAGAACGTCCGGGGCTCCAACATCCGCACCGATGTTTCCGAACAGGATCCGCCGCAATAAAACGCAGCCGGCCGCACGGACGGACGGCGCATTTTCAAACTTGGGGCACGACGCCCGGAAAGGACGCAAAAAGCAATCATGGGGAAGGATACGCAAATCTCGATGAGTCAATTGGTGGCGATCCTGCTCACCAGCCGTCTTGTCGTCTCGATGGCCTTTGCGCCGACCAGACATCAGATGTCGCACGGTACGGATTTTCTGCTGTCCGAGGTGCTGCATATGTTTCTGCTGCTGGCTCTGCTGCTGCCGATCTGGTGGTTCGGCAAACGCACGAACGGCGCCGGCACAATAGACTACGCCTATATTCTGTTCGGACGCGGCGGCGCCGTTGCGGCCGTTTTGTACGCTGTCGCCTGCCTGTATATTGTGGCGCTGGATGTGCTGCGTTTCCGCCAATTCGTCTCCATCTCGCTCTCGCCGGATATGTCCGGAACCGCTCTTTGCGCGGCGTTGGTGATCGGGGCGATGGCGGCGGCCTTTTACGGCTTGCAGGCGATCGCGCGCACAGCTACGCTGATAGCGTTCGTCGTTGTGCTCTGCATCGTCGGCGTGGGGCTGGCGCTGCTGCCGGATATAGAGTGGATCCATTTTCCGCCGCTGCTGTATGACGGCGTGGAACCGGTTATCGCCGGTGCAATTGAGGAGCTGCCCCGCACGTTGGAAATCGCCATACTGGGGATGCTGCTCCCCTACACCAAAGGCAGCCGCACCAATGGATACATCGTCTGGACGGTGCTGCTGACCGCCGTATTGCTGGTCATTCAGGCGACGACCGTCGGCGTACTGGGCGATTTCAGCGAAGAGATCCTGTTCCCGTATTATACGGCAGTCACGGCCGCGCAGGTCGGCGTTCTACAGCGTATGGATATTGTGGCGACGGGCATATGGGTAGCCGCGCTGTTTCTCAAAATGGCGTTTTTCTGCACGCTGTATATGAGCTGTACGGGGCGTCTGTTCGGTCAAAAATCCCGACTTCTCGCGGCGGCGATCGGCGGCGGCATTATGCTGGCAGCGGGGCTGCGGCTGGGAAATCGCTCACTGCGCATCGAAAAAGCCGCCATTTTTTGGGTTTCTTCTGTCGTGCTATTGGTATTCGCGGTCGCGCTGCCGCTGTTTCTGATCTTCATCGACATGGCGCTGATCCGGTGGAAGAAAAAAGCCCATTCGCATTCCCCGTGATTTTGCAAGCAAAGGAGCACCCGCATGAAAGTATGGAGCCTGTTACTGGCGCTGGTCGTCGGCTTCGCGCTGCTGCCCAGCTGCCGTGAAAAATCCAAGATCAATAATCAGATCGTTGTGACGGCCATCGGCATTGACGCGGCTGCCGACGGACTCTGCAAGCTCTCGATTCAGGCCATCGAAACGCTCAAGACCTCCGGCAGCCTGTCCGAGCAAAGCGAAAACGCCACCCGCTTATATGAAATCGAGGCTCCGTCGGTCGCCGCCGCGCTGGAGGCGTTTGTCACCACGGCCGGCCGCACCACTTATATTTTGCACAATCGCGTGATCGCCATCGGCATGAGCGCGCTGCACCAGCAATCGCTGGTATCGCTGACCGATTATTTTGTCCGCAACCACGAAGGACGTCCGCTGGTGGACATGGTGGTGTGCCGGGACAGCGCGGCAGCGGTCTTGGAAGTCCCCTCCACCAGCTACACCATACCCGCGGAGCACCTCTCCATGCTGCTGCAGAAGGCAAACCGACGCGGTCACGCGGTGCGGGGGAGGCTGTTGGATGTGGAACGGACGCTCAGCGGTATGTGGGACGCCGCGCTGCCCATCGCCTCCATTGAAGGGGAGGGCGAAAACCGAACGCTGAAAACCGACGGAACCGCCTTGTTCCGGGACGGCTGGTATGTCGGTGAGCTGGACGACGACGCAACGCGCGGTCTGCTGTTTGCACGCGGCGATCTGGACAGTACGCTGTATACACTCGAACTGAACCAAGACCAACGATTGACCGTAGAGGTGTACAACGCACGCACCTCCGTCCGTCTGCAGCCCGCAGACAGCCTTACGGCCGCAGATGGGCGCAGCGGGGCGTATACGTTCACCATCACCTGTGACGCGGGCATCGTGGAAGAGTCCGCACCGGGCAGCTGGGATATATCTCAGCTGCCCGCGATCAATGCCGCCCTGTCTGCGCGCATACGCGCGGATGTGGAACAGGCGATCGCGGCTTCTGCGATCGCGCACGGCAGCGATGTGATCGCACTCAAACGCACCGCCATGAAACAGGCGCCCTCCCTTATCCGCGGGCGGGAATATATGTGGAACGCCCTGTTGCCCGACTGCACCTATACGGCAAACGTCGTGGCGACGGTGCGCAAAATCGGCGTGGAATCCGGCGAAACCGGACAAAAATGAATACAGCCCGCACCGGCTTGTTCTGCCGGTGCGGGCTGCTGCTTTTTCACTTTATTCTGTTCGGCCGAGAAGCCATTCTTCGCTGACCTTCAGTGCCTTGCATAGTCCCATCACTTCATAATCCGTGACGATCCGTGCATTGTTTTCGATTTTGCTGACGCTCTGCTGGTCGATGGCGATCCCCATCAGCTGCATTTTGGCCGCCAGCTCCTGCTGGGACAGATGCAAAGCACGCCGCGCGCTTCGTACCTGCTTATGTACAATATTTTTATTTCCGTTAAACTGTATCGTTTTCATAGACCAACTCCGCTTTCCTGTAACATCGTCCTCTATGTCTGGAATGGCAAAATATCCCTTCTGATATTATCATGTAATTTGTAAGAAAGTACACCAATAAAATGTATTCGCCTTTTTTCTGCAATTCTAGACAAAATTCCCCTTATTTCCCCTTTCTTTTCAAATCCGGATGAGCGCTTTTGGGCTTTTAGGCTGTTATACTTTACGATTGCTCTTTCAGACAGATGCCCGAATTTTTCCGGTCATCTGTCTTTTTTTCTGCTATTGCGCCGATATTCAAAAATTTTTCCGCATAGGCTTGGAAAATCCTGCGGGAATCCGCACTTTCCTCTTGCAAAACGGTCAAAAATATTATAGAATACTCTATTGAGAGCTTGTCTTATTTTTAACAACGCGGGAAACGTCCCGCTTGGCGGTATCCAATTGATTCTCCTTCCGGAGAGAAAAAGAAAGGATGTCATGTATGAATTATCTGAACAAGAAAACCATTGAAGACATTGACGTAACCGGCAAAAAAGTGCTGGTGCGCTGCGATTTCAATGTCCCGCTGGCAGACGGTGTCATCACCGACGATAAGCGTATTCGGGAGTCTCTTCCCACGATCCGTTACCTCGCCGATCACGGCGCGGCGGTTATTCTGTGCTCCCACCTCGGCCGCCCGAAGGAGGACGACGAGGAATCCAAGAAAAAAGCTACCCTTGCACCGGTTGCCAAGCGTTTGGCGGAGCTGCTGGGCAAAGAGGTTCAGTTCACCACCGACATTGTCGGCGAAGAAGCGCACGCGAAAGCGGCCGCGCTGAAGCCCGGCGAGATTCTGGTGATCGAAAACGTTCGTTTCTTCAAAGCGGAGACCAAAAACGATCCGGAATACGCCAAAAAGCTGGCGTCTCTGGCGGATATCTTCGTGAACGACGCGTTTGGCACCGCGCACCGCGCGCATGCTTCCACCGCGGGTGTTGCCGACTATCTGCCCGCTGTATGCGGCTATCTGATCCAGAAAGAAATCTCTATCATGGGCGGCGCGCTTGCCGATCCGAAGCGTCCGTTTGTGGCTATTCTGGGCGGCGCCAAGGTTTCGGACAAGATCGGCGTTATCACCAACCTGATCGACAAGGTGGATACGCTGATCATCGGCGGTGCCATGGCCTACACCTTCAAGGCTGCGCTGGGCAACAAAATCGGCGATTCCAAATTTGAAGCCGATAAAGTCGATTTGGCGAAGGATATCCTTGCCAAAGCCAAGGCTAAAGGCGTAAAATTCCTGCTGCCGGTCGATAATATCGCGGCCGATGCGTTTGACGCGAACGCCAACACCAAGGTGTTTGAAGGCGACATCGACGACGGCTGGATGGGTCTGGACATCGGCCCGAAATCGCAGGCTCTGTTTGCGGACGCGGTCAAAGACGCCGGAACCGTTGTTTGGAACGGCCCGATGGGCGTGTTTGAAATGGCTCCCTTCGCGGGCGGCACCATCGCGGTCGCGAAAGCGATCGCGGACAGCAACGCGATTTCCATCATCGGCGGCGGCGACTCCGCGGCGGCTGTCGAACAGCTGGGCTTTGCCGACAAAATGACGCACATCTCCACCGGCGGCGGCGCTTCGCTGGAATTCCTCGAGGGTCTGGAGCTGCCCGGCATCGCCTGCCTGCAGGATAAAGACTAAGAGCCGTATCGGAAGCGGCCGGCCGGGAGAAAGGCTCTGTCACCCGTACAGGGCGCGGCAGCAGCCGCTTCCTTTCCTGTCATTTTGATTTGAACGGATTCTGCTTTGAGCGGGCGGCTTTTACGCCGCCCGTTTTGCAGTCAATAACCTCTTAATATTTTTAAAAAGGATGGTTGAAACTATGCGTAAATATGTAATCGCCGGCAACTGGAAAATGAATAAAACCCCCGCGGAGGCAACCGCGCTGATCAATGAACTGAAACCGTTGGTCGCAGACGCCAAATGTGACGTTGTGGTGGGTGTGCCGTTCGTGGATCTGCCCGCCGCTCTCGAAGCCACCAAGGGCAGCAACATCGGCGTGGCCGCGCAGAACTGCCACTGGGAAAAATCCGGCGCCTTTACCGGTGAAGTTTCCGCGGATATGCTCAAAGCCATGGGCGTGGGCTATGTCATCATCGGCCACAGCGAGCGCCGCACCTATTTCGGCGACACGGACGTGACCGTGCAAAAGCGCACCCGTGCCGCGCTGGACGCCGGTTTGACCGTGATCCTGTGCGTCGGCGAATATCTGGAGCAGCGTGAACAGGGTGTGACCGGCGAGGTCTGCGCCATGCAGACCAAGATCGCACTGGGCGGCGTTTCCGCCGAAGAACTGTCCCGCGTGATCATCGCTTATGAGCCGGTTTGGGCGATCGGCACCGGCCGCACGGCAACTGCCGCGCAGGCCAACGAAGTCTGCGCGCTCATCCGCAACACCATTGCCGGCCTCTACGACTGGACGGTGGCGGACGACGTGGTCATTCAGTACGGCGGCTCCATGAACGCCGGCAATGCGGCCGAGCTGCTTGCGCAGCCGGATGTGGACGGCGGTCTGATCGGCGGCGCTTCGCTGAAGGCGCACGACTTCTCCGTCATCGTGGCGGCGGCAAAATAAAATTCGCACGTCCTTATGGTTCACTGTCAGGAAAGGATGGTTTTGGCGCATGAAAAAGCCTTTAACCCTCATTATAATGGACGGCTACGGTCTCAATCCGGACACCTACGGAAATGCGATTGTCGCCGCCGGAACTCCCAACCTTAAGAAAATTTTCGCGGAAAACCCCTGCGTCTCCATCGGTGCGTCCGGCATGGATGTCGGTCTGCCGGACGGACAGATGGGCAACAGCGAGGTCGGACATACCAACATCGGCGCCGGCCGCGTGGTATATCAGGAACTGACCCGCATCACCAAAGCGATCAACGACGGTACGTTCTTTGAAAACGAAGCGCTCAAGGCCGCGATGGACAACGCCAAGAAGCCGGGAGCGGCGCTGCACCTGGCCGGGCTGCTGTCCGACGGCGGCGTGCACAGCCATTTGCAGCACCTGTTCGGGCTGCTGGAAATGGCGAAAAAATCCGGCGTTTCCCAAGTGTTCGTACACTGCCTGATGGATGGCCGCGATGTGCCGCCGACCTCCGGTAAGGACTTTGTGCAGCAGCTGCAAGCCAAGCTGGCTGAGCTGGGCGTGGGCAAAATCGCCACCGTCATGGGACGCTATTATGCCATGGACCGCGACAACCGCTGGGAGCGCGTGGAAAAGGCGTACGCCGCCATGGTATACGGCGAGGGCGTGCATAACGCGGACCCGGTCGCCGCGATGGCGGATTCCTACGCCGCCGAGGTGACCGATGAGTTCGTCGTGCCGGTGGTCTGCACCGACGACGGCGTGATCAAGGCCGGCGATTCGGTCGTGTTCTTCAACTTCCGTCCGGATCGTGCCCGCGAGATCACCCGCACCTTTGTAGATCCCGACTTTGCCGGTTTCCCCCGCAAAAACGGCTGCTTCCCGTTGACCTATGTGTGCATGACGCAGTATGACGCGACCATGCCGAACGTACAGGTGGCGTTCAAGCCGCAGTCGCTGGACAACACGCTGGGCGAGTACATCAGCAACAAGGGGCTCACCCAGCTGCGCATCGCGGAAACGGAGAAATACGCCCATGTGACCTTCTTCTTCAACGGCGGCGTGGAAAAGGAATTCCCGGGCGAGGATCGCGTGCTGATCAATTCGCCCAAGGTTGCCACCTACGATCTGCAGCCGGAAATGAGTGCGCGGCCGGTCTGTGACGCGGTTGTCGAGCGCATCCGTTCCGGTCAATACGACGTCATCATCCTCAACTTTGCCAATTGCGACATGGTCGGTCACACCGGCGTGTTTGACGCGGCGGTCGCGGCGGTCAAAGCGGTGGACGAGTGCGTCGGCCGCGTGGTCGAGGCCACCCGCGCCATGGGCGGCGTCGCCATGATTACAGCCGACCACGGCAACGCGGACAAGATGTACGAGCCGGACGGTTCGCCGTTCACGGCGCACACCACCTTCCCCGTTCCCTTCTGCGTTGTCGGGTATCCGTGCGAACTGCGCGAAGGCGGCCGGCTGGCGGATATCGCGCCGACCATGCTGCGTGTGCTCGGTTTGCCCCAGCCCGCCGAAATGGACGGACAATCGCTGATCCGGTAAAATACAGAACAAAAAGGCTTCCGGCTGTAGCTTCATCCTACAGCCGGAAGCCTTTTTCATCGTTTGCTTTTCCTCTGCAGCCTTAATACTAAAATGATTTGGGTGAAAAACCGCGCGCATTCTGATTGCGGACAACAAATGAAAATCAACAAAATTATAAGTTAGTCATCGCTAACAGTTGCTGTATAACGCTGAAATTGCCGCAAACCCCTACGATTTTTTATCAAAAGCCTTGACAACAGCAAAAAATCCGCGTATTCTAATTTAAGGGTTAGGTGTAGCTAACCCTTAAATTTTGAGCCAGGAGTTAGTGGGAGCTAACCTCTGGCTGTAGGAAAGGACGACGTAGGATGCCTTTAACGCTTGCCGATATCGGCGTGGAAAACCAGATCAAAAAGATTGGCGGTAAACCGGCTGTCAAGCAGCATCTGGAAACTCTTGGGCTTGTTGCGGGCGGTTATGTCACAGTCATCACCACAACAGGCGGCAATATCATCGTAAACGTCAAGGAAACGCGCGTTGCCATCAGCAAGGAAATGGCACAGAAGATTATGATTTGATGTATTTTCACAGGTAAGGAAAGAAGGGAAAACATGAAAACACTTCGGCAGGCAAAGATCGGGGACACGGCTCGCATCGTGAAAATCCACGGTGAAGGGGCGGTCAAACGCCGCATCATGGACATGGGCATTACCAAAGGCGTGGACGTACATATCCGTAAGGTTGCGCCGCTCGGCGATCCGGTAGAAGTCACCGTTCGCGGGTATGAGCTGTCGATCCGGAAAGCGGATGCGGACAGAATCGAAGTAGAATAACCGGTTCCGGGGGCAGCCCTTATTTTTTGAGTCTTAAGTTAGTTTAAGCTAACCTATGAAGAGAGGGAGAGAAATCATGAATCTGCGCATCGCTCTTGCAGGCAATCCGAACAGCGGCAAAACCACCCTGTTCAACGCGCTTACCGGTTTCAATCAATTTGTCGGCAACTGGCCGGGCGTCACGGTCGAGAAAAAAGAAGGCAAATTGAAAAAACACGACGGCGTAATCATCACCGATCTTCCCGGCATTTATTCGCTTTCGCCGTACACGCCGGAAGAGGTAGTCGCTCGAAATTATCTGATCGAGGAACGGCCGGACGCGATTCTGAACATCGTCGACGGCACAAATCTGGAAAGAAATCTGTATTTGACCACCCAGCTCATCGAAACCGGCATCCCGGTCGTCGTCGCCATCAACATGATGGACATCGTAGAAAAGAACGGCGACAGCATCAACATTTCCACGCTTTCTCACGAGCTTGGCTGTAAGATCGTCGAGATCTCCGCACTCAAGGGTACCGGCATCCAGAAAGCCGCTGCCACGGCTATCGAAGCGGCTCAAAATACCCGGCCAGTGCCTATGCACACCTTTTCCGGCGTAGTGGAACACGCTTTGGCGCATATCGAAGAGGCCGCCGTACATCATCTGCCGGCAGAACAGCAGCGCTGGTATGCCATCAAGGTCTTTGAGCGTGATGAAAACGTCCTCATCCGCCTGCATCTGGAGCCGGCGATTCTCGACCACATCGAACAGGATATTCAAGCCGCCGAACAAGAAATGGACGATGACGCGGAAAGCATCATCACCAACGAACGATATCTTTACATTGCATCCCTGCTGAAAGACAGCTATCGAAAGAAAAGTGCCGGACAGCTTTCTGTCTCGGATAAAATCGACAAGGTCGTCACCAACCGCTGGGCGGCACTCCCTATTTTCGCGGTTGTGATGTTTCTCGTGTATTTTCTTTCGGTTTCTACGATCGGTACCTGGGCCACGGACTGGGCCAATGACGGCGTATTCGGTGACGGCTGGCACCTGCTCGGCATCGGTTCCTCCGCTTATGAGACAGCCTGCGAAGAATATCTCGAACCCGGCGCAATAAAAGAGGCGTTTCTTGCCGCGGCCGCCGCTGCGGGCGCGATAAACGAAGAAGAATCCATCGACAACAAGCCGGTTTTGATCACTGAAAAAGCACGGGCTGTTGAAACGACCGCCATCCTGTATGATGACAGCGGGAACGTTGAAAAAACCATTCCCGTCGCCTACAGCGATTATCTGACAGCCGCTGCTGTGGAAGAACCGGAACCGACGGACTACGGCATCTGGATTCCCGGTATTCCGGTGCTGTTGGGCAACTGGCTGGAAAGCATCGGCTGCGCCGATTGGCTGCAAGGACTGCTGCTGGACGGCATCGTCGCCGGGGTAGGCGCTGTTCTCGGTTTTGTGCCGCAGATGCTGGTTCTGTTTTTGCTTCTGGCGTTCCTGGAATCCTGCGGTTACATGGCGCGTATCGCCTTTGTAATGGACCGCATTTTCCGAAAATTCGGCCTTTCCGGCAAATCCTTTATTCCTATGCTCATCGGTACGGGCTGCGGTGTCCCAGGCATCATGGCGTCACGGACGATTGAAAACGAACGGGATCGCCGCATGACCATCATGACCACAACCTTTATCCCCTGCGGCGCCAAGCTCCCGATCATTGCCCTTATTGCCGGCGCGCTGTTCGGCGGTGCCTGGTGGGTCGCGCCCAGCGCCTATTTTATCGGCATCGCTGCCATCGTCTTATCCGGTATCTTGCTGAAGAAGACCCGCGCGTTCTCCGGCGATCCGGCTCCGTTCGTCATGGAACTGCCGGCTTATCACTGGCCGACTGTTCGCAATCTGCTTCACTCTATGTGGGAACGCGGCTGGTCGTTTATCAAAAAAGCCGGCACCATTATTCTACTGGCTACTATTCTCGTCTGGTTTGCCTCCAGCTTTGGCTGGACGGACGGCGGTTTCGGCATGGTGGAAGAATCCCAAAGCCTTCTGGCGGCTGTCGGATCGGTCATTTGCGTCATCTTTGCGCCGCTGGGCTGGGGACACTGGCAGGGCGCGGTAGCGACTATTACGGGGCTGATCGCGAAAGAAAACGTGGTCGGTACCTTCGGGGTGCTGTTCGGCGGCTTTGAAGAGGTCGCGGAAAACGGCTGGCAGATTTGGGTCAACATGCGCGAGGTATTCACACCGCTCGCCGCTTACTCTTTCTTGATCTTTAACCTGCTGTGCGCACCTTGTTTTGCGGCAATCGGGGCGATCAAACGGGAGATGAACAGCGCCAAATGGACACTTTTTGCCATCGGTTATCAATGTGCCTTTGCTTATGCCATCGCGCTGGTAGTCTACCAGTTGGGCATGCTGTTCACCGGCAGCGGCAACTTTCCCGGTTCTCTCGCCGCTTTTGCGATCGTTGCTCTTTTTCTGTTTCTGCTGCTCCGTCCGGCCGGCAAACGTTCGGAAAAAGCGCCGCTGCCCGGCGCAGCTGTTGGGAGGAATACATGATGTGGACATGGTTTTTGGAAAATCTTGCAACGATTCTGATCAGTGCAGCATTGATAGCCTTTGCGGCAGGCATTGTCATATGCCGCATCAAAAACAAGCGCAAGGGAAAATCCTCCTGTGGCTGCGGCTGTGCCGGCTGTCCGATGAACGATTCCTGCCATCCGAAGCCATAATGCTAAAAAGCGGATATTGACCGTGGAGACGCAAACTAAAGTTTGCGTCCCCACGGTTTTATACTAAAATCTGATTGAAAGCATTTAATCAGATTCTAGTATAAGATTTACAGTGTGATCTCCACCGCCCGGCCGGCTTTCAGCGAAGCGGCGGGATCGATCGTCCGCTGATTGGCAGAGCCGCGGAAATGCAGCATCAGCGACTTCTGCGCCTGTATAAACGGGCCGTCAATCAGGACATCCACCTGCTCCAGCAACTCTCGCCATCCCGGATTCTCTTCCAAATGCGCCAGCAGGTATTCAATCGTATAGCCGGTGTACGCTATCACGTTTTTGCCCACTCCATGCACCTGCCGCGCAAGATCCGCCAGCGGATACGGCTGGCAAAACGGATCGCCGCCGGACAGCGTAATGCCCGCCAGCAGCGGATTTTTCTGAAATTCCGCAAACAGCCGCTCCGTATCGGCGATATACCCACCAAACGGATCGTGCGTTGCGGGATTATGGCACCCCGGGCAGTGATGCGGGCACCCCTGTGCGAACACCACAAACCGTATGCCCGGGCCGTCCACAATAGATTCCCGTATCACACCGGCCAGCCGTACATCCGGCATACCGATTCCTCCTTTTTTCATGAAAAGCCCGACTGCTTTCCGCAGATACGGAAAACAGCCGGGCTGTCTGTTCTTTGTCGGCGGCGCTTAACCAATGCGCTCCATATCGCCCTTGCCTGTGCCCAGAGAATGCTTCACACGGTCATGCACCTCGGCCAGCTTGGCGTTGTTGAAGCTGTCCAGCGTCCCCACCAGATAGCCGGTGATGCGGCGGATGCGTTCAAATTTCGGCTGCCCGTCGTCCTCGCTGCGTCCGCATTTCGGGCAGGTATCCCCGATGATACCGGTATACCCGCACACCGGATCGCGATCGACCGGATGGTTGATGGAACCATAGCCGATGCCCGCCTCTTTCATGGCGTGCACCACCGCCTCAAACGCTTCCAGATTCTCGGTCGGATCGCCGTCCAGCTCGATGTACGAGATGTGGCCGCCGTTTGTCAGCTCGTGATACGGCGCCTCCAGCGCGATCTTATCAAACGCGCTGATATCATAATACACCGGTACATGGAACGAGTTGGTATAATAATCGCGGTCGGTCACGCCGGGAATCACGCCGTATTTTTCCTTGTCGATACGCACAAAACGGCCGGACAGCCCTTCGGCGGGCGTGGCAATCAGCGAGAAGTTAAGACCATACTTTTTGGACGCCTCATCCATCCGCTTACGCATATAGCCGACGATTTCCAAACCGAGATTCTGCGCCTCGCGGCTTTCACCGTGATGCACACCCAACAGCGATTTCAGGCACTCCGCCAAGCCGATAAAGCCCAGCGTCAGCGTACCGTGCTTGAGCACCTCGCGCACCTCGTCATCGGCGCTCAGCTTGTCCGAGTCGATCCAAATGCCCTGTCCCATCAGGAAAGGATAGTTGCGCACCTTTTTCTTGCACTGAATCTCAAAGCGCTCCAGCAGCTGGCCGATGATCAGATCGATCTTGCGATCCAGCTCTTCAAAGAAGAAATCCACATTGCCGTGGCTGCGGATTGCGATGCGCGGCAGGTTCACCGAGGTAAAGGACAGGTTGCCGCGTCCGAACACCTCTTCGCGGGTGGGATCGTAGCTGTTCGCCATCACGCGGGTGCGGCAGCCCATATACGCACACTCGGTGTTGGGGTTGCCCGGTTTGTAGTACTTCAGGTTAAACGGTGCGTCGATAAACGAAAAATTCGGGAACAGGCGCTTGGCGCTGACACGACAGGCCAGCTTGAACAGGTCGTAGTTCGGCTCACCGGCGTTGTAGTTGATGCCGTCCTTGACCTTGAAAATATGGATGGGGAAAATCGGCGTTTCGCCGTTGCCCAATCCGGCTTCGGTCGCCAACAGCACATTCTTAATGACCATCCGCCCCTCCGGCGTGGTGTCCATGCCGTAATTGATGGAGCTGAACGGAATCTGCGCACCGGCGCGGGAATGCATCGTATTCAAATTATGGACAAACGCCTCCATCGCCTGATAGGTGGCGCGGTCGGTTTCGGTCTGTGCGCGCTGCAGCGCAAAACGCTGGATTTTTCCGGCGGTTTTCTCATCCGTCATCGCGGTCAGGAGCGCCATCTCCTTCTCGCGGTAGCCGTTGTCGTCCGCCAGCACCGGCTGCAAGCCCGTCTCCTTTTCCACCTGCTCCAGCACGCCGCACGCGACCGCGTCGGCGTCCTGCGCGTCCGCCAGCAGTTCCAGCGCCTTGGCCAGATTCTGGCGATACAGCCGCCGATAGGTCTTGGCCACGCCCTTCGCCATCGCATAATCAAAATTCGGGATGCTCTGGCCGCCATGCTGGTCATTCTGGTTGGACTGGATGGCAATGCACGCCAGTGCGGAATAGCTCGCGATATCGTTCGGCTCGCGCAGGAAGCCGTGACCGGTGGAAAAGCCGTTGCGGAACAGCCGGTCAAGGTCGATCTGGCAGCAAGTCGTGGTCAGCGTCAGAAAATCCATATCGTGGATATGGATATCGCCGTTGCGGTGCGCTTCGGAATACGCCGGGTTGAGCACGAACATTTCATAGAACTGCTTAGCGCTTTCCGAACCGTATTTCAACATCGTCCCCATCGGACAGTCGCCGTCGATGTTGGCGTTTTCACGTTTCAGATCAAAATCCTTTGCGTCTTTAAACGTCAGATCCTCGAAGGTTTTCATCAGCCGGGTATTCATTTCACGGATGCGGGAACGCTCCGCGCGATACAATATGTATTCCTTTGCCGTACGGGCATGGCCGTTTTCAATCAGCACACGCTCCACGGTATCCTGTACCTGTTCCACCGTCGGTGCGTCGGTCTTGGTCTCCAGCTCCTTTACCACCGCGTTAGCCAGAGCAATCGAGGTTTGGAAATCGTGACCGCCGATCGCCTGCGCCGCTTTATAAATGGCGTTTGCAATCTTTTCCACATCGAACGGAGCGGTACGGCCATCGCGCTTTACAATCGTGGTTATCATATCTCTATCCTCCAAAACACTACAACATATTGTACGGTTGAAACCGGCATGGATAAGTATACCCAATATATAGTCGCTTGTCAAGATACAACCTCAAAGAATTTTGAAGGATTTTTCGAGCATATTCGACAATTCAGCGGAGCGAATCCGCGGACTTCTTTTCTGCGCGACGTCTCACTTTATACATTCCCGCCGTCAACCGCCTTTCGTTGCGTTTCCATCAGGATAGCATACGGCGCCAAAACGACACAAGACGTTTTTACTTTTTTCACTTGTCCTCTACCATTTTTCATCGGCTTATGCTATGATGATACTCAGCCGATAAATTTGAAAGGGGAACCGCAGCCATGACAATGGAGCAAGCGATCGCGATGATTTTGCCGCCGGATGCGGCGGCCATGCAGCAAGCGGCCGACCGCTGGGACAGTCTGGCCAAGCTGCCGCACAGTCTAGGAGAGCTGGAGACCGCGGTCATTCGTCTGGCCGGCATACAGCGCACCCCTATGCCGCATCTGCATAAAAAGCGGGCGGTGGTGATGTGCGCCGACAACGGCGTACTGGCGGAAAAGACCTCACCGTCCGCCATGACGGTCACGGCGGCGCAGGCGATGAATTTTGCCCGCGGCGGCGGCGTGATCAACGCATTCGCCCGCACGGTGGGCGTTGATGTGCACGTGGTAGACGTGGGGATCGCCACCCCCTATGACCCCACCGGGATCGACGTCTGCTCCATTCGGAAAGGAACGGCAAATCTGGCTGTCGAACCCGCTATGACCGCCGCGCAGTGCCGCGCCGCCGTCGAGTGCGGCATCGTTCAGGCACAGAAAGCGGCACAGCAGGGCGTGGATCTGCTGATCACCGGTGAGATGGGCATCGGCAACACGACCACCGCGAGCGCGGTCACCGCCGTTTTGCTGGGGCTGCCCCCGGAACAGATCGTTGCCCGCGGCGCAGGCAACGCCGAAAGCACCGCCCGCAAAGCGGACGTCATCCGCCGCGCGCTGGCGCTGCACCGCCCCGATCCGCAGTCTCCGCTGGACGTTCTCACCAAGGTGGGCGGTCTGGATATCGCCGCCATGTGCGGACTGTATCTGGGCGGCGCCGCCTTTGGACTGCCGGTTGTCATCGACGGCTTGATCTCCGGCGCGGCCGCTTTGTGTGCCGCCCGCCTCGCGCCGTCCGCGCTCGATTATATGCTGCCTTCGCACTGTTCCGCGGAAACGGCAGGGAAGCAGCTGCTGGACGCGCTGCATTTCCGCCCGCTCATCACGGCCGGGATGTGCCTCGGCGAGGGAACCGGCGGTGTTTTGGGCGCCGGACTGCTGGACGCGGCGCTGGCCGCCTATACCGAAACCGCCGCGCTGGCGGACATTTGAGGTGCTTTTTATGCTGCAATCGTTGATTATTGCTCTGTCCATGTATTCCATCCTCCCTATGCCGCATATAGATTGGCGGGAGGACAATATGCGCTGGTCGCTCGGCTGTCTGCCAGTCGTCGGCGTGCTGGCGGGCGGGCTGCTTTACGGCTGGACGCTGCTGGCCGGATGCACCGACGCGTCGCCGGTGTTTTTTGCCGCCATTGCCGTGCTGCTGCCGATCCTGCTGGCAGGCGGCTTTCATATGGACGGTTTTCTGGATGCGACCGACGCGATCTTTTCCCGCCGCGATCGCCAGCGCAAGCTGGAAATCATGAAAGATCCCACCTGCGGCCCGTTTGCCGTGCTGTCCTGCAGCGCTTTGCTGCTGCTGGAGCTGGGCGCGTGGTGTCAGCTGCTGCGCGCACCGGCTCTGCTGCCCGCCGCCTGTACCGTGTTCACGTTGTCCCGCAGTCTGACCGTGGTCGCCGGCAGCCGCTTTCCGTATACGCCGTCCAGCACACTCGGCGCACTGTTTGCCGGGCGCGCCGCCAAAGGCGTGCGCACGCTCGGCATCGCGGAAACCGTTTTATCCGGCGCGCTGCTGCTGGGTGCAGGATACCTGGGAGGCGGTCTTTTCGGGCTGCTGGCCGCCGCCATTGTCTGCGCCGGCGCGCTGCTGCTGTTTTGGTGGTATGCCCGCATGACGCGGCGCGAATTCGGCGGTATCACCGGCGACCTGCTGGGGTATTTTGTGGAACTGTCTCAGATGGTGATGCTGATATTGCTCGCCGGTGTTTCGGTATTCTTACCGGTCATTTCATAAAAAGGAGCTTTTCCGTATGCAACTTCGCTTGATTTTGATCCGCCACGGCGTTACGGCCGGCAATCTCGAACGCCGCTATGTCGGGCAGGCAGACGACCAACCGCTGACCGAGCATGGGCGGCAGGAGCTGCTTACCCGCCGGCAGCAGCACGGCTATCCCGCTGCCGACGCCCTGTACGTCAGTCCGATGCGCCGCTGTCAGGAAACCGCACAATTGGTATATCCGATGCTGGTGCCCGTCACGATTCCCGCGCTCGCGGAGCTGAATTTCGGCACGTTTGAGGTCACAACCTACGAACAGCTGAAGGACGATCCCGCCTACCGTCGCTGGGTGGACACCGCCGGTAAGAGCGCGCCGCCGGGCGGCGAAAGCGGCGAGGAATTTGCCCGGCGGCTGCGGGACGGGCTGCGGCAGATCGCGGCGGATGCCCGGCGCAGCGGCAGCCGTACCGTTGCGGTGGTCACGCACGGCGGCTGCATTATGACGATGCTCAGCCAGCTGAATGACGCCCCGAAGGACATCGACGATTTTTACAGCTATCTCACCCCGAACGGCGGCGGTTTTCTCGCCGAGCTGGACACCGACACACTGGCACTACACGCCGTTTCCCCCTTGTAAGTGCCATTCTTTCTCTTTTTCGTGAAACAATTGTGAAACACAGGGCTTGTCACGTCTTCCGGAACATGGTATACTGGCTTTAGTAATAGTCTGTATATGACGGAGGTGAGGGTATGCCGTTCGGTTTTCCGCTGTATATTGATCTGTCCGGAAATAATTGCGTCGTATTGGGCGGCGGACGCCAAGCCGCGTCCCGTGTGACGACTTTGCTGCAGTTTGGAGCGAAAGTGACTGTGATCAGCCCCAGCCTGTGCGAGGAGCTGCGGATTTTGGACGAAGAAAAACGGATTCGTTATATTCCGCGGAAATATTACCGCGGCGACTGCACGAACGCTTATCTGTGCGTAGCCGCCACCGGCGCCGAAGCTACCAATATTGCCATTGCGGACGAATGCAAAGCAAAAGGCGTGCCGGTCAACGTCTCCAAGCCGGTCGCATTCGGCAACTTTTTCTTTCCCACGGTCGTGCTGCACGAAGATCTCGCCATCGCGCTTTCCGGCAGCGCGCCGCAGGCCACCATCACGGCGGTTGCGCAGCAAATCGAAGAATCGCTGCCGCGGATGCTGGCGCAGGCGGAGAATGAGCTGGCCGCAAAATAATCATCATCGGGAGGCGGTCATGACAAAACGACAAAAGCAGGCGCTGGGATGGCTATGCGCCGGCGCAGCGGCAGTCGCCGTCGGCATCGGCGTGGACAACCGGCGCATCAAGATAGAGCCCATCACGGTCACGCTGCCCGATCTGCCGGACGCGTTTCGCGGCTGCCGCATCGCCGTGGTGGCGGATATACATATCCCCCGCTGCGTCCGTTCCCCGGAAGCGCTGGAACAGCTGCTGAAAAAGCAGCAGCCGGATTATATCCTGATGCCCGGCGATCTCATTGTAGACGATGATTTCGACCGGGCAGAGCTGACCGCCTATGCGCAGGCTGTGGCGGCCGTGGCTCCCGCGTACGCCGTGGAGGGCAACCACGAACGGCGCTCCCGCGCCGATACGCGCGCCGCATGGGGGGCGTGCCTGTCCGACGCAGGCGTAACGGTTCTGCACGACGAAGCCATTGTGCTGACACGCGACGGGCAGGAGCTGACGCTGGCCGGTCTCAGCTCCGGCACCCCATTCGCACTGCCGGAGGGCACGCCCCGCCCGGTACTCGCCATGGCGCATTATCCGGAAAATCTGCCGGCATATACCGCTGCTTCGCTGGACCTGGTCGTCACCGGCCACGCCCACGGCGGACAGATCCGCCTGTTCGGGCAGGGACTTTTCTCGCCCGGCGAAGGCTTTTTCCCGCAATACACCAGCGGACTTTATCAGCAGGATACCACGCACATGGTGGTCAGCCGCGGGCTGTGCTTCAGTCCCTTCCCCTTTCGGGTTGGCAACTGCCCCCACCTGCCGCTGATCACATTAGAGGGGATATAGACGATTCTATATGGTCTCTGCGCCGCATCCGTTGCGGAGAGAAATCGGCCACTGGTATTTTGACAGCAGCATGATCGCTTTATACTAAGCCATAAGCGGCTCGTCGGAAAGAACTTTCCGACGAGCCGCTTTTCTTCTGAACCGATCCCCGTTAACCTTGCCCATAATAGGCATTCTTGCCGTGCTTGCGGAGAAAATGCTTATCCAGCAATTCCTGCTGCATCGGGGTTTGATTGCCCAGCTGCTCGGTATATACCGCCATCATCGCCACTTCTTCCAGCACCACGGCGTTATGTACGGCCTCCGCCGCGTCCTTTCCCCAGGTAAACGGACCGTGACTGTACACCAATACGCCCGGCATTTCTTCTGCTGTTTTGCCTGCAAAGGTCTCAACGATCACTTTGCCGGTTTCCGCCTCATACTCGCCGCGGATTTCCTCCGCCGTCATGGGACGCGTGCAGGGTATGGCACCGTAAAAATAGTCACCTTGGGTAGTACCATATGCCGGGATTGCGCGCCCGGCTTGCGCCCAACAGGTCGCCCAGCGGGAATGCGTATGGACAATGCCGCCGATCTCCGGAAACGCACGATACAATTCCAGATGAGTCGGCGTATCCGAGGAAGGCTTATACCGTCCCTCTACCCTTTCGCCTGTTTTCAGATCGACAACCACCATATCGTCGGCCGTCATCGTTTCATAATCCACACCGGAAGGCTTTATCACCACCAGGCCATGAGCGCGATCGATTCCCGATGCGTTTCCCCAGGTGAAAGTGACCAAGCCATGAGCCGGCAGCTGCTTATTAGCCTCATATACCGCCTGTTTTAATTCTTCCAACATTTAAAATCCCTCCAAGCAAGTCGTCAGCCGCACATAACGGGCATATTTTCGATCATACACGGCTGCTTTTGATCTATCCGGCTGTATAAGATACGTCTGCGGCAGCATTTTCCGGATCGCCTCTGTATAAGTGCCGTAAATTCCCGCTGCGACCGCCGCCGTCATGGCACAGCCCTGTGCGCCCAATTCGCGTGTGGATACCACCTCAATGGGGCATTGCAAAATATCGGCAAACAGCTGCACCCACACCTTCGACCGGGCTGCACCGCCTGCCAAACGAATCGTACGCGGGGCTTCACGAAACCGAAGCAAACGCTCCAAATGCATACGGTGAGAAAAGACAACGCCCTCAAAAACGGCGCGCAGCATATGCGCCGCCGAATAACTGTTTGACAGTCCCACAAAAGCGGCATGATTGCTGTCGGTGTTGGTACCATATAAGAACGGCAAAAACAGAACGTCACTCTCCTCCGGCGGCAATGTTTCCACCATCCTGTCTACCACATCATAGAAAGAAACGCCCTCTGCTTTGGCACGCTTTTTTTCTTCCTTCATACAGGTTTCCAGATACCAATCCAAATTGCCCGCCGAAGTAGGACTGCTTTCTTCGATCAAATAGGTGTCCGGCAAACAGAACAGGGAATTGTGCGTGGTGGTATCCGCCCGTACCGGTATCGGCGCCGGATATTCGTTAATGCTCCACGTACCGGTAATCATGCACAGCTGCTCCGGATCCGTCACTCCCATAGCCACCGCGCAGGCGTCGATGTCGAACATGCCGCCGGAAACCGGCGTTCCCACGCGCAGCCCGGTCTGAGCCGCCGCTTCCTCCGTAATGCCGCCGCAGCAGTCCCAGGCATTGCACAACGGCGGCAAACAGCCATACAGTTCTTCCAGGCCGAAGCGTTTTAACAGCCCTTTGTCAAACTGGCAAGTGGTCAAATCCATCAGGCTCGTACCGGAATAATCTGTCCGCTCCGCCAAGGCACGGCCCGTCAAGCGGAAGCGGATATAGTCCTTACATTCCAATATCCATTGTACATTTTCAAGGACGGCGGGTTTCTGCTCTTTCAGCCAGCGGAGCAGTGCTACCGGCTGGCAGGCGATTACCGGCTGAAGCGTCTGTTCACGAACCTGCGCCGCGGTACCGTCCGCCTCCCAGCGGGCCACGATGTCTTCCGCCCGCCGATCGGTAGAAGCAATTCCCGCATAAGCGGGTGCGCCGTTCTTTCCCCACAGATACAGCCCTTTTCCGTGCCCGGTACAGCCCACGCCGGCGATCTGTTCGGATGCAACGCCAGAAGTCATCAAGATTTCACGAATACACGCCGCATTCGCCTGCCACAATTCCTCCATATCCCGCTCATTCCAGCCCGTATGCGGTGTGGAAAGCGGTGTCTCGCGGGATGCCACCGCCACTTCACGGCCGTTTTCCTCAAACAGGGCAGCTTTCGTCATGGTGCCGCCGTTATCGAGTCCTAATACATAGCGCATCTCTCAATCCTCCAAAAACGGGCGCAGGAAATCCTGCGCTTCCCGCAAGGCGCCCTGCCAATCTCCCGACTTATAGGCGGGCGAATACCAAAATTCCGCGTTGTATAACCCCACATTCTGTTTTTTCAGGCGCTCACACACCAACCGGAAATCCACATGGCCGTCGCCATAGTGCAAATCCCGGAACACGCCCGGCTTGGTTTCTTTAAGATGCGCCGCGACAATATGGCCATAGCCGGCATCCACGTCCGCCGCCGCATCGTCCGTCCCGTTCGTGATATTCCCCACATCGGGATACACCTGCAAAAACGGTGACTGCATCAAATTCACATAGGTCATCGCTTTGGCGATCGTGTTCATAAAGGGCGTCTCCATCGTTTCAAAAGCCAGAATAACCCCGTTCTTTGCCGCCATGTCCACCACCCGCGCCAAATTTTCTTCAAAGCGTTGACGGGTATCGGCCGTGGAGGGCTCGTAATACACATCATAACCGGCCAACTGAATAATGCGGATACCCACGTCGTAAGCAAATTCGATAGCGGTTCGGGCAATCTCCATCCCCCTTGCGCAAAGAGCCGGATCACGGCTGCCCAGCGGGTATTTCCGATGCCCGCTCAGGCACATGGTCTGTATAGCCGTATCGTATTCTCTGGTGAGCAGCAGCAATTCCCGACGCTCAGCAGCCGTCCATGTAAGGCGGTTCAACTTCTCTTCCGTTTCATCAATGCTGATCTCAACACCGTCAAAGCCCGCTTTTTTCGCCGCCGACAATTTTTCCCGCCAGGACAAATCTCCCGGCATGGCTTTTTCGTACACCGACAGTCGTCGTTTCATCTTCGTTTCTCCCCCTTAAGCACAAGGCTGACTTCCGTTTGCGGGAAAATGCTTCAGCAGAACCAGCGGTTCGCAATGACTGCGATTGGTAATGGTCACCCCATGCGCGGCCGCGTCATAGGAGACAAAAAATTCATCCTGACTGATGGCACCGAACCGCAGCATAGTCGCGCACGCGCAATCATGCTGACCGATCGTTCCGTATCCCTGCACCAAAATGCAGCCGTAAGCGGTATCGTCCGTGATCGTCACCGTCTGTCCGGGCTG
>CATWUX010000008.1 GCA_958354085.1 uncultured Oscillospiraceae bacterium | reverse complement strand
GAAGATCAGGATAAGCTGACCGCCTATTGCCAGCTGCTGTATGCACAGGCGCTGCTCATGGAGGGCTTGTCCATCGACGATCCGGTTGCGTTCACCAATCAGATTTGCGATTTGATGGCAGAAAAATAAGCGAACGGCGGGTATTTCCGAACGAGGAAATACCCGCCGTTTTTTATTGATCTCTTGTATAAAGCATAGTGTGCGAAAAGCCGTCTGTCGAAGAATTCGACAGACGGCTTTGGCAAACGCTTATTTAACCAGCTCGATAATCGCCATTTCCGCAGCGTCGCCGCGGCGGGCGCCGGTCTTGATGATGCGGGTATAACCGCCGTTGCGCTCTGCGTATTTCGGCGCAATTTCATCAAACAGCTTCTTGGAGACGCTTTCCTTCGTGATGAAGGAGAACACCAGTCGCTTATTCGCCAAAGTCGGCTCTTTCGCGATCGTGATCATCTTTTCGGTCATGGCGCGTACCTCTTTGGCGCGCGTCACCGTGGTTTCAATGCGACCCTTCTCAAGCAGGAAGGTCACCATGGCTCTGAGCATGGCCATACGAGAGGCAGTGGGTCTGCCGAGCTTTCTGGTTCCGGGCATTTGAATTCACTCCTTTTCCGTAGCTTCTACGAAATCTCTATAAGACAGGCGCGTCTTACTCTTCGGCGTCATACAGCCCGAAGCCGAGCGACGCCAGTTTGTTGATAACTTCCTCAAGCGATTTCCGTCCGAGGTTGCGCACCTTCATCATATCGTCCTCGCTCTTGTTGATCAAGTCTTCGACGGTATTGATGCCGGCGCGTTTCAGGCAGTTGAAGGAGCGAACCGACAGATCGAGCTCTTCGATCGTCATTTCCAGCACCTTTTCCTTGCCCTTGTCGTCCTTTTCCACCATGATGGAATCGCCGGAGTAAGTTTCACCCGACAAGTCCACGAACAGGTTCAAATGCTCCGTGAGCACTTTGGCGCCCAGCGAAACCGCTTCCTTGGCCGAAATGGTACCGTTGGTCCATACCTCAAGCGTCAGCTTGTCGTAGTCCGTGATCTGGCCTACGCGGGTATTTTCCACGGTGTAGTTGACCTTTACGACGGGCGTGTAGATCGAATCCACAGGGATCACGCCGATCACCGGCGCCATCTGCTGCTTGTTCCGTTCAGCGGGAACATAGCCGCGGCCTTTATCCACCGTGATTTCCATATACAGCTTCGCACCCTCGCCGAGAGTGGCAATGTGCATATCGGGTTCGAGAATCTCGACCTCGCTGTCACATTTGATGGAGCCGGCTGTTACTTCGCCGGGTCCTTCCGCCTCGATATACACAACCTTCGGGCCATCGCCATTGATTTTCATGATCAGGCCCTTGATGTTGAGAATAATCTCGGTGATGTCTTCTTTTACGCCTTCCACAGTGGAAAACTCATGCAGAACACCGTCGATCTTCACGGAGGTCACCGCCACGCCGGGCAGCGACGACAGAAGGACGCGGCGCAGGCTGTTTCCCAAAGTAGTGCCGTAACCGCGTTCCAACGGCTCTACAACGAATTTGCCATACGTGCCGGCAGCGGAAAGGTCAGTCGCTTCGATTCTGGGCTTCTCAATCTCAATCATGCAAAACCCTCCTTATAGGAACGGAACCGGCAGCTCCGGACGATCGTCCGGAGCGCGATTTCCGCAATAAATACTCGTGCTGTGCGGAGCCGGTGCCAGCAGGCACCCGCCTCCTTATTTGGAGTACAACTCGACGATGAGGGTTTCTTCGATCGGCAGATCGATGTCCTCACGAGCAGGCACCGCAACGATTTTCGCTTCCTGCGCATCGCGGTTCAGCTCCAGCCACTTCGGGACCGGACGAGCGGAGTTTGCCTCAAGGATCGCCTTCATCTTGCCCAGCTGACGGCTGGTGTCTTTCAGCGCAATCGTCTGGCCAACCTTCGTCAGGTAGGACGGAATGTTGACCTTGCGGCCATTCACGGTGAAATGTCCCTGCGTCACGAGCTGACGCGCTTCTGCGCGGGAGCTGGCAAAGCCCAGACGATACACCACGTTATCCAGACGGGATTCCAGCAAACGGAGCAGGTTTTCACCCGTTACGCCCGGCATTTTCTCCGCCATTTCAAAGTAGTGACGGAACTGGCCTTCCAGCACGCCATAATAACGTCTTGCATACTGTTTGGTACGCAGCTGTTTGCCGTATTCGGAAGCCTTCTTGCGGCCCTGGCCATGCTGGCCGGGAGCGTACGTGCGGCGATCCACCGAGCATTTCGCGGTATAGCAGCGTTCGCCTTTCAAAAAGAGTTTCTGTCCTTCGCGGCGGCAGAGTCTGCACACCGCACCGGTATATCTAGCCATGTTGGTTACACCTCCTGATTTGGATTATACGCGTCTTCTCTTGGGAGGACGGCATCCGTTGTGGGGAACCGGGGTCACATCTTTGATCATGCTGACCTCGAGTCCGGCGGCCTGCAGGGCACGGATCGCGGCCTCACGACCGGCGCCGGGGCCCTTAACGAACACTTCCACAGTCTTGAGACCGTGCTCCATCGCCGCCTTGGCAGCGGTTTCGGCAGCGGTCTGCGCCGCATACGGTGTGGATTTCCGCGAACCGCGGAAGCCCAGCTCGCCGGCGCTCGCCCAGGAAAGGGCGTTGCCCTGCGTATCGGTGATCGTGACAATTGTGTTATTGAACGTGGACTGGATATGTGCGGCGCCACGCTCGATGTTTTTGCGTTCCTTGCGGCGGCGGGTGGTTGCACCCTTGCGCGCAGTAGTTTTTGCAGCAGCCATTCTTATCCCTCCTGCTTATTTCTTCTTGTTGGCGATCGTTTTCTTCGGACCTTTGCGGGTACGGGCGTTCGTTTTGGAACGCTGACCACGCACAGGCAGACCTTTGCGGTGACGCACACCGCGGTAGCTGCCGATTTCGATCAGGCGCTTGATATCGAACGCCACGTCACGGCGAAGGTCGCCCTCCACAGTGTAGTTGTGGTCGATATAATCACGCAGTTTCGAAACGTCGTCCTCGGACAGATCCCGCACGCGGGTGTCGGGATTCACGCCGGTTGCGGCGAGAATATCAGTAGCGGATTTGCGGCCGATGCCGAAAATATAGGTCAAGCCGATTTCAATGCGCTTGTCTCTGGGCAAATCAACGCCAGCTATACGTGCCATAAATACAATCCTTCCTTTCGGTTGTGCCGGGAATATGCCGGCACAAGAGATTCTGCAATGCCGCGGCTGCCGGTTTCCAAAACCGGATTCCGTTCTTGGAACGGATCAGCCCTGACGCTGCTTGTGTTTCGGGTTCTCGCAAATGACCATGATGCGGCCCTTGCGCTTGATAACCTTGCATTTCTCGCAGATTTTCTTGACAGAAGGTCTGACTTTCATGAGTTACCTCCCTCTGCGCCGATGGCGCAAATCAATAAATAGTATACGTTTATTTGGTACGCCAGGTAATGCGCCCCTTCGTCAGATCGTAGGGGGACATTTCCACGGTGACCTTATCGCCGGGCAGGATGCGGATGAAATTCATACGCAGCTTGCCGGAGATGTGTGCCAGAATGCGATGGCCATTGGCCAGCTCTACCTGAAACGTGGCGTTGGGCAGAGCTTCTACAACGGTACCTTCCAGTTCGATAACATCCGTTTTGGACATCAAATAACCTCCCTCAGGTGATGGCGGCTGCCGGAGATGCCGGCAGCTGCTCCCGCACGGCGGCGAGAGCACGGCGTAATTCACGATTGGTTGCCATTGAAGCGTCGCTGACCGTGAAACCGGTCGCTGCCACATGGCACGGATTTTTCCGCTTTGGGTGCTGAACCGGCCGCTTTCGACCGTCGGCGACAAACACGCCGTCGGTCTGCGCCTCAAGCACCGCCATGAACAGCCCTTTATCCCGGCCGGCCGTCGAGACCACGACGTGTCCCCTTTCCAACAAGCGTGTCACCATCCTCGCTTACGGCTGCGTCAGAATGACGGGGCCGTCGGTCGTGATGGCGATCGTATGCTCAAAGTGGGCGGAAAGACGACCGTCTTTCGTCACCGTGGTCCATCCGTCGCCGAGGATTTCCACCTCGTGCGTGCCGGCATTGATCATGGGTTCAATGGCTAAGGTCATTCCCGGCAGCAGCCGCGGGCCGCGTCCGGGAGTACCGAAATTAGGTACGCTGGGATCCTCGTGCAGGTTCGTGCCTACTCCGTGGCCGACAAACTGCCGTACAACCGAGTAACCACGCACCTCGACATACCGCTGAACGGCCGCACCGATATCGCCGATCCGATTGCCCGCTACCGCCACCTGAATGCCTTCCTGAAGGCTGGCTTTGGTGGCGTCCAGCAACGCCTGTGCCTCGGCGGAAATGTCCCCCGCTGCAAAGGTCGCGGCGTTATCGCCGTGAAAACCGTTGAAATACGCGCCCACATCAATGCTGACGATATCGCCCGCATGAATCACACGTTTGCCCGGTATGCCGTGGATGACCGTGTCGTTGATGGAAATACAGGCGCTGGCCGGGAAACCGCCGTAACCGAGAAAGGAGGGGGTTGCCCCCTGCTTTTCAATAAAGCGGCGGATCAAATGGTCAAGCTCCGCCGTCGTAACGCCGGGCTCTACCGCCTTGCCTGCCAGCTGAAGCGCTTGTGCCGCGATGATACAGGCTTCGCGCATATCGCGCAGCTCGCGGCTGTTTTTGATGGCTATCATACTTACGCCTCAAGGGCAGCAAGAGTCAAACGGGTAGTGTCCGCCACATCCTCCTGCCCTTCCACAATGAACAGCTTGCCGCTGGCGGCATAATAGCTCTTCAAGGGTTCGGTCTGATCATGATAGACCTGCAAGCGTTCCCGTACCGTATCGGGATGGTCATCCTTGCGCTGAATCAGGGTGTCGCCGCAGCGGTCGCACACATTGTCCACCGCCGGTTTTTTATACTCGACGTGGTAGGAGGCTCCGCAGGCGGGGCAGACACGGCGGCCCGATACACGCTGTGCGATCGTCTCGTCCGCCACCTCGATATCGATGACGCGGTCAATGACGACGCCCATGCGGTCAAGCGCCTCGGCTTGGGGAATGGTACGCGGGAAGCCGTCCAGAATAAACCCGTTTTCGCAGTCCGGCTGCACCAGACGCTCCTGAATGATGCCGATGACCACGTCATCCGGCACCAAACGGCCGGTGTCCATATATTCTTTGGCTTTCTGCCCCATCTCCGTACCGCTTTTCAGCGCTTCACGGATAATATTACCCGTGGAGATTGTGGGGATTTGCAGGTGCTCGCTGACGACTTCCGCCTGCGTGCCCTTGCCGGCGCCGGGGGCGCCCAAGAAAATGAGCTTCATAGAATTCTCCTTTTACCGAAGCAGCAAAGAACGGGGACGGCAGAAGCGTTTCCGCAGGAATTCTCCTGCCGTCTCCCCTATGTTCGCTGCAAAAATGGTTGGTTTATTCGAGGAAGCCCTTGTAGTGACGCATCATCATCTGGCTTTCCATCTGCTGCGTGGTTTCCAGCGCAACGCCGACCACGATCATGATGGACGTGCCGCCCAGCGTCATGCCGGTGGCAAGACCGAACAGGCTCGGGAACAGCGCGATCAGGCCAAGGAACAACGCGCCAATCAGGGTTACCTTTGACAGTACACGCTTGATATAGTCCGTGGTGGGCTTGCCCGGACGATAGCCCGGGATCGCACCCGAATTCTTACGGAGATTATTGGACATCTCCAGCGGATTATACTGAATCGTGACATAGAAAAAGGCAAAACCGATGATCAGGAAGAAATAAATCACCATATACACCGGGCTGGACGTTTTAAACACGTTGGTAAACCAATACCAGAAGCCCGAGGTGCCTTTCGGCGGCCAAAAGCTGGCCAGAATGGTCGGCAGGGACACGATCGCCGAAGCCAGAATGATCGGCATAACGCCGGACATATTGACCTTAATCGGGATGTACGTGTTCTGCCCGCCGTACATTTTACGGCCGACCACGCGCTTCGCGTACTGCACCGGGATACGGCGCTCGGCCTCGCTCATAAAGACGATGAAGCCGATGATCACAAGGAACAGCACCAGCACCAACGGCACCAGAATAATGTTCCACACGGCTCTGGGACTCGTGCCCAGCTGCTCAATACCCAAATTATAGAACCACTGCCACAAATAGTTGGCGGCAGTCGGAATACGGGAGATGATGCCCGCGAACAACAGAATCGAGATACCGTTACCGATGCCCTTTTCGTTGATCTGCTCGCCCAACCACATCATCAGCGCCGAACCGGCGGTGAAGCAGAGGACAATCACGATCGCCGCAAACCAGGCGGCTCCGCCCTTTTGCGCCTCGGAGACCAATGCGCCCTGATTGCGCACCATGAAATAGTACGCAATACCGAGCATGAGGCCCAAGCCGACCGTGGTATAACGGGTGATCTGCCCGAGCTTTTTACGCCCCGCTTCGCCCTCTTTCGCCATACGCTCCAGCGGAGGCAGGGCGACCGTCAGCAGCTGAATAATAATGCTGGCGTTAATGTAGGGCTGAATGGACAGGGCGAAGATGCTGGCGTTGGAGAAACCGCCGCCAGACATCAACGTCAAATACGTCATGAAATCGTTGTTCTTGAACGCCTCGGTCACCACCGAAACGTCCACGAACGGCACCGCGATCGCGGAACCCAGACGGAAAACCAAAATAATAAACAAGGTATAGAGAATCTTTTTGCGAAGATCAGCAATCTTCCAAGCGTTTCTCAAAATCTGAAACATGTCAGATCACCTCTGTCTTTCCGCCAGCTGCCTCAATCTTGGCTTTAGCAGACTCGGTAAACGCGGCTGCTTTGACGGTCAGATTCTTGTCAACGCTGCCGTTGCCCAAAATCTTCACACCGTCATAGGATTTTTTGATGATACCCGCTGCTTTGAGAGCGTCCGCATCGACGACCGCGCCGTTTTCAAACGCGCCCAGAGCGGATACGTTGACGCAGGCATATTTCGCGGCAAAGATGTTGTTGAATCCTCTTTTCGGAATTCGTCTTTGCAGCGGCATCTGTCCGCCTTCAAAGCCCACACGCATACCGCGACCGGCACGCGCCTTTTGGCCCTTGTGACCTTTACCGGCTGTTTTTCCCTGACCGGAACCATGTCCGCGGCCAATTCTCTTGCTCTCACGAACAGAGCCGGGCGCCGGAGAAAGCTCATGTAGCTTCATAATGTTCGCACCTCCTTGCTCGAATTGCTTACGCTTTGCTTACCTCGATGAGGTGGGTAATCTTGGCCACCTTGCCTTGGGTAGCGGCATTGTCAGGCTGGCTGACCGAGTCGCCGATTTTGCGGAGACCCATGGAATTGGCGGTAGCAATCTGATCCTTCTTAGCGCCGATCAGGCTGCGTACCAGCTTGATCTGCAGCGCATCGGACTTCGCTTTCTTAGCCATTTTTCATGCCCTCCTGTTAACCTAAAATTTCCTTGGCGGATTTGCCGCGGACAGCCGCCGCTTCTTCCGCCGTGCGCAGAGACGCCAAGCCTTTCATGGTGGCGCGCACTACGTTGCAGGGGTTATTGGAACGGAGAGCCTTGGCACGGATGTCCTTGATGCCGGCCGCTTCGACAACGGCACGCACAGCGCCGCCGGCGATAACACCGGTACCGGGGGCAGCGGGCTTCATGAGCACGCGACCGGCTCCAAACTCGCCAATGACCTCATGGGGGATCGTGGTTCCTCTCATCGAAACCTTGATCAGATTTTTCTTAGCATCTTCGATGCCTTTGCGGATGGCGTCCGGAACTTCGCCGGATTTTCCGAGGCCGAAGCCCACGGTGCCGTTGCCGTCGCCGACAACGACCAGCGCAGCGAACTTGAAGGTACGGCCGCCTTTTACCGTTTTGCTGACACGGTTGATCGCGACAATGCGCTCTTTCATTTCCGTAACGGATGCGTCAATTCTGGCCAAAGTATTTCCTCCCTTTCCTTAGAACTTGAGGCCGCCCTCGCGGGCGCCTTCGGCCAGCTCTTGGACGCGGCCGTGGTATACATAACCGCCGCGGTCAAAAACAACCTCGGTAATTCCCTTTTCAGCGGCACGTTTTGCGATCATTTCGCCGACCTTTTTGGCGGCTTCCTTGTTTCCGCCGGTCATGCCGAAATCCTTTTCGACACTCGAAGCGGAAACGAGGGTTGCTCCCGTAACATCATCAATCACCTGGGCGTAGATGTGGTTCAGGGAGCGATACACGTTGAGACGGGGACGCTCAGCAGTGCCGGATATTTTGCCGCGGACACGGGTGTGGCGGCGCATACGGGACTGGTTGCTGTCTTTCTTGCTCACCATGGTTTTTCACTCCTCCTTTACTTCTTGCCCTTACCGCCGGTCTTGCCTTCCTTGCGGCGAATGACCTCGGTGGTGTATTTGATACCTTTGCCCTTATACGGCTCCGGCGGGCGCTTCTCGCGGACTTCGGCAGCGAACTGGCCAACCAGCTGCTTGTCGGGGCCGCAGATGATAATCTTGTTCGGGCCGGGAACCTCGATCGTGATGCCCGGGATCTCGCTCACGACCACCTGATGGCTGTAGCCCAGCGTCATGACCAGATCCTTGCCCTGTTTGGCGACACGGTAACCGACGCCGTTGACATCCAGCTCCTTTTTGAAGCCGTTGGTCACGCCCTCGACCATGTTGGCGAGCAGCGTACGGGTCAAGCCGTGCAGCGCACGGTTTTCCTTCTCATCGTTCGGACGGGCAACGGTGACGACACCGGCGTCCAGCGAAACCTGCATGTTCGGATGAACCGTCTGTGTGAGGGTACCTTTCGGCCCCTTCACCGTCACGACGTTGCCGTCAATTTTGAAGTCAACGCCGGCGGGTACGGTAATGGGTTTGCGTCCAATTCTTGACATATTCTTCCGCCCCCCTTACCAAATGAATGCCAGGACTTCGCCGCCCACGTGCTCTTTGCGGGCTTTTTTGTCAGTCATGACGCCCTGAGACGTGGAAACAATGGCGGTGCCGATGCCCTTCATGACCTTCGGCATATCCTCGCTGCTGGAATAGATGCGCAGGCCGGGCTTGGACACACGGCGCAGCCCCATCAGAACCGGGGACTTGGACGGGCCCTGGTACTTCAAGGTGATGCGGATGATGCCCTGCTTGCCATCTTCGATAACCTGATAATTTTTAACGTATCCCTCGTCAACAAGAATCTGGGCAATAGCCTTCTTCATGTTGGAAGCGGGGATATCCACCGAGTCATGCTTGGCCGAGTTTGCGTTGCGGATTCTCGTCAGCATATCGGCGATAGTATCGGTGATTTGCATTCCGTCAACCTCCTTTAGCTATTGCTTACCAACTGGCTTTCTTCACGCCGGGGATCTCACCTTTATAGGCAAGCTCCCGGAAGCAGATACGGCAGATGCCGTATCTCCGCAAATAGGCGTGAGGACGGCCGCAGATCTTGCAACGGTTGTATGCACGGGTGGAAAACTTCGGCGCCCGTTGCTGCTTAACCTTCATAGATGTCTTTGCCACAGTGTCCCCTCCTTATTTCGCGAACGGAGCGCCCATCATCGTGAGCAGCTCGCGTGCTTCTTCGTCGGTGTTGGCCGTGGTCACGAAGCAGATGTCCATGCCGCGAACCTTATCGATCTTATCGTACTCGATTTCCGGGAAAATCAGCTGTTCCTTGAGTCCCATGTTGTAGTTGCCGCGACCGTCAAACGAGTTGGGGTTGATACCGCGGAAGTCGCGGACGCGGGGCAGTGCAACATTGAACAGACGATCCAGGAATTCATACATACGATCGCCGCGCAGGGTAACCTTTGCGCCGATGTTCATGCCTTCGCGAAGCTTGAAGTTCGCGACGGATTTTCTCGCCTTGCAGACGACGGGACGCTGACCGGTGATCGCGGACAGGTCATTCAGGATAGCGTCGATCACTTTGGAGTTGTCACGGGCTTCGCCGCAGCCAACGTTGATAACGATCTTATCCAGCTTCGGAATCTGCATGACGCTCTTGTAGCCGAATTTTTTCATCAGCGCGGGAGCGACATCGCTCTTATAAAAATCCTTCATTCTGGCCATTTTCGCTGCTTACCTCCTTACAGTGCTTCGCCGCAACGCTTGCAAATGCGGGATTTGGTGCCATCGGCGAATTTCTTATGGCCGACGCGTGCCGGCTTGTTGCAATGAGGGCAGATGACCTGAACCTTGGACACGTACATTGCGCCTTCGGCTTCGATGATGCCGCCGGCGTCGCCCATTTTACGGGGCTTCACGTGCTTTTTGACCATGTTACGGCCCTCGACGATGACCTTACCCTCTTTGGGGCTGACTTCCAGGACTTTGCCCTTCTTGCCGCGGTCGTCGCCGCTGATGATCAGGACGGTATCGTCCTTTTTCACATGCAGTTTGTTACTCAATTTCGACACCTCCATTACAGTACTTCGGGAGCGAGGCTCAGGATCTTGAGATAATCCTTTTCGCGCAGCTCACGGGCCACCGGCCCAAAGATACGCGTGCCACGCGGGTTTTTGTCATCACGGATGATGACGGCTGCATTCTCATCGAAACGGATGTAGGTGCCGTCCTCACGACGAACGCCTCTCACCGAACGAACGACGACGGCTTTCACAACGTCGCCTTTTTTTACAACGCCGCCGGGTGCTGCTTTCTTAACAGAAGCAACCACGACGTCGCCAATATTCGCATACCTTCTGCCGGAACCACCGAGGACGCGGATGCACATAAGCTCCTTTGCGCCGGTGTTGTCGGCAACTTTGAGGTAGGTCTGCTGTTGTACCACAGTTTGTTCCTCCTTTCGGGATTACCGACGAAATTATTTCGCTTTCTCGACGATTTCGACCAAACGCCAGCGCTTATCCTTGGACAGCGGACGGGTCTCCATAACGGTCACGCGGTCGCCCACGCCACACACGTTATTTTCATCGTGCGCTTTCAGCTTTACGGTACGCTTCACAATCTTCTTGTACAGCGGATGACGGACATTGTCCTCGATAGCCACAACGATGGTTTTGTCCATCTTGTCGCTGACGACCATACCGGTCCGGGTCTTTCTAAGATTCCGATCGCTCACAATTTACTCCTCCTTCCGTCACGCCTGCACGCCGTTCTTGAGCTCGTTCTCGCGCATGATCGTTTTGACAATGGCGATTTCCTTCTTAACGGCCTTCAGACGCATCGGATTGTCGAGCTGATTGATCGCGTTCTGGAAGCGCAGGTGGAACAGCTCTTGCTTCAGGTCTTTGAGCCGGGTCTGCAACTCGGTATCGTTAAGTTCTCTGATTTTTGCAATCTCTTGGGCCTTCATTACTGCTCACCATCCGTTTCTTCCAGGCCGGCGGCCTTGCTCACAAATTTGCACTTGATGGGCAGCTTGTTTGCTGCAAGTCGCATCGCTTCACGAGCGGTTTCTTCGTCGACGCCCGCGATCTCGAACATTACGCGGCCGGGTTTCACCACAGCCACCCAATACTCGGGAGAACCTTTACCGGAACCCATGCGGGTCTCGGCGGGTTTCTCGGTGATCGGCTTGTCGGGGAAGATTTTGATCCAAACCTGACCGCCACGCTTGATGTAACGCGTCATGGCGATACGGGCGGCTTCGATCTGGTTGGAGGTGATCCAGGCGGGCTCGAGAGCGACCAGACCATAATCACCGTAGTTTACTTCTGTGCCGCGCATGGCCTTACCGGTGAGGCGGCCTCTGTGCACGCGGCGGTATTTTACTCTCTTAGGCAACAGCATTACTTGCGGCCTCCTTCCCGGCGGGGTTTGGCAGCGCCGGCAAGAACCTCTCCGCGGTAGATCCACGTTTTCACGCCGATCCGGCCGTAGGTGGTGTGCGCCTCAGCGAAGCCATAATCGATGTCCGCGCGCAGCGTCTGCAGCGGAATGGTGCCCTCATGATACTGCTCGGTACGAGCAATTTCGGCGCCGCCCAGACGGCCGGACACCTGTGTTTTGATACCCTTCGCGCCCAGCTTCATCGCACGGCCGATGGCCTGCTTCATCGCACGGCGGAAGGAAATACGCTTTTCGAGCTGTGCCGCGATATTCTCGGCCACGAGCTGCGCATCCACATCGGGGTTGCGAACCTCGACGATGTTGATGAGGGTGGGCTTGCCGAGGATTTTCTCGCAAGCCAGACGCAGCTTCTCGATTTCCGCGCCGCCCTTACCGATCACGATACCGGGCTTTGCACAGTGAATGTGCACACGGACGCGGGAAGCGTCACGCTCGATCTCGATCTTCGGTACGCCGGCAGCGTACAGGGTTTTCTTCAGATATTTACGCAGATTGTAGTCAGCCACGATGGTGTCGCCGAACTCGTTGTCTTTGACGAACCAACGGGAATCCCAATCTTTAATCACGCCTACGCGCAGACCGTGGGGATTAACTTTCTGTCCCATAATATACCTCCTCCTCGATTATTCTGCTTCTTTGAGCACAAGGGTGATGTGTGAAGTTCTTTTTTCGATGCGGAACGCACGACCCTGGGCTCTCGGACGAACTCTCTTGAGGATGGGGCCGGGGCAAACGAAGCACTCGGCGACAACCAGATCTTTACGATCGAGGTTGAAGTTGTTCTCCGCATTGGCAACCGCGGATTTGAGCAGCTTTTCCAGCGGCTCGCAAGCGGCTTTCGGGGTGTGCTTTACAATCGCCATAGCGACATCAACCGGTTTATTGCGGATGAGGTCGAGAACGATTTTGACTTTGCGAGGGGAAATACGGACGTGTGTTACCTGCGCCCTTGCTTCCATGGCGTTTCTCTCCTTTCAACCGCTTATTTCGAGCTCTTCGAGCCGACGTGACCTTTGAACGTACGCGTGGGGGCGAACTCGCCCAGCTTATGACCCACCATGTCCTCGGTGACGTACACCGGCACGTGCTTGCGGCCGTCATGAACCGCGAAGGTGTGTCCGACAAAATCCGGGAAAATCGTGGAGGAGCGGCTCCAAGTTTTCAGGATGCGCTTCTCGCCGGATTTGTTCATTTCTTGAATCCTTTTCAGCAACACAGGCTGTACGAAAGGACCCTTCTTTACGCTTCTACCCATAAATCTGAATCTCCTTTCGTTTACTTCGCGTTACGGCGTTTGACAATGAACTTGTCAGAGCGGTTATGCGTGGCGCGGGTCTTGTAGCCCAGAGCCGGTTTACCCCACGGGGTGACCGGGCCGGGACGACCGATCGGGGATTTGCCCTCACCACCACCGTGCGGGTGATCGCAGGGGTTCATGACCGAACCGCGAACCGTCGGACGCCAGCCCATGTGACGCTTACGGCCGGCTTTACCGATCTTGACATTTTCGTGTTCCACATTGCCGACCTGGCCGATCGTGGCCATGCAGTTCAGCGGAACATACCGCATCTCACCGGAAGGCAAACGAACGAGAGCCATGTTGTTCTCTTTGCCCATCAGCTGCGCCATCGTGCCGGCGCTGCGGGCCAGCTGCGCACCCTTGCCCGGATACAGCTCCACGTTGTGGATGAAGGTACCGGTCGGGATGCTTGCCAGCGGCAGAGCGTTGCCGGCCTTGATGTCGACTTCGGCGCCGGAGGAAACAACGTCGCCGACCTGCAAGCCCTGGGGAGCCACGATATAGCGCTTCTCGCCGTCCTCGTACTGGACGAGAGCGATGTGGGCGCTGCGGTTCGGGTCGTATTCCAGCGACAGAACGGTCGCGGGAACATCCAGCTTGTTGCGCTTGAAGTCGATGATGCGGTATTTCCGGCGATTTCCGCCGCCGCGATGACGGATGGTGATACGGCCGTAGCTATTGCGGCCGGCGCTTTTGTTCATGGGAGCCAGCAGGCTCTTTTCCGGCGCTACCTTAGACAGCACGCTGTAGTCGATGACCGACATGCCGCGGCGTCCGGGAGTCGTCGGCTTATAAATCTTAGTAGGCATTCCGATTCACTCTCCTAATTTTTGGCTTTGCGGGGCGCGGGCTTGCGCGTCCCATAATCTGCCCAGCGGGGGGTCCCGCCTCCCTTTTATACACAGATAAAAGGGGATGCTTAGAACATACCGTCGAAGAATTCGATGGTCTTGGAGTCCTTCGTCAGGGTAACGACCGCCTTTTTCCAGGAGGGCGTATAGCCTTCGTGACGGCCCATACGGCGCTTGCGGCCCTTCATGCTGATGGTGTTTACCTTTTCAACATCCACGCCGAAAATCTCTTTGACCGCTTGACCGATCTCGATCTTGTTGGCGCCCTTTGCCACTTTAAAGGTGTACTTCTTTTCAGCCAGACCGGCGACCGATTTCTCGGTGATGACCGGTGCCAGAATAATGTCACGAGCGTTCATTATTTGTACACCTCCTCGAGTTGAGCAACAGCGTCCTTGACGACGATAAATTTATCGGCGTTGAGGATGTCATACACATTCAAGGTGTTGACCAGCGCGGTTTTCACGCCGGGGATGTTGGCGGCGGATTTGATGGCTTTGTCGTTTTTCTCCGACAGCACCAGCAGCACCTTGCCGTTTGCCTCCAGCGCATTCAGCATGGAAGCGATCACCTTGGTTTTGAACTCATCCACCGACAGGCTGTCCAGAACCAGCATTTCGCCGGCGGCAACCTTGGAGGAGAACGCCGATTTCAGAGCCAGACGGCGCATCTTCTTGGGCAGCACATAGCTGAAATCGCGGGGCTTGGGGCCGAACACGATACCGCCGTGCGTCCACTGGGGAGCGCGAATGGAGCCCTGACGGGCGTGGCCGGTACCTTTTTGTCTCCACGGCTTTTTGCCGCCGCCGCGCACCTGCGCGCGGGTAAGAGTGGACTGCGTACCCTGACGCTGATTGGCCAGGTAATTCACGACCGCGCTGTGCATAACCGCCGCGTTGGGGGTGATGCCGAAGATGTCGGCATTCAGCTCCATGCTGCCGGTCTGCTTGCCGGTCATATCAAAAGTCGATACTGTAGGCATTCGAATTCCTCCTTCCCTTACGCCTTCTTGACGCTCTCAGAGAGCATCACGATACCGTTGCGGGGGCCGGGGACGGCGCCGCGCACAGCGATGAGATTGTTCTCCGCGTCAATCTTGACGATGTCGAGATTCTGCACGGTTACGCGCTCTGCGCCGAGATGACCGGCACCCTTCATTCCCTTGTAAACGCGGGACGGAGAGGAGCACGCGCCCAGAGAACCGGCGTGGCGAGCCACGGGGCCGGTACCGTGCGATTCCTTCAGACGCTGGAAGTTCCAGCGCTTGATAGCGCCGGCGTAGCCTTTACCCTTGCTGGTGCCGACCACGTCCACGCGGTCGCCGACGGCAAAGGTATCCGCTTTCACGATGTCGCCGACATTGTAAGCGTCGCAGTTTTCGAAGCGGAACTCCCGCAGGGTTCTTTTGGGAGCCACGTCCGATTTTTCGAAGTGACCTTTGAGAGGCTTGGTAACATTCTTGACAGAGATGTCGCCGAAGCCGACCTGAACGGCGGCGTAGCCATCGTTCTCCACGGTCTTCTTCTGGACAACCACGCACGGACCCGCCTCAATGACGGTGACCGGGACGACGTTGCCCTTTTCGTCGAAGATCTGCGTCATGCCGATCTTCTTGCCGATGATGCCTTTTTGCATTGTCTATACCTCCTTGGTTATTGGTTGACGCCCGGCCGTTTGGCTGAAAGGAGCAGCTTTTCAGCGAAGCTGAAGTTCTGTCCGGACAGCGGCGCAGCCGCTTGCCAACATGACCTCACCGCGAGAAATCCGCAAGCCGTGCAATTACAGCTTGATCTCGATTTCCACGCCGGCGGGGAGTTCAAGGCCCATAAGAGCCTCAACTGTTTTGTTGGACGGTCTGAGGATATCGATGAGTCTTTTGTGCGTGCGGGTCTCGAATTGTTCACGGGAATCCTTGTACTTGTGCACAGCACGCAGGATGGTGACAACTTCCTTCTCGGTGGGCAGCGGCACAGGACCGGAAACGCGAGCGCCGGTGCGGCGAGCGGTCTCAACGATCTTTTCTGCCGACTGGTCTACCAGCTGGTGATCGTACCCTTTGATTCTGATGCGGATTTTTTCTTTGACTGCCACTGAAAAACGCCTCCTTAATAATGTAGTTGGCGGGCGACGCCAAAACCGTACACACCGCCGGGTGTTTCGCGCCCGGCTGTTAAAAAACCGGAAACTTGTGGGTTCAAGCTCCGGGTACGGGACAGCGTCCTGAATCTGCGCCGCAGCACAATGCAACTCCGCCGCGAGCTTGTCCCCGAAAGGAACGCCGCGGCAAACGTCTGCCAGCGCAACCAGTATTCCTTGTCGCCCGGTTTAAAATCGGACATACTCAGCGGAAAAACCGGCTGAAAAGCCGCAACCTCCCGCGTCATCGCATATCGTGCAGTCTCGTGCTGTCGGTTTCGGCGCACAATACGCCTACTTCTCGCAGTCACGCCTAATTATATTACTATAAGCCGCGAAGAATTGCAAGTGTTTTTTTCGGATTTTGCGAATTTTTTTAAAAAACTTTTCGCCTTTATTCGTCGCTATATAATAGGTATAAAAGAAATTCCTTTTTCAAAGAAGCAAAAAGAGGGCGAAGATGTCGCCCTCGCAAATACCGGCCGTCCAACGAGCGGAACCGGCAGCTCAATCATATCAGCACCGGTTTTCCGTCGGAATACTCACCGGAACAGCAGCCAAGCGACACCGCCTGCCGCCAGCAGCTGCAGCACCAAAATCACCGGGATACCCACCATAAATTTCGGCTTGCGCGTTTTATGGTGGATGCAGCGCATGGTGACAAGCATCGCCAGCGAGCCGCCCAGCACCGAAAACAGCAATAAGGTGGCTTCCGGGATCCGCCATTTGCCATGCTGCGCTTTCCACTTATCCAGCACTGTCACAAACACGGCCGCCGCACTGATCGTACCCAAATAGACGAGCAGCGGCAGCACCCACGCCGGAATCGGCATTTTCTTCGCCCCTTTCGCGGGATTTTCCCGCCGTTATTCCTTATATAGGATACATGCCGGATGGGCTGCTGTCAATGGTGCATGCGGATTTCCCGGGAAAATCTGTGTTTTTTTCGCGGCGGTGGTTGACCGCGGCGGCAGAACCCGATACAATAAGAGATGTATACGGTTTTTACGCCCGTATTCTACCATGACATTCATTTCTGTTTGGAAAGGCATAGGGTTTATAATATGAAACGTCCTCTCCTGCTTTTTTTGACCGGTTGCCTGCTGCTGTCTGCCGGTTGTGTGCGCCCGATCGACATACCGTCAGAGGGCAGCAGCTCCGTTCCCGGCACAGGGCACTCCGCCGCCGACGCCGTCTCCACCTCCTCCACATTTTCGCTTTATACCGGCTCCGACGCCACGCAAAGCCCCTTGCAAACAGGAAGCGGTACCAGCGGCAATATAAGCAGCAGTACCGGCGGCACCACAGCCAGCCGATCGAATTCGACCGCGACGAGCAGCACGGGGACATCGGCGGCTCCAACCACACCGCCGGCGGGAACGGATCAGGAAATGCGGGCGGTATGGGTTTCCTATATTGAGCTGAACAAGCTGCTGAGCGACAGCAGTACGCCGGATAAGGCGCGGACGGCGCTGGATACACTGATGGACAACTGTGTATTCTATGGCATGAACGCCGTGATCTTCCACGTGCGTGCCAACAGCGACGCCTATTATAAATCCAGCCTGTTTTTGCCGGCATCCTCCGCTAAAAAGCTGCTCGAAGCGGGCTTTGATCCGCTGGAATACGCCGTGTCCGCCGCGCATAAGCGCGGATTGGAGCTGCACGCGTGGATCAATCCCTATCGCATCGGCGCGAACAAAGCCTACGCCATCGGCAGCGAAATCTTCACCTATAACGGCCGTTATTATTACATACCCACCTCGCTGGAAGCCCAAAAGATAATCCTCGACGGCGTAAAAGAAGTGGTCAACAATTATGCGATCGACGGCGTGCAGTACGACGATTATTTTTATCCCACCGGCTGCATCGGCGAAAACGAGGTTGCAGACTTTGAAAAAGAGGCGTACGACACCTATAAAAGCGAGGCGGGCAGCCGTGCGCTGTCGCCCGGCGCCTGGCGGCGCAGCCACGTAGACGCGCTGATGGCGGCCAGCTATCAGGCGGTACACAAACGGGCGGGCGCGGTGTTCGGCATCAGCCCCTCCCACGATTCGGAGAAAACCTATTCCAAGATGTTTGCGGACACCAAAAAATGGCTGGCGCAGCGCGGGTATATTGATTACCTGTGCCCGCAGGTCTATTTCGGCTTTGAACATATTTCCGCCGCCTTTGACAAGGTGGTCAACCAATGGCTGGCCTTCCCGCGCGACGACTCGGTGAAGCTGTATTTCGGCATCGGCATTTACAAAATCGGTCTGAGCCCCGACCGCTATGCCGGCTCGGCGTCCAATCCCGCCGGGCGGTATGAATGGCAGGAGCACGACGACATCATGAAACGCTCGGTGCAATACCTGCGCACCAAATCCGCCGTGGACGGCATGATGTTCTACAGTTATTCGTTTTTCGATGAAAACACCCATCGTTCGTTGTCCTCTTGGGAAGAAGGCGGGCGACTGTACCAACAAGACTATGAACCAGCCATCGCCAAACGGGAAGTGGAAAATTTGCTGCCGCTGCTGCGTTAACGGGCGTTTGCGCTGACGGATGTCTGTTAAGAAAGGAAGGGAAATTCATGGCTTCTCATGCGAGAAAACCGAACGGATTGTCCGCCAAAACAATCCTGATCGCCATCGCCTCGGTTCTCGTTGTCGGTATTTTGATCATCGCCATTGTACTGATCAGCAACGGCGGTTTTACGATTTTTGCCGGTTGGCTTTCCTCCGACGAGGGAGACAGCTCCTCCGCCGTCAGCACGAACGCCTCCGAGCCCGCTTCCTCCGAGCCCGTCTATACGCCGATCTTCTCTCGCCCGGATCAGATGCGCGGCGTGTGGCTGACGCCGGGGGTGGATTTTTGGAAAAACGACGATGACACGGCGGAAACGGTAAAAAAGCAGATCGACGACGCTTTTGCCGTGCTGCGTGACTGGCGTTTCAACACGCTGCTGGTGCCTTTGCGCAGCGGGGACGCGGCGCTGTATCCCTCGCATGTATTTGACAGCGTCACGTTCACGGACAAGGACGGCGCCGCTTTTGACCCGCTGGCCTATATCAACCAATGCGCCAAGGATTACGGAATGTACGCCTATGGGGTGCTGGATCTGCATATGCGGGGCGAAAACGGCTGGGATCCGGGAGGCGCCATCACCGCGGCAACGGTTCAGGAGCTGGTTGCGGAGGCGCTGGCGGGCAGCGCTTTCCCCGGCTACCTGCTGGACGGCTATACATACACCGGCGGCGACGACACAACGGCAGCCAGCCTGACCGCGATCATCCGGGAAACGGTTGCCGCCATCCGTCAGCACAACGCCGACACCTATGTCGGGCTGGTCGCGGACAGTGTGTGGGCGCATAAAGCCCAGCAGCCGGACGGTTCCGATACCAGCGAGGTGTTCGCCGCCTATACCGACGGTCATGCCGATACGCTCGGCTGGCTGCAGCGCGGTTTATTCGACTTTGTGATGCTGCGCGCCGACACGTCTACCGAGCACGGGACGGCGGCGTTTGGAATCGTCTTAACCTGGTGGTCGGCCGTTTGCGCCGAGCAACGGCTGCCGCTGTATGTCACGCACGCCGCTGACAAAGTAAGCAGCAAGGAAGCCGGCTGGAGCTCCCCCGACCAGCTGTCGCTGCAAATACTGGCGTGCAAGGAGGCCGCCTCGTGGAAGGGCAGCGCCTTTTACACGCTGTCCGCTTTGACGGCGGACAAAACAGGCAGCACACAAGCGGTGCTGAAAACGCTCGCCGGCACGATCATGACGGAATATATTGCGGATACGCTCAACATCAGCGATCCTTCCAAGCGCACGTTTGAAACGCTCGAATCGCAGACGGCTTTTGCCGGCAATGCCGATCCCAACTTCCCGCTGACTGTGAACGGCAAAGAAATTCAGCTGACCGAGCACGGCTTTTTCTCGTGGAATACCGATCTGACGCCGGGTGTGAACACGTTCAAGTTTGAGCACAAGGGCGAAACCGTTACCTACAAAATCACATACAAGGTCGTAGTGCTGAAACAGATCACGCCGACGAACGACATCCGGCTGGAGGGCGGTTCGACCGTGGTAATCCGCGCGATCGCGCGTAAAGATTCGACCGTAACCGCCAAAATTGGCGGCCAATCGCTTAAAATGACCGCCCGCCCGCTGCAAAACAACGAGGACGGCTACGACGAAAGCCTGTCCGACTATGAGAGCTTTGTCTGTGAATATACGCTGCCCAAAGGCGTCATCGGGCAGGAACAGGCGCTCGGCGCCGTGCGTGTGGAGGCGGTGCTTGGCTCGCTCAAGGAAAGTTTGACCGGCGGGAAAATTACGGTGGAAGCGCTTCCGGAGCCGCCGCCCACAACGACAACGCCTCCCACTGCGCCCCCGACGTCGCCCGGTTCTTCCGGCTCTGCGTCCGGCGCTGACCCCACCGTTCCGACCGCACCGGGCGATCTGGAGCCCTCCGATCCCTCCAGCGGCGGTGAAACACTGGTGACCGGCAAGGTATGCGTTGTCAAAACCGATTACGCCGAGACGTTTGACGGCGCTACCAGCGTCGAACATTCCATCCCGACGTTTTCGCATCTGCCCAAAGGGACGATCGACGTGATTGTCGGAACGGTGCAAGACGGCAGCATTAAATTCTATAAGCTCGGCTCCGGACGCCGCGTATATCAGTCTGACGTGCAGCTGCTGCAGGAAAACGGCAAGCTCTGCGCCAACACCATCAAAAAAACCGCTGTGCAAGCCGGCAAGGATTGCACGTCCCTGTCGCTCAACATGAACTGGCGTGTCGCTTTTAATGTGCAGCTGATGAACCAGACCTACCCCTACGCTTATCGCGATAATTACACCATTTATAAGCAAAACGCGGATTCCATTGAGATTACCTTCTATTACACCACTGCCGTTCCGGACGCCCCCGACGTTTCGGGCAGCACGCTGTTTTCCGGCGCGGAATGGATTACCGGTCAGGACAATACCCGTATCCTGCGCCTCACCCTGCGGCAAAAGGGAGAATTCTACGGCTATTCCGTTTCGTGGGACAACAACGGCAACCTGAACTTTGCGTTCAAGCATCCGCATGACGTTTCCTCCGCACCGGCCAACAAGCCGCTGACCGGCTTTAAGATCGTCGTGGATCCCGGCCACGGCGGCGACTCGGACCGTCCAGTTTTCCAGCGGGATGAAAACGGCAATCCCATTATCTGGGAACCGTTACAGGCGCTGCAAATCAGCCAGCGGCTGCAAAAAAAGCTGGAGGCGCTGGGTGCGACCGTGATCATGACGCGCAAGGACAACACAACCAATCCGGAATTGGAAGAACGGATTGCGCCGCTGCGCAATTCGGATGTGGATTTGTTCATCAGCATCCACACCAACGGCGCCAACGGTAAGGCACACGGCCCGACCGTGCATTTCTTCAACGAGTATTCCTTCACCGTCTCCCGTAAGATCGCCGACCGTCTGGAAGCACTGTATGAGCGGTTTGACAATCCTACCAACCGTGCGTCCGGCGCGCCGTGGAGCCAATTTTATGTCATTCGCATGGCCACGGATTGCCCGACGCTACTGATCGAATGCGGCTTTTTGGATAACGCCGCTGACCGCGAGCTGCTGATCCGGTCGGATTTTCAGGAGGCGTTCTGCGAAAGCACCGTGGAAGGGATTTTGGATTATTATCGCTCCACCGCCCTCTACACGACACGCACCACCTCCACCGGCGACGCCGTCAGCACGACTGCCGAGACCACCTGATACGGCTATAAAAAAGGAACCGGAAAAGGCAAGGAAAATGCCTTTTCCGGTTCCTTTTTATACCGAGTACCGCACCATTAATCGTCCACGGAAATGTCAATTTTGGCTTTGGCGGCGGGAGCGCTGATCTTGGCCGCCGCCTCCAGCGGGATTTCCACCGGCGTGCGCTCCGCTTTGGCGACGGTACGGGTTCCCATCAGCTTGTCCATGTTCGCGCGCACAAGCTCCTCCAGCTCGCTCATCAGCTCCGGATGCGTTTTGATATACTCCTTGGTATTATCGCGTCCTTGCCCGAGCCGGTTTTCTTTATACGAGAACCATGCGCCGGATTTCTGAATGATATCCAACTTCACCGCCAGATCCAGCAGCTCGCCCTCATGCGAGATTCCCTGCCCGTACATCACATCGAATTCCGCCTCTTTAAACGGCGGCGCGACCTTATTTTTGACCACGCGCACACGCGTATGCGAGCCGATCGACTCCGAACCCGCCTTGAGCGTCTCCGTGCGGCGTACATCCAGACGCACCGACGCATAATACTTCAGCGCGTTTCCGCCCGCGGTGACCTCGGGATTGCCATAGACCACGCCGACCTTGAGGCGCAGCTGGTTGATAAAAATCGCGATACAATTGGATTTGGACACCGCTCCCGCCAGCTTACGCATCGCCTGCGACATCAGACGCGCCTGCAAGCCGACATGGCTGTCGCCCATTTCCCCTTCAATTTCCGCGCGGGGAACCAGCGCCGCCACCGAGTCCACGACTACCATATCAATCGCACCCGAACGGATCAGGGCTTCCGCGATCTCGAGCGCCTGCTCACCGGTGTCCGGCTGCGAAACCAGCAGCGAATCCACATCCACGCCGAGCGCCTTGGCGTACACCGGATCAAGCGCGTGCTCCACGTCGATAAAGGCGGCTTCGCCGCCTCTTTTCTGCGCTTCGGCAACCGCGTGCAGCGCCAGCGTCGTCTTACCGGACGCCTCCGGCCCGTAAATTTCTACGATACGGCCGCGCGGCAGCCCGCCGATGCCCAAAGCCGCATCCAGCATCATGGAACCGGTCGGGATACACTCCACCGACATACTGACATTTTGCCCGAGCCGCATGACCGCGCCCTTGCCATAGCTTTTTTCGATCTGCTGCAGCGCGGCTTCCAGCGCCTTCTTTTTACTCTCTTCCTTGGATTCCACTGGCTTTTTCTCCGCCATGGCTTCTCCCGTCCTTTCATCGCCCCGAACCGGCGGTGTTTTCTTTATTATACTCGACCGCTTTCAAAAAAGCAAGTCGTTTTCGCACAAATGTTCGATTTATTTCCGCCCAATCACGACCCGGTCGATGCCGCCGGCATCTTTTACACAGCAAATCTCCCGTAACCCGGCGGCGGCAAACAAAGCGGCTACGTCCGCGGCCTGTCCAATGCCAACCTCCACCGCGCCCACACCGCCGTCCGTCAGTTTCACAAGCCAGTCCCGCGCGATCGCCCTATAAAACCGTAGCCCGTCTGCCGCGCCGTCCAGCGCCATGCGCGGCTCATGCTGTACCTCGCGCATCAGCCCCGGCAAATCCGCCGTTGGAATATACGGAGGGTTGGAAACGATCGCTTCATAACTCTCCGTAAATTTTTCCGCGTCCCGCAGCACATCGGCACGTACAGGGCGCACCGCATATTGCGGATACCGGGCGCAGTTACATTCCAAATACGGCAGCGCGGCTTCCGACAATTCCACGGCCGTAACCTGTACGTTCGGGCACAGGCTGGCGATGCCCAAGCCCACACAGCCGCTTCCTGCGCACAAATCCAATACACGTGGCTGCGCCGCCGGGGGCAGCCACGCCGCCACGGTCTCGCACAAAACTTCCGTGTCCGGCCGCGGCACCAGCACGCCCTCGCCGACCTTCAAAGTGAGGGACAAAAAATCCCAGCTGCCCAGTATATATTGCAGCGGACGCCCGTCAGCGCGTTGCTCCGCCGCTTCCGTCACGGCATCCTGCCGCTCCGGCGGCACCGGTTCATCCCGCTTTGCCGGCAGCGCACCGCGCGGCAGCCCGCCGATATCCTCCAGCAGACACGTCGCGTCAAAGGCGGGGCTGTCACAGCCCGCCTGCTCCAGCCGCCGCCGCACCCGCTCCCATAGCTGCCCGTAAGTCAGCGTACACGGCGCGTTCACCAGTTGTCCGCCTCCGGATCGGAGGGAATGACCTCTTTCAGGGCGGCGATCGCACATTCGATCATGCCGTCATCCGGCTCCTTCGTCGTAATGTGCTGCAGCCACATACCGGGCGCGGAAATCGCCTTGGTAAACCAGTTCGTGGTACGGCCGGCGAGCTTGATCAGTTCATAGCCGATCCCCACGACCAGCGGGATCGTCACCAGCTTGCTTGCCGTGCGCAGCAGCGGCGACCACCCTTTTGGAATAATCATGGAGACGATGACGCCGATCAGCAGCATCAAAATCATAAACGACGTACCGCAGCGGGGATGAAAGCGGCGCTGCTTGCGCACGTTTTCCACCGTCAGCTCCAATCCGGCTTCATAGCAGAAAATCGTCTTATGTTCCGCGCCGTGGTACATAAACACCCGGCGAATATCCTTCATCAGCGACACCAGCAGGATATAGCCCACGAACAGCGCAATGCGGAACAGTCCCTCGAAAATACCGCGCAGCACCGGATTGTCTACCGCGGGCACCGCACCCTTGAGTAAATCAAACAGAAACGCCGGCAGATACAGGAACAGACCGATGGACAGCGCCACACCCAGCACCGCGCTGAGCACCATCATCAGCGTCATGACGTATTTTTCAAAAACCGATTCTTTTTTCTTCGGTTTTTCCGCCGGCTGCCCTTCGTCTACGGGAACCTCCGCCGGTATCTCTTCCGGTTCCGCAACCGCAGTCGCAACCTCGAGCGGCTCGCTCTCCGCCGCCAATTCTTCGGCGATCACGATTGTTTCCTCCGCCGCCGTCTGCTCGACATCCTCTGCCGAGCCGGCCGTCTCCTCGGTCACCTTGACCGCCTGCGGGGAGGCTTCCTCCTCTTCCTCCAGTCCGGCCATTTCCGCCGAACGCATCAGGCATTTATAGCCGTATACCATGGAGTCGATGAAGTTGTATATCCCGCGAAACAGCGGAACGGTAAACAGCTTCGGCTTTTTCGCGCCGGCGGTCGGCCAGCTCTCCTTGCGGATCTCACCCGAGGTGTGCCGGACCGCCATCGCCGTGGTTTCGGGGCCGCGCATCATAATGCCCTCGATCAGCGCTTGTCCGCCGATGGAGGTTCTTTTTTGTTTTGTCGTGTTTTCTGCCATTTTACAACCTACTTTCTATACCTTACCGCGCGGGAGCCGCCGGTTTATTGCGGAGGCGCGACCGGCAGGGTGATCACAACGGTGGTGCCGACGCCTTCTTCGCTGTCGATTTCCAGCCGCCCTTTATGCCGGCGGATGATCTCATCCGCCAGAGCCAGCCCGATACCGGAGCCGGGACGCGTTTTATTCGCTTTATAAAATTTGCTTTTTACGTTGGGCAGATCCTCTTTGGAAATGCCGACGCCGCTGTCGCTGATGACGATTTGCAGATGTGCGCCCATATCGGCAGCCTCAATACGCACCCGCCCGCCGGGATTGGAATATTTGATGGCGTTGTCGATAATGTTGATAAACACCTGCTTGAGGCGGTCACGGTCGCCGAGAACCGGCGGCAACGCATCCGCCTGAATGTACTGCAGGTCGATATTTTCCCGTTTTGCGCGGTCGCCGAACAAAAACGCCGCTTCCTCCAGCTCCGCCAGCACATCCATACGCTCGTATTTCATGACCAAATGGCCGCCCTGCATACGGGAAAAATCCAACAGCTCCTCCACGATGCCGGACAGCCGCTCCGCCTCTCCGGAGATAACGTCCAGCCCTTTTTTCATCAGCTCGGTATCCTCCACGCCGCCCTGCCGCATCGTTTCGCTCCAGCCTTTGATCGCGGTCAGCGGCGTACTCAGCTCGTGGGAGACGGACGAGATGAAATCGTTTTTCATTTTTTCCGCGGCGGCGATCTCGCCGGCCATATAGTTGATGGTATCGCAAAGCTCGCCGATCTCGTCGTCATAGATCTTTTCTATTCGGAAATCGTAATCTCCCAGCGCAATCCGGCGGGCGGCACGCCCGATCTCGGTCACGGGGTTCACGATAGAGCTGACAAAATAGGAGCTGGACAGCATCACAAAAAACACGACCGCCACGCCGAACAGCAGCATGACCGCAATCAAAATGCCAATCTGGCTGTTCACCTGACTCAGCGACACCCGATACCGTACGGCGCCTTTCAAAATACCGTCGCCGGTGCGGACAAGCCGGCACAGCGCCATCACGCTCTCCCCTTCCGGGGTGCGTCCGTGCCAAACGCTCTTTCCCTGATCGGATTTCAGCGCCGCGGCAAAATCCGGCGGTATGCCGGCGCCGTCGGGAACAAAGCCGGTGGAACTGACAAAGATGCGCCCCGTGCTGTCCACCATTTGCAGCTCCATTTTTTCCTTATCCGTAAAGCCCTCCACGAATTCACGCGTGCCGGACTCGAAATCGAAAGCCGGATCCTCGACCAGCCTGTCCAGAAGCGCGGATAAGCTGTTGGCACGGGAGAACAGACTGGCTTCCACACTTTGATAACAATACGAATAGATCGCCGCCGCCAGCGCGATTTCCAAAATGACCAGCAGCACCAGAATCACGCCTAACCCGTTGACCATCCAGCGGCGCGTAATGCTTCGATGCGCCATATCCGTTCTCCTTTCCTGTCAAAATCGGCCAAAGCGCGGGCGCCGTCAGCCTTCCCACTTATAGCCGAGGCCCCAGACCGTCTGGATATGCTGCGGCGCGGAAGCGTCGTCCTCCACCTTCATGCGCAGGCGGCGGATGTTCACATCCACGATCTTTTCCTCGCCCACATATTCCTCGCCCCAAACACGGTTGAGGATATCGGTACGGCTGAGCGCCTTGCCCGGATTGGTGAAAAAATACTCCATGATCTGGAACTCGACCTGCGTCAGCTCCAGCGGCTGACCGTGCTTTTTCAGTGTCCGGCTGCGCAGATTCAGCACAAACTCACCGGACACGATTTCTTCCAGATAGCTCACGCCCTCACGGGAACGGGCGGCCGTCACCCGCCGATACAGCGCGTCTACGCGCGCCACCAATTCGGACGGGCTGAACGGTTTGGTCACATAATCGTCCGCCCCCATCATCAGGCCGCCCACTTTTTCCATCTCCTGCGTGCGCGCCGTGAGCATAATGATACCCATCGTTTCGCTGCGCTGGCGCAGCTCGCGGCACACCGCGAAGCCGTCCATGCCGGGCAGCATGATATCCAGCAGCGCCACATCCACCTCGCCGCCGGCCTCGTCGTACAGCTGAACGGCTTCTTCGCCGGAACCGGCCTCCACGACCTCATAACCGGCGCGTTTGAGATTGATGACCACAAACTCGCGAATCGACGCTTCATCCTCACAAACCAGTATCCGTTTCAACGCCATTCCCCTTTCTCGTCTCTTATTGCTGCGGCATCGCCAGAAGCAGATACCGGATTTTTTCCATACTGAAAGCAAACGGTTCCCTGGAATCGTACCACACCTGATAGTCCATCGCCGCGTTGGAAAACAGCGGCTGGAAGGTGTAGGATGTCGTATTGGCCGTATACGCCGTCGCGCCGGTCGCGACCGCGCGCAGCGCCAGCACCGGCTCACCGATCACACCGTTTTGCACCTCCAGCAGCTCCAGTGTGCGCGTACTCGCCGTATACCGCGCGGTGATGCGGTCGCCCGCCGTTTTATCCACCCACGCGTCGTCCATTCTCAAATAATAGCCGTCCGTCTGGTTGACAATGCTGGCAAACTCACGAATCACCGTGCGCGACGCATAATCCCAGCTGCACCACTCCGTCAGCCAAAGGGTATTTTCCACGTCCGTGGTTTCATAGCCGGTCAGCCGCCGCATCCGCGGCCATTCGATCTGCCCGTCCGCATCGATATCCACGGAGGGAACGGACGAGTCCCGCAGCGACTCACGCGCGGAAACCGCGGCAATCCCGCCCTCAACGTGCGCAAACGGCGTGATCAGCTGCGTGCCATCCCAATACAGCAGCTCGGTCACGGTCATGTTGCCGTCTTTGTAGCCGTCGAGATACACGCCGTTCACACCATCGGCCAGCGGGGCGATATGCGCGGAACCAAAGCTGCGGATATAGCCGTCCAGAGAGGCGGTCGCCAGCTCTGTCATGTGGCCGTCGGTATAGGAGAGCAGCCGGGCGGTGACTGCGTTATTGGTGCTGTCGATGCGAAACAGCAGCAGATCGTCATGCCCGCGCGCGGTTACATCCCCCACGATCACATAGGTATAGGTATCGGTGAATTGCTCCTGCAACTGGCCGCCGACAAAAGAATACATCGCCAGCTGACGATCGCGGGAATTATACAGATCCCAGCCGGTAAAAAGCTCCTTTCTCCCGTCGCCGTTCAAATCGCCGAAGGATACCCGGTCAATGTCGATACCGATGCCGGGAATGTCATGCAGGGATACCCACTCGCCCTCCACTTTTTTCAGATAGTTAATATGTGTTTTGGGGCTGTTGGCTGTCGGGCAATAGAACGCAATCGCTTCTTCCTCGCCATCGCCGTCCATATCCTGCAGCACAAAAGCCGAGCGGTATTCCCCGGATTTCGGATATTTCAATAAGTAGCGGCTGGCCGTGGCTTTATCCGCATTCTGGCTTATATAGGTTTCCAGCGCGTGCTGAATATTCTGCTGTTCCCCGGCAAGGCGCGGCGGGCGCAGCTGCGCTTCCACGTCCAAGCCCAATATGTTGCAGCCCGTCAGCAGCAGTGCCAGAAGCAGCGCCGTTGCGGCCGACATGCCTTTACGAAGCATAGCGCTCACCCGCCTTTCCGTTTTCTTTTTCGTGCGCAAGACTGCACAAGATTTCGCCATTATGTGTATATGGATTTATTGTACTATACAGCCCTCAGATTTTCAAGACAAAAGTTTCGAGCACGGCAGACACGACTTGTTGGTTAGCTTTAGCGACACAACACCCCTGGCTCTGCCGGGGAGAGTAAAACGCATTATATAGTGAAAAGGCCCTCCGGTATAATGAAGGTGCGGTCGGCCAACTGCACGAACAAAATACCAGAAGGTCTTTTCGGATGGAAAAAGATATCGCAAGTTTGCAGCACACAACGTGGAGATGTCAATATCCTGTGGTATTCGCAATTGCATTTTGCGAGTGACAGACTGTTCACGTCATTCAGGCTCATCTGGATGTCCTCCCTTTTCGCTTAAGTTCTTTTGAACCACTCGCCTAGCGAGTGGTTTTACTATACAAAAAAGCCTTGGATTTCCAAGAAATCCAAGGCTTTTGGTGGAGATAAGCGGGATCGAACCGCTGACCTCTTGAATGCCATTCAAGCGCTCTCCCAGCTGAGCTATACCCCCATATTGACCGCTCATTTGCGACGAGATATACTTTATCATATCCGCCGCCACTTGTCAAGTGTTTTTTCGCGGCAGAAAACACGGTTTTGGGGGATTTGTCAATATTTTTTACAAAAGGTGTGCGGCCGGTGAAAAAAAGCGGCAACCGCCCTGCGACGATCACCGCGCTTAAAAAGATGAGTTATAAGGTTTCCAGCTCGCTCAGCCAGACAGCCGCGCTGGCATCGGATGGCATCCGCCAGTCGCCGCGTGGGGATAGCGCCACGCTGCCGACACGCGGCCCGTCCGGCAGGCAGGAGCGTTTGAACTGCTGGGCAAAGAAGCGGCGCACAAAAGTGGCCAGCCACTTTTTGATCTCGTCGGGCGCAAACTGCCCGGCGAAGGCGCGGCACGCCAGCCGGTAAATCTTAGCGGGCGGCACGCCGTAGCGCAGCATATGATACAGGAAGAAATCGTGCAGCTCATACGGCCCGACCAGCTGCTCGGTTTTCTGCGCGATCACGCCGTTTTCCGGCGGCAGCAGCTCCGGGCTGACCGGTGTGTCCAGCACGTCCAGCAGCGCCGCGCCCAGCACGCCGCCGTAGCGCCGCGCCTCGTACGCGGTCAGATGGCGCACCAGCGTTTTCGGCACGGAGGCGTTCACGCCATACATCGACATATGATCGCCGTTGAAGGTGGCCCAGCCCAGCGCCAGCTCGGACAGATCGCCCGTGCCGACCACCAGCCCGCCCAGTCGGTTGGCCAGATCCATCAGCACCTGCGTGCGTTCGCGCGCCTGCGCGTTTTCATAGGTGACGTCGTGCGCGCCGTCATGGCCGATGTCCTGCAAATGCTGGCGAACCGAAGCGGTAATATCGATTTCGTGCAGCGTCGCGCCGCAGGCGGTCGCCAGCGTGCGTGCGTTGTTCAGCGTGCGGCTGGTCGTACCGAAACAGGGCATCGTGACCGCATGGATATCCGCGCGGCTGCGTCCGAGCCGGTCGAACGCGCGCACGGTCACGAGCAGCGCCAGCGCCGAGTCCAGACCGCCGGACAAACCCAGCACCGCGCAGCTGCGGGTATGCTCCAGACGGCGCGCAAGGCCGGCCGTCTGAATGGACAGCACTTCCTCACAGCGCGCGTTCTGATCGGCCGCGTTCTGCGGCACGAACGGCAGCGGATTGATCGGCCGCGTCAGTTCCAACGGCACGACCGGCCGGTCAAATTCAATCGTTTCCGCCGCGCCGGTCGTCTCAAAGGACGAGATGCGGCGGCGTTCGTAGCACAGCTTTTGCAGATCGATCTCGGTGGAAACGATGCCGGTGGTGAAACGTGCGCTTTCCACCAGAATCGTACCGTCCTCCGCGATCAGGTTTTGCCCGGCGAATACCAGGTCGGTGGTGGATTCGCCCTCGCCCGCGTCGGCGTAAATATAGGCACAGTTCAGCCGGGCGGACTGCATGGACACCAGCTGGCGGCGGAAATCCGCCTTGCCGATGCTTTCGTCGCTGGCAGACAGGTTCGCGATCACCGTCGCGCCGGCGGCCGCGAGCTGCTGAGACGGCTGCGTGCCCGCCCACAGATCCTCACAGATTTCCACGCCCAGACAAAAATCCGGCAGGCTCCGGCAGCGAAACAGCAAATTCCGTCCAAGGCGGGTTTCCTGCCCCGCGTATACGGTGGATACCGTTTGCAGCGGCGCGGGCGTGAACTGCCGCCCTTCGTAAAATTCCGAATAGGAGGGCAGGTTGGCCTTCGGCACCAGCCCCAGCAGCCGTCCCTTGTGCAGCACGGCAGCGCAATTGTACAGCTCCGCCTGATACGAAACCGGCACGCCGACGATCACGACCGTATCCATGCCCAGCGTGATGTCCAGAAGCTCCCGCACGGCGGCCTCAGCCGCGCGCAGCAGCGCCGGCTGTAAAAACAGGTCGGAACAGGTATAGCCGGTGACGCACAGCTCGGGGAACACCGCCACCGCGGTGTTCCCCGGCAGCGCGTCCAGCTGCGCTTTGATCTGCGCGGTGTTATAAACGGTGTCCGCTACCCGGATGGGCGGCGTTGCCGCCGCCACACGCAAAAATCCATCTTTCATTTTTAATGCCCCTCTTTTTTGCCGCTTTTTCTTTTACAGCGTTTTGGCCAGCTCCTTCAGATACGCGCGAAAATCCTCCGCGACTTCGGGATGTTGCAGCGCGACCTCACAGGTGGCCTGCAGGATGCCCAGCTTGTTGCCCATGTCGTAGCGTTTGCCGGTGAAATCCACCCCGACCATACCCTCGCCGCGCGCCAGCTGCAGCATGGCGTCGGTGAGCTGGATCTCGCCTCCCGCTC
>CATWUX010000007.1 GCA_958354085.1 uncultured Oscillospiraceae bacterium | reverse complement strand
GCGCCGAACATGGCGGATTTGAGCAGAGCGGAGTTGATGACCGATTTGGCGATGCATTTCGCGTCCGCGACGGTCGCGCCGCCGGTGATGCGGCATTCCAGCAGCTTGGTCGCGCCTTCGCCGTCCGCCGCCAGCGCGCGGCACAGAGCCGTACACAGCGCACGCAGCGCGGCGACAAACGCCGTATAATCGGCGCCTTTTTCCGTGACCGGCGTATTGCCCGCCGCGCCGTTGGCAAGCACGACCACCATGTCGTTGGTGGAGGTGTCGCCGTCCACCGACATCATGTTGAACGTGTCGCCCACCACGTCCAGCAGCGCCTCGTGCAGCAGGGTGCTGTCGATGGCCGCGTCGGTGGTGAGGAAGCTGAGCATCGTCGCCATGTTGGGCGCGATCATGCCGCTGCCCTTGGCGATGCCGCCCAGCGTGCAGGGCTTGCCGCCCAGTGAAAAGGTGACGGCGAATTCTTTTTTATGGGTGTCGGTGGTCATAATGGCCTCGGCCGCGTCGCCGCTGCCGTTCGGAGACAACCCGGCTACCAGTGCGGGCATTCCCGCTTCAATCGGTTCCAGTACGATGGACGGACCGATCACGCCGGTGGAGGCGACCACGATATCGGTGACCGCCAGACCGAGCGCATCCGCCGCGAGCGCGCACATGGCGGTTGCTTTTTCGATGCCGTCAAACGCGCAGGTGTTGGCGATGCCGCTGTTGCAGAGGATGGCGCGCGCCTTGCCGTCTGCAATGTGGCGGGCGGTCACGGTGTTGGGCGCGCCCTTGACCAGATTGCGGGTGTAGACCGCCGCCGCTGCCGCCTCACGGTCGGAGACGATGAGGGCGAGATCTTTTTTGGAACGGTTTTTGCGGATGCCGCAGTGGACGCCCGAAGCGGTAAAGCCCTGCGCCGCGGTCACGCCGCCGTCGATGAATGTCAGCATAACGGAAAACTCCTTTTGTCGGTGTTCCAGAATTTCAGAAGCAAAACGGAATCATATCCAAGCCGGTGGTCTCGTCCAGCCCGAACAGTAGGTTCATGTTCTGAACCGCTTGTCCGGCCGCACCCTTGACCACGTTGTCGATCACCGAAGTGATGATGAGCGTGCCAGTGTGCGCGTCCTCGTACAGCTGAATATCGCAGTAGTTGGAGCCTTTGACGTTGCGGATGTCCACGCCCACGCCGGCGGGCTGCAGCCGCACAAACGGCTCATGCGCGTAAGCGGCTTCATAGGCGGCCCGCACGGTTTCCAGCGTCGCGCCGTTTTTCAGCCGCGCGTAGATAGTGGAGAGTATGCCGCGGTTGACCGGCAGCAGATGGGGAACGAAGGTGACGGTCGCTTTTTCGCCCGCCATTTTGGTCAGCGTCTGCTCAATCTCCGGCGTATGGCGGTGCGCCGCCACCTTATAGGCGGAAAACGCCTCGTTGCAGTCGGGGAAATGGGTCGTCTGCGTCGGCTTGCGTCCCGCACCGGTGGTGCCGGATTTGGAGTCGATGACCAGCCCGGTCGGCTCCACAAAACCGCCGCGCAGCGCCGGCGCCAGCCCCAGCGCGATGCTGGTCGGATAACAGCCGGGATTGCCGATGATGGAGGTGCGGCGGATGTCGTCGCGGAACAGCTCCGGCAGCCCGTAGACCGCCTGCTCATGCAGCGCGGGGTGGGTGTACGTGCAGCCGTACCAAGTGTTGTAGTCGCTTTCCTCGTCCAAACGGAAGTCTGCGCCGAGGTCGATAAATTTCTTGCCGCCCTCTGCGCACGCCGCCGCGATCTCCTGCGACAGCCCGTGGGGCAGTGCTGTGAACACCACGTCGCTGGCGGCCACAACCTCGTCCGCCGTGCCGCAGGCACGGTCGCAGATACCGCGCAGCGCGGGATAAACCGCGGACAGCGGCTGTCCCTCAAACGAAACGGAGCTGATCGCGGCAACCTCCGCTTGCGGATGGCGGGATAAAATACGTACCAGTTCCACGCCGGCATAGCCGGTCGCGCCGATGATTCCTGCTTTGATCATAGAAAAATTCGTGTCCTTTCCGGGTTTTGCGTCCGAACAGGACACAAAACGTTAGTGAAAAAAGCGGCGGTTGCGCTTCCTCTCGGAACCGCCGCTCGGCAATACGGTGGTTTATGCGCGGGCGAGTTGTTGAACCGCCGGCTGCCATCAATCGGCGGTATCCCGGATCCATTGCTGCAGCTGCGCGGCTTGCGCGCGCACATTTTCGGGAGCGGGGCCGCCGTATACGCGGCGCAATGACACGCAGCGTTCCAGCGCGATCGCCTCGTACACGCCCTCATCGAACAGCGGGCAAACCGCTTGATATTCCGGCAGAGGCAGGGTTTCCAGCGTCTGTCCCAAGGCGATGCAGCGTGCGACCAGCGTGCCGGTCGCTTTGTACGCGTCGCGGAAGGGCAGCCCCTTGCCGACGAGGTAGTCGGCGCAGTCGGTGGCGTTGATGAAGCCGCCGGCTGCCGCTTTGCACATATTGTCCGGCAGCACCGTCATGGTGTCCACCATCGGTATGAACGCGGTCAGGCACATCCGCACCGTGTCCAGCGCGTCAAAAATGGCTTCCTTGTCCTCCTGCATATCTTTGTTGTAGGCAAGCGGCAGCCCCTTCATGACGGTGAGCAGCGTCATCAGATCGCCGAACACACGGCCGGATTTGCCGCGCACCAGCTCGGCGATATCCGGGTTTTTCTTCTGCGGCATGATGGACGAGCCGGTGGAAAACGCGTCGTCCAGTTCGATGAATTTAAATTCCCACGAGCACCAGAGGATGATCTCCTCCGAAAAACGGGACAAATGCACCATGATCAGCGACAGCGCCGCCGCCAGCTCCACGGCGAAATCGCGGTCGGAAACGCCGTCCAGCGAGTTTGCCGTTACGCCGCGCATCCCCAGCACCGCGGCAACGGCCTGCCGGTCGAGCGGGTAGGTGGTGGAGGCCAGCGCGCCGCTGCCCAGCGGCGAGACGTCCATGCGGCGCACGGCGTCGTCCAGACGGCCGATGTCGCGGCGGAACATTTCCGCATAAGCAAGCAGATGGTGGCCAAAGGTGATCGGCTGCGCCCGTTGGAGATGCGTATAGCCGGGCAGGATGACCGCGGCGTGGGTTTCCGCCTGCTTTGCCAGCACGCCGAGCAGCTCCAGCAGCTGTCCGCGCAGCGGCGCGACCGCGTTTTTGAGGTACAGGCGGATATCCAGCGCCACCTGATCGTTGCGGCTGCGGCCGGTGTGCAGACGCTTGCCGGCGTCTCCGATGCGGGCGGTCAGCTCGCCCTCAACAAAGGTGTGGATGTCCTCGGCGTTCGGATCGATCGCCAGCGCGCCGGAGCGCAGATCGGCGGCGATGCCCGCCAATCCGTCCTGAATTTGCTGGTTGTCCTGCGCGGACAGGATGCCCTGCGCCGCCAGCATCGCGGCGTGCGCCATGCTGCCGGTGATATCCTCCTGCGCCATGCGGCAGTCAAACGAAATGGAGGAATTGAAGTCGTTGGTTTTGCTGTCGATTTCTTTCTGGAACCGTCCTGCCCATAGTTTCATTGCTGTGTATCAACCTTTCTGAAAGACGACCGGAGGCTGCCGACTTTCATCGGCAGCCCGCGGAAGTATGGGGGTGGGATGCGTAAGCTTATTTGCCCTGCTTGAGCGCCTGCACCTTGATCGGCAAGCCAAACAGGTTGATGAAGCCCTGACTGTCCATCTGATCGTAGACGTTATCCTCGTCAAAGGTGGCGATCTCTTCATCGTACAGGGAGTACGGCGAGGTGATGCCGGCGAGGATCATGTTGCCTTTATACAGCTTGAGCTTGACGTCGCCGGTGACGTGCTCCTGCGTGCTGTCCACGAACGCGGACAGCGCCTCCCGCAGGGGGGTGTACCATTGACCGTAATAGACCAGCTCGCTGAATTTGCCGGCGACCATCTGCTGCTTGTAGTGCATGGTGTCGCGGTCGAGGCACAGGGTTTCCAGCGCCTCGTGCGCTTTATAGAGGATGGAACCGCCGGGCGTTTCGTACACGCCGCGGCTCTTCATGCCGACCAGCCGATTTTCCACCATGTCCACCAGACCGATGCCGTTGGCGCCGCCCAGCTCGTTGAGCTTTTCGATGAGCGCGACGCCGTTCATCTTCACGCCGTCCAGCGCGACCGGCACGCCTTTTTCAAAGGAAAGCGTGATATAGGTGGCTTTGTCCGGCGCCTTTTCGGGGGAAACACCCATTTCGAGGATTTCGTCGTATTTCGGCTCGTTGGCGGGATCCTCCAGGTCAAGTCCCTCGTGAGACAGATGCCACAGGTTCTTGTCCTTGGAATAGTTGGTTTCCCGGGTAATATTCAGCGGGATATTGCGCGCTTCGGCATAAGCGATTTCTTCCTCTCTGGATTTGAGATCCCAGATCCGCCACGGCGCGATGATCTTCATTTTCGGGGCAAAGGCTTTGATCGCCAGCTCAAACCGCACCTGATCGTTGCCCTTACCGGTGCAGCCGTGTGCAATCGCGTCCGCGCCTTCCTTCAGCGCGATCTCCACGATCCGCTTGGCGATGATCGGCCGCGCAAAGGAGGTGCCCAGCAGATACTGATTTTCGTACACCGCACCGGCTTTTACGGTCGGGAATATGAATTCATCCACGAATTCCTGCTTGAGGTCTTCTATGTACAGCTTGGAGGCGCCGGTTTTGAGCGCTTTTTCGTGCAGGCCGGACAGCTCTTTCCCCTGTCCGACATCGGCAGCCACCGCGATGACTTCGCAGTTGTTATAGTTTTCCTTTAACCAGGGAATAATAATGGACGTATCCAAGCCGCCGGAATAGGCCAATACTACTTTTTTGATGGAATCCATTTTCAGTCGCTCCTTTGTTGTTTGGTTCGTTTGATAGTATTATAGCTGTCCTGCTTTTAAATTGCAAGTAGAAAACGTGAATAATTATACTAAAAAGTGAATTTCTGCTATAATGCACAACTGCGTATTCTCTGCAAAGAGAATTTGTGAAAATCCGCAAATGCTTTTTTGCAAAAAAGGCAGTATGAATGAATAAATATTCATTTTGTGTGTATAGAGTGAATGGGCGGAGGGCGACAGGAAAGCCGAAAATTTCCGAAAATCAATCTTTTTTCGCGTTTTTTAACATTGCCTTAACATTGGTGCCCTATAATAATAACAAATTTGTGCGTATTCGCAGGACGGATGCTGGAGGAGGTTGCCGCGTGGGAATTACCAACGTGTTGCAGTTGTTGGGCGGTTTGGGGCTTTTCCTGTTCGGAATGAAGCTGATGGGCGACGGTCTGGAATTGGTGGCGGGATCCAGTCTGAAAAAGCTGCTGGAAAAGATCACGTCAAATCCGCTGCTGGGGGTGCTCACCGGTCTTGTAGTCACCGGTGCGATCCAATCCTCCTCGGCGACGACGGTGATGGTGGTCGGCTTTTTGAACGCCGGCTTGCTCAAGCTGGAGCAGGCGGTCTATATCATCATGGGGGCGAATATCGGCACGACCGTAACCAGCTTCCTGATCGGGTTGAAAATCAGCTATATCAGTCCGCTTTTGGTGTTCGGCGGCGTGATTTTGCTGCTGTTTTTGAAGAAAAAAGTGGTGCAGCATATCGGTATGGTACTGGTTGGCTTCGGTATTCTGTTCACCGGTATGGAAGGTATGTCCGGCGCGATGAAGGTGCTCAAGGATGTGCCGGAATTCGGCCGGCTGATGACGCAGTTCAGCGACAATCCCTTGCTGGGCGTGCTGGCCGGCGCAGTGTTGACGGCGGTCATCCAATCCTCATCCGCTTCGGTCGGTATTATTCAGGCACTGGTCGGCAGCGGCGCGTTGGGGCTTGGCAATGTGATTTATGTGCTGTTCGGCCAGAACATCGGTACCTGCGCGACGGCGCTGCTGGCGTCGATCGGTACCAACCGTGCCGGCAAGCGCGCGGCGGTTCTGCATTTGCTGTTTAACGTGATCGGCACGATACTTTTTGTTCCGATCTGTATGTTCCTGCCGTATGTCTCGCTGATCGAGAGCATGACCGACAATCCGGTCATGCAGATTTCGCTGGCGCATATCGGTTTCAATGTGGTGTCCACGCTGGTGCTGCTGCCGTTTGCACAATGTCTGGTCAAGCTGGCGATCCGGCTGGTGCCGGGCAAGGATACCGCCTATGAGGAGATGCAGCTGCATTATCTGGACGAGCGCATCCTCAGCACGCCGTCCATCGCAGTGGCGCAGGTATTCAAGGAAGTGCAGCGTATGGCGCAGATCGTGCGCGGCAACTTTGCGTTGGCGGTGGAGGTGTTCTTTAAGCCGAATCCGACGCATGCACAGCAGATTCAGCAGAACGAAAAGGTGATCAACTATCTGAACCATAATATTACCGGGTATCTGGTCAAGATTCATGCGCTGGATCTGATGGAACGGGATAACCGGCTGGTGGGCTCGCTGTTCCATGTGGTCAACGATCTGGAACGTATGGGCGACCATGCGGAAAATATTCTGGAATATTCGCAGAACTTCGGCGATCAGCCGCCGTTTTCGGAAAACGCACTCAAGGAAATGCGCGATATGTGCGACCGCGTTCTGCGCATTATGGATGAGTCGATCGCATTCTTTATGAATTTCCAGCCCAATCAGGCGGTATCCGACAGCATTGTGGAGCAGGAAGAGGAGATAGACGATTTGGTGTTGAAGCTGCGCGGACACCACGTCCAGCGGCTCAACGCATTGGAATGCTCGCCGGAAACGGGTATGCTGTATATTGACATCCTGACCGACCTCGAGCGCGTATCCGACCACGCGACCAACATCATGTACGCCGCCTACGACGCAGACAACGGGCGGTAACGAAAAACGGGAATGACCGGCTGGTTAAAGGCCGGTCATTTTTGCAGGGTACTTTTATGGATTTTATAAGTAGAAAATGCCGGAACAATATGCTATACTGTTTTGGGGTTAAAAAACAGATTTTCAAGAACGTTCGAGGTAATCATGATCTATTTATTTGACTTTGACGGAACATTAGTTGATTCCATGCCGATTTGGGCAGGCGTTCATATGCAGGCTTTACACGAGGCAGGTATTCCCTGTCCCGATAATTTTGTCCAGACAATCACCCCTCTCGGAAATGTCAAAGCGTCGCAATACACGGTATCGCTGGGGCTGAAAACAACCCTTGAAGAATATCTGGCAGACGTACACAACAAGCTGTGCACGGAATATTCCGTCAATGTCCCCCTCAAGTCCTATGTTCCGGAAACTCTTAAGCATCTGAAAGAAGCCGGTCACAGTCTGAATGTCCTGACGGCTTCACCGCATTGTTATTTGGATGTGTGCTTGAAAAGGCACGGCATTTATGACTTGTTTGATCATGTGTGGTCAATCGACGATTTTCATTACACCAAGTCGGAGACTGCTTTATATACGGCGGTTGCCGACCGCTTAAACGTAAAGGTTTCGGAATGCGTTTTGGTAGATGATAATTACACCGCCGTGGTCACTGCGCAAAAAGCCGGCATGAACACAATCGGTGTATATGACCGGCTTTCCGAAGATTACGTGGATAAGCTGAAAAAAGCAGCGGATTTTTACATAAGCGATTTTCGTGAAATACCGATTCAAAGGGAGAATAGGAAAATGAAAATCAGTATAGAAAATTATATCTTAACCAGATGCTTCGGTGAGCCGGAAGCAATTAAAATGCTGAAAGAAGCTGGTTTTGACTGCGTTGATTATTCTTTTTACGGACAAAGCAGCGAGCGGGAGGAAAAACTTCTCGGAGAAAACTATGTGACATATGCTCAGTATGTAAGGGGATTATTGGATGAAGCAAATATAGAATGCAACCAGGCTCATGCGCCCTTTACAATAACCTGTGACGATGCTTTTACTTTGGATAACAGGCAGTTCCTTAAAATTGTGCGATCAATGGAAAGCGCGGCGATCATGGGAGCAAAATACATTGTAGTTCATGCTGTATACACGGAAAATGATATTGTAGACTTCAATTATAAATTCTATAAAAGTCTGGAGCCTTATTGTAAAAAAATCGGCATCAAAATTGCAATAGAAAATTTATTTGTCAACGAAAAACCGAATCATTTTTCCAATCGCTTTTTAGGAACACCCGCATTGTTAAATGAACTGTTAGTCAGGCTGAATTCCGATTGGTTTGTGGCATGCGTAGACATAGGCCATGCGGCGTTAACAGGGAATCAGCCGGATGAGTTTATTCGTAATTTTGATTGCAATACATTAAAAGTTTTACATGTGCAAGACAATAATTTTATCAGCGATGCGCACCTGTTGCCCTATCTTGGCAGCTTGAATTGGAATACTATTGTTCAAAGCTTAGCAGACATAAAGTATAATGGCGAATTAACATTGGAAGTATTTAAATTTTTAAATAGGTATCGTGACAGCGGAGAGCTGATGCAGCATGCGTTAAACTTTTCCGCATTAACCGCAAAACATCTTAGTGCGCGCATAACGGCTCTCCAAGAGAAAAGCCAAGGTTGACGTTCTTCATTTGATAAATACAATATTCTACTTTTCATCATCGATAACCTATTACGTGAGAGATGCGCTGACAGTATCGTACCCATAAAACCGAATGACAGCGCAGAGAAACGCCGGCCGGCGCTCCGCAGAGGAGACCGGACGGCGTTGTTTCGTTTTATTCCATCAGCAGGCGGAAGGTCTTGATCTCATACGGGCGGAGGACAAAGGAAAATTCGCTGTCGTGATGGGGCAGGGTATTTTGCGGCTGTTCCAGCAGATCGCATTCTTCCACGCCGCGCAGGAGCCCGCTGACGGTCAGGCATACCTGTGCGCGGGTGTTTTCATTCTCGTAAATACGCACGATCACACCGTTGCCGTCCTCCGCCTGCTTCACGGTATCCACAACGGCGTGCGGGCAATCCGTCCGTAGCAGCGAGCCGATCATGCCCACCGAACCGCCGCGCACCACATGTGCGGGCTGATTGAGCTTTGCCGCTTCCTGCGGTGTGTGTGCCTCGCGCCAGCCGCCGGCGTGCGGGTACAGAGCATAGGTGAATACGTGCTGCTCCTGATCGGTGGTGGGATTCGGCTCGATGCCGGATTTGATCAACGTCAGCGCCATGTCGGTGCCGTCCACCGAATGTCCGTATTTGCAGTCGTTGAGCAGGCTCACGCCGTAAGCCCCTTCGGACACGTCGATCCAGCGGTGGGCGCAGCTTTCAAACCGCGCTTGATCCCAGCTGGTGTTTTTGTGCGTCTTGCGGGTGACGTTGCCGAACTGGATGTCAAACGTCGCTTCGTCGGTATGCACGTCCACAGGGAAATGCACCTTGAGCAGCTGCTGGCTTTCCTGCCAGTCCACCCATGTCTCAAAATCGATCCGGCGGGAATGGGCATAAAACCGGATGCGCTGCCGCAGCAGCGAATTTGAAAACCGGCGTTCCTGCACCAGCGTTGCCATGACCGGCCCGTTTTCCACCCATTCGCTGGACACCAGCGCGGTGACATCCCAGCTCTTTTCGGTATAATAGGCGTCGATGTCCCAGTTGTCGTAATAGATCGGCTTGTCCTCATAGACGCACAGACGGTTACCGACCGCGCCCTCCAAGAACACCTCGCGCCCGTTTTCCTTGTCATACAGCGAGGCGATAAAGCCGTTTTCATCAAACACTGCGCGATAAAACGGGGTTTCGATGCGGTCATCCGCGATGGCAAAGGCGGATACCGCGCCGTCGGTGTGGGCTTCGCGCACCGGCGCATAACTGCGCCAGCCCTTGGCGGGCAGCCCGCGCAGATAGGCGACCGCGCCGTCGGCCGTATGCTGCAGCGGGTAATGATGCCCGTCCGCATCCGCTAAAGCATCGGCTTGTACGTTGTCCAGCCAGACCATGTCGTCGCGTTCCCAACACAGCGTGTTGAAAACGGTGAACGCCGTCCCCTCGCCCGCGACGGCGCACAGCCGCTCGTGCAGCAATTGCTGGCCCTGCGCCAGAACCTGCGCGTATTCCTCCCGCGTGACCTCATAAACCTCGCGGATGGACGAGCCGGGAAGGATATCGTGGAACTGGTTGAGCAGCACGGTTTTCCACATCTGTTCCAGTTCTTCACGCGGATAGCGCAGGCCGCAGAGGCGTGCGGTCACACTGAGCAGCTCCAGATCCATGAGCAGCTGCTCACATTGACGGTTGGCGCGCTTGTTGCGCGCCATGGAGGTGTAGGTGCCGCGGTGATATTCGAAGTAAAATTCCCCCACCCACACCGGCAGCCGGCGGTTGCCGGCCACGCGCTGTTCCAGCTCCTCAAAATAGCGGCGCGCAAATGCCTGACGGACGCAGGGAATGCCGCGCACGCCTTTTTCCATGCGCTGCGCGACCTCCAGCATCTCGCGGGTCGGCCCGCCGCCGCCGTCGCCGTAGCCGAAAGCAATCAGAATATCGTGGTTGATATCCTTGTTCTGATACCGTTCCCAGCCGCCCATGATCGCGTCCGGATGCAGGATGCCGTTGTAGGTGGTGAAGAATTTTTCCTTTTCCTGCCCGACGCCCAGCGTCGTGATGAAATGCGCGAGCACCTCGGTGCCGTCAATGCCGCGCCACCGCAGGGTGTCCGCCGGAATTTTGTTGATCTGGTTCCACGACAGCTTGGTGGTCATGAAATAGTCGATGCCGCACTTTTTCATGATTTGGGGCAGCGCGCCGGAATAACCGAACACGTCCGGCAGCCACAGGATCCGGTTGTCCACGCCGAATTCCTCGCGGAAAAAGCGCTTGCCGTACAAAAACTGCCGTACCAGCGATTCACCTGAGGTCAGATTGCAGTCCGCCTCCAGCCACATGCCGCCCTCCGGCTCCCATCGTCCCTCCGCTACCCGCTGCTTGACCCGCGCATACAGCTCCGGGTAGCGTTCTTTTAAAAAAAGGTAAAGCTGGGGCTGACTGGACATGAAGCGGTATTCGGGATATTCCTCCATCAGCTTGAGCACGGTAGCGAAGCTGCGGGCGACCTTTTCCCGCGTTTGGGCGACCGTCCACCACCAGGCCACATCAATATGGGTGTGCCCGATGCAGGTCGCCACAATGTCGCGGCAGCCCGCCATGTCCTGATACAGGGCTTTCTGGATATAGGCGCGCGCGTCCGTGACCGAGCGGGCAAATTCCGGTGAATGCGGGCGGCGGAGATCCAGAAGGTTGATGGTGTCGTTGAGCACCGTTTCGATATCGATGCGGCGTTTGTCCTGCTCGTCCATGCGGGAAAAAGCGCACAGCGGCATCCATAGATCGTAATACAGTGCGTTGACCGCTTCATCCAAGACGGCGATCTCGCCGATCAGGCGGAAATCGCTGTGCAGCGTGCCGGTGTATGCCTGCAGATCCAGCCGGTAGGTCTGCCCGGCGCAGGCGGTACGGGTGAGCAGCACCTCGCGGTGGTTCATATCCAGCCCCTGTGACACGATGCCGTCCACAAACAGCAGAAACTGCGGGTTTTTGGCGTCGTCCCACTCGTCGATCTGCGTGTGCACGATCAGCCACAGCGGCTTGCCGTCCAGCTCAGGCGGCACCGTGAAGCTGGTTTTAAACCACTTATGCGCATCCGGCCCATACCAGTGCATGGTGCGGCTGTCGAAAGGCAGCCACGCGCTGTCGGCCTCCTCCGCGTCGCGGGGATAGATGAAGTTGCCGTCCTTATATTCCCATTCGGTCAATGGCAGCCGCCGGGACAGCCGCCATTTTTTCAGCTGGTCACAGATGACCTGTATCCGTTCTTTTATAAACATAGCGTTTCCTTTCTTTCGTTCAGCGGATGTTCCTGTAAAAAGCGCGACAGCTCGTCGGCGGTGGTAAACGCCAATCCCACCACGGTGTCTGCGCAGCCGTAGTAGAGCGCGATACGGCCGGTGGCCGCGTCGGTGAGCGCCGCACACGGGAACGTCACGTTCGGCACGTCTCCGATGCATTCATACGGCTGTTCGGGCGCGAGGATATAGGGGCGGCCGCGCACTTTGACCTTCCACGGCTCGTCGAGATCCAACAGCGCGCAGCCCACCCGGTAAACAAAACCGTTGCAGGTTTGCAGTACGCCGTGATACAGCAGCAGCCAGCCCGCGTCGGTTTCGATCGGAACCGGGCCGGGACCGATTTTTTTGGATTGCCATGCCGCCAGATCGCCGGGGATCGTCCCCATGACGTAGCGGTGCTTGCCCCAATAGGTCAGGTCCGGGCTGGCGCTGTAAAAAATATCGCCGAAGGGGGTATGCCCGGTATCGCTCGGGCGGCTGAGCATCGCATACTGCCCGCGGATCTTGCGCGGGAACAGGACGCCGTTGCGGTTATACGGCAGGAACGCGTTTTCCAGCTGGGTGAACGAGCGAAAATCAAACGTATAGGCCAGACCGATCGTGGGGCCGTGATAGCCGTTGCACCATGTGATGTAATAGCGATCCTCCAAAAAGCATACGCGCGGGTCATAGCGGTATTCCCGCCCGGTGACGGCGGGATCGCCCTCAAATCGGATTGGTTCGGGACAGATTTCCCAGTCGATACCGTTTTGGCTGAAGCCGGCGTGGATATCCATGTTGACCGATCGGCTGTCGCAGCGGAATACGCCCGCATAGCCGTCTTTGAACGGCACGACCGCACTGTTGAAAATGCTGTTTGCGGTCGGAATGGCATGCCGCCCGATGATGGGATTGCCGGAATACCGCCAGACCGGTGCGGTTTCGCCGGCCGGTTTATCCTGCCAGGGCATGTGCGGCAGCGACGTGCCGCGAAGTGTGAAAGACATGAAAAGACCTCCTCGTTTTGCAGAAAGCGGCTGAGGGAGGATGCCCTCTCTCAGCCGCTTGGCCGTGCTTGTGTTTATTTGCCTAAGAAGGCGTTGACCTGTTTTTGGGTTTCCGCCAGTACGGTATCCAGTCCGGCGGCGCGCAGCTCTTTATTGAATTGCGGCAGGAAGGTCGCGGGATCTTTCACACCGGTAAGCAGCTCGGCTTCGTATTTCTTTTTCACCGATTCCACATTGGTGATTTCCGCTTCGATGTCGCTTTCATCCAGCGTGAATCCCAGAATGACGCTGGGGGTAGCTTTTTCATTCTGTTCTTCCAGCAGCTTCCACTGATTGGGCGGGTTGGGGGATTCCGGTTTCACGGTGAAGAAGGTCGCCTGTGAATACAGCGGTGCCGTCCACGTGTCGGTCAGCTTGGTGATGGTGCCGTCGCCGTTGTCCTTCCAATGCTGCCCCTCGATGCCGTAGGCCAGCATATTGCGCAGTACCGGATCCGTGTTCGCCAGCTGCAGATATTTCAGCGCGGCTTCCTTGTGCTTTGAGTTCGCGGAGATCGCGTTGACCGAGCCGAGAATCGAGCCGGTGGAGTAGATCGGGCCGGCATAAGGGGTGGAGACCGTCGTATAACCGTTGGTTTTGCTCCACACGGCGTCGGCGCCCGGGAAGCCCTGTGCCGAATAGCATACGCGGTATTTCGGCGGCTCACCCAGTGTGGAGGCGTCCGGATTGATGATGCCGTCCGTATACCATTTGTGCAGAATGGTCAGATTCTCCACGATTTCCGGACGCTCATAGGTGTTGAGCACCTGCGCCTTGGGATCGTCGTATTTGACGTAGTTGTCGTATTCCATGAAGATGCCGTTAAAGCCCTCTTTGGCGAGCGGAAACGGATAACATTTTTTGCCGGTTGCCGCTTCTTCACCGGCTTTGATGCGGCGCAGCACGGGGTCGAGATCCTTCAGCGTTTTCAGGTTTTCATAATCCACGTCATATTTTTCAACCATGGCTTTGTCCCACACAAAATACTGTGTCGAGGACGAATCCTTATAGGTGGGAACCGCATAGATTTTCCCCTGAATTTTGACGGCTTTCCACAGCTCGTCCGGAACAAAGGCTTTCAGATCCGGTGCGGCGGTGTTCAGCAGCTCGGTCAGATCCGCGAACGCGCCCAGCGAGGCGTGGGAGGTGTACTTGTTGGTGTTGGTGAACATAATGTCATAGTATTCGCCGGTGTTGACGATGGATTTGATTTTTTCCTCCCACACGTCCCAGCCCGCGTAACGGATGTCCACCTTTACACCGATTTTCTGTTCGGTGTACTCGTTCATTTTGGCGACGGCCGCTGCCAAATCGGCGGGCTGGCTGCCGATCTGCCACCAGATCAGCGTCGGTACGCTTCCCGTTTCGCCGCCTTCTGTTTTTTTGCGGCAGCCGCTCAGCACGCCGGCCGCCAGCACCAGGCATAAGCCCAGCGCCAGAAATCGCTTGGTAATTTTCATCATGGTTGCTCCTTTTCGTTTGATTTCGTGTATAAGTCGGCTTCTTTTCGTCAGCCCTTGACCGAACCCACGGTCAGGCCGGAAATAAAGTATCGCTGGAAAAAGGGGTAGGCAAAGGCGATGGGCAGGATGATGACCACGGCGATGGCCATGCGGAAGGATTCCTTGGGCATTTTGGCCAGCATTTCCGCCTGCGTGACGCCGAGCGTCGCCGCGTTGGCGAGCATATATTCCACGTTTCCCTCGATGCTGGTCAGCAGCGCCTGCAGGCTTTTCAGCTCCGGGGAGACGATATACAGCAGCGACTGGTACCAGTCGTTCCAGTAGTTGAAGGATAGGAACAGGCCGATGGTTGCCAGCAGCGGCAGGCTAATGGGCAGCACAATCTGTACAAAAATGCGCAGTTGAGACGCGCCGTCGATTTTGGCGGATTCGATGATGGCATCGCCGATCGAGGTGCGGAAGTAGGTTTTGCAGATGACGATATTGAACGAGGAAACCAACAGCGGCAAAATCAGCGCCCAGATGGAATCGCCCAGTCCGAGAACCGTCGTGTTGATAAAATAGGTGGAGATCAAACCGCCGTTGAAGATCATGGGGATGATGACCACCCAGGTAAAGAAGCTGCGCAGCTTGAATACAGGGCGGGACAGCACATAACCCATGCTGGTGGTCAGCGCGATGCCGATCGCCGTACCTACGATGGTGACAAACAGCGACACGCCCGCCGCCCGCAGCAGCATATTGATGTTTTCACCCAGAAACGCATATGCTTCAAACGATAGCTCTTTCGGGAAAAAGGAATAGCCGTAACGGGAGATGGCGTCCTCACTGGTAAACGAAATGATGATAATGAATAACAGGGGGACTATACATAAAAGTCCCAGCAGAAGAAACAGAATGGTCAGCACCACGTTTGAAAAAGCGGAAATACGGTTAAATTTGCTGACGCCTTCGGGCATAGGGGTATTCTTTCCCAACGCCGGCACCTCCTTTTAAAAAATAGCGCTTTCTTTATCAACCCGCCGCACAAGCCAGTTGGCACTCAGGATCGTCAGACAGCCCATGACCGACTGGATGAATGCGGCCGCCGACGGCATGGAAATGCTGGTCGAATTGGACAACGCCCGGTAAATATAGACGTCGAGGGTTTCCGTAACGCTGAACAGGGAGGGCGAGGCTTTGGGCACTTGGTAGAACAGGCCGAAATCCGAATAGAAAATACGCCCGATGTTTAAAATAAACATCATGATGATGACCGGCTTGAGCAGCGGAAGGGAAATATAGCGTATTTGCTGCCACTTGGTCGCGCCGTCGATCACGGCAGCCTCGTAATAAGAGGTATCAAAACCGGTGATCGTAGCCAGATAGATGACCATGCCGTATCCCATGCCCTTCCATACGTTGAGGAAGATCAGAATCCCGGGCCAGTAGGCGGGTTCGCGGTACCATTGCACCGGATCTTTTCCCATGCTTTCGAGCAGCGTGTTGAGCAAGCCCTTATCAAAATTCAAAAACGCGCCGACGAAATACGTGACAACTATCCAGGACATGAAATAGGGAAGAAACATGGCTGTCTGCACGGTCTTCGCCAGCTTTTTGCTGCGCAGCTCGTTGATGGCGATCGCCAGCGTGACCGGTATTACGATGCCCAGCACAACAAACACGATGTTATATAAAATCGTGTTGCGCAGGATGATAAACGCATCGTTGGATTTGAACAGAAATTCAAAATTTTTCAGCCCGCACCAGTCGCTGGTTATAATGTTTTGGATAAAGTTTTGTCCGGGACGGAACCGGATTTTCTTGAAGGCGATGATGATACCGAACATCGGCAGAAAGCTGAATAACAGATACCAGATAAAGGTAGGAGTCGCCAGCAGCGTCAGCTCCCAGTCATCGCGTGTCCATCGTTTTCCGCGCGGTCTGCGCGTATGCGCTGTTTTCCCCAATCGGGTCACAACCTTTCTCAGCGGCTTTTGCTCGCGATTAGTATATCCAGCCATCCGGCGATTTTCCTTTTTCGCCGGTATTTTCTCATGGAAATTTCTTCAAAAAAAGGGTGTCTGCTGTTCGAAAGCAGACACCCTTTTAAAAAATCGGATAGAAAAAAGTCGGCAATCCATTCTGCCGTGGCGCGGTCAGCGCCAATAAGGCGTATAAAAAGCGCGGTCGCGCACAGCGCCTACGACCGACAGCGCGGCCTGTCCGCCGCCCAGTAGCTCAGCCGCCAGCCGGTTGACGTCCTCCACGGTCAAGGCATCCAGCGCGTCCAGCACTTCATCGCTGGGGACGTCGCGCCCGAGAAGCAGCTCGTTGCGGCCGGCGTAGGAAGCCTGCGCCTCGATGGTTTCCAGCCCCATAATGTGCGAGGCTTTCACCTGCGCACGGGCGCGCAGAAATTCCTCTTCCGTCACGCCGTTGCGCAGGCCGTCCAGCACGGCGTGGATTTCCCGCAGGACGGTTTCCTGCTGGTCGGGGGAGGTGGCGGCCGCGATGGTGAATACGCCGGCGCCTTCGGCCGCATAGTGGGAGCTGTAAATGGAATACGCCAATCCCAGTTCCTCGCGAAGCCGCTGGAACAGGCGGGAGGAGGCACCGCCGCCGACAATGAAGTTGAACAGCAGCAGTGCATATCGGCGTTCATCGCCTCGGGGAATACCGGGAAAGGCCAGCTCCAGACTGACCTGTTCAAAATCCTTGGCGCACAATGAAAGCGACGGCGTGAAGATCGGACTGTCAGCGGCCGGGCATCCGGCGCCGCGCGGGAGGGCGCCCAGCGTGGAGCGGATTGTGTGCAGCAGCGCCTGCCGGTCAAAGCCGCCCGCCAGCACGACCAGCATCCGTTCCGGCGTGTAATTTTCCCGCACATAGCGCCGCAGCTCCTCCGCAGTGATGGCCGCGACGCTTTCACGAGTACCGCAGATCGGCCGTCCGAGCGGCGAATCCGGCCAGATCGCGCCGCAAAGCTGTTCGTGCGCCACCTCCTCGCCGACGTCCTCATACATGGACATCTCATCCAGAATCACGCCGCGTTCCAGCTCCACCGCCTCGTCCTCCATGCGGGAATGCAGCAGCATGTCGGCGAGTAGCTCCATGGTCTCCACGGCGCTCTCCGATAACGTTTGTGCGTAATACCGTGTATATTCTTTCGTGGTATAGGCGTTAAGATTACCGCCCAGTTTATCCATCTGCTCGGAGATGTCGCGTGCGGAGCGCGTATCCGTTCCCTTGAACAGCATATGTTCGACAAAATGGGAAATGCCCTGCTTGGCGGATGACTCAAAGCGAGAGCCGGCGGCGATCCATACGCCGACGGAGGCCGAACGTGCCCCGGCAATGGGCAGCAGCAGTATCTTCAGTCCGTTTTCCAGCACCTGTTTTTCTAAACTCATGCGCAAATCCTTCTCCTTTTGCGAATTTCTGTCCTATGTATTATATATGTATTATAGCCGAATAGAAAGGGGAAAGCAAAGAGATTGAAATAAAATTTATGTTTTCGGGAAAATGGCTTGAAGAACGCGCTCAAGACGTGTATACTAAAATAAATTATCAATACATAGAACGGGCTTCCCGTGAAAGGAAGGATCAACGGTATGCACTATCGCGCTTTTGGAAATACAGGCGTGGCCGTTTCGGCGCTGGGGTTCGGTTGTATGCGATTTCCCACACAGGATGGGAAAATATGGGAGGAAAAAGCGATCGCCATGCTGCGCGAGGCGATCGACGCCGGCGTCAATTATATTGATACCGCTTATTTTTATCACGACGGACAAAGCGAGGAGCTGGTCGGCAAGGCGCTGCGGGACGGTTATCGCGAAAAGGTGAACGTCGCCACAAAAATGCCGCCCTGGCATATAGAATCGCCGGAGGATTTTGATCGGATCTTTGAGGATCAGCGCCGCAAGCTGGGCGTGGACTGCATTGATTTTTATCTGCTTCACGCGCTCGGACGGGATACATGGGAAAACAAGGTGCTGAAATTTGATCTGATTTCCAAGGTGGAGAAGCTGAAGGCGGAAGGGAAGATCCGGTTTATGGGCTTTTCCTTCCATGACGATTTCGAGGCGTTCCGCATGATGGTGGATGCCTGCGATCACTGGGACTTCTGCCAACTCCAGCTGAACTATATCGACGTTAACAATCAGGCCGGGATTCGCGGGCTGGAATACGCGGCCGCCCGCGGTATGGGCGTGATCGTCATGGAGCCGCTGCTGGGCGGCAAGCTGGCCGATCCGCCTGCCGGTGTCAAAGCGGTGCTGCCGCCGGAGCGTACGCCGGTCGAGTGGGCGCTGGACTTTTTATGGGATCGCCCGGAGGTCAGTTTGCTGCTCAGCGGCATGAGCACGCCGCAGCAGGTGACGGACAATTTGCTGTACGCAGACCGTTCCGCGGTGGGCATGCTCACGCCGGAGCAGCGTGAGATGTTTGTACGCGCCAAGACGGTGTATGATACGATGGCGCTGGTGCCCTGCACGAAGTGCTCCTACTGTATGCCCTGCCCGATGGGCGTGAATATTCCGGGCGTATTTGAAGCGTATAACCGCTCCGCGGTCTCGATGGACGAGGCAAGGCCGCTGTATGCCGCGCTGGACGGCCATACAGGGGAACAATGCATTGCCTGCGGTCAGTGCCAGCAGGTGTGCCCGCAGAAAATTGCGATCAGCGAGGTACTGCCCAAGGCGCATGCGGTTTTCCAGCAGGACTGATTGGCACGAGAATTTCAGGAAATGAGTCGAAATAATGAAACAAACAACTACGCGACATATTTATGAGCTTGTTTGCTGCGGGCTGTTGATGGCGATCGGCGTTCTGCTTCCGGGCGTTTTTCATTCCGTTGCCGGGCAATCCGGCGGTATGGTGTTTTTGCCGATGCATATTCCGGTGCTCATCGCCGGCTTGTATCTCGGCCCGGTGTATGGTGCCGTCGCCGGTTTGCTGACGCCGGTGATCAGCTGTCTGACCACCGGTATGCCGCTGCCGGCTCAGCTGCCGTTTATGGCGCTGGAACTGGCGGCATATGGCGTTGTCGCCGGGCTGATCTATCGCCATGTCAAACGCAATTTGTACATAGCACTGCTTGCCGCGCAGGTCGGGGGACGGCTGGTCAAGGCGGCGGTGCTGTTTGTGGCGGCGGATCTGCTGCGGCTGCCGAAGGTGGCGGGCGCACTGTCGGTGTGGACGGCGACGCTCACCGGCTGGCCGGGGCTGCTGATTCAGCTGCTGATCATTCCCCCGGTGGTGTTCGCTTTGCAGAAGGGGGTGCGCGCGTATGACCGATGAACAATTGGCGCGCCACACGCTGGAAACGACCGGCTGCTCTTGTGTTGCGGTGAAAAACGGTCAGGCGGTCGTTTCGGAAATGAGCGGGGTGCGCCCCTTAATGCTGTGGCTGCAAGACCAGCCGGAGCTGCTGCGCGGTGCTTGCGTGGCGGATAAAATCGTCGGAAAAGCCGCGGCGCTTTTGCTGCTGTACGGCGGTGTGACACACGTGTACGGAGCGGTGATGAGCGATCCGGCGGCGGCGGTTTTTCAGCAGCATGGGATGCCGTATACCTGTACCACGCGAGTGGAGCATATCCGCAACCGCACCAATACCGGCATTTGTCCGATGGAGCAGCGGGTGGCGGCGCAGGATTCTCCGGCGGCGGCATATGCCGATCTCAAGCAGTTTTTATCAGAAAAGACAAAGTAAGGGAAAAGGCCAGTTCCGACCGGTTGGATTGGATAAACGACGATTGGTGATAGGGGAATTAAAATGAACATATCTCGTATAATCGTCAGCGCCTTGCTGGCTATGATGGCGGCAGCGGTCGTGTTGGTTATTGCGGCGCAGCCTGCGGACGGCGGCATGGTGCCGATGGATACGGAAGGCGTCGTGGAGCTGGCGGATGGCTGGAGCTATCAGGAGGCAGACGGCGAACAGACGCCGCTGACACTGCCGGCGGACAAGGACCTGCCGGCGGGCACCGTCATGCGGGTGTCCCGTTCGGGGGATACCCTTCCGGATGGGGAAAACACGCTGTGCATCCGTACTTCGCAGCAGACACTGCAGGTGTTGGTCGGCGATGAAGTCATTTACGATTACGGGGCACCGGAAACACGCCCGTTCGGGAAATCGCCGGGCAGCGCATGGCATTTGATCCGCTTGCCTAAAAACATACAGGGGCAGCGCATTACGCTGCAGTTTTCTTCACCGTACGCGGAATTCTCGGGGCGTCTGAACTCTGTTATGATCGGTACCAAGGCTGCCTGCTTGATTTTTTTGTTTAAGCAGTCGGCTGTGAGCTTTTTGGTTTGTATATTTATCGGCTTGACCGGACTTATTTTGATCGCGGTGCACCTGTTTGTTGGAAAAAAAGTGATTCAAATGCCGGGATTGCTGTATTTGGGCTTGTTTGCGGTGCTGATCGCCGTTTGGTCGATGACGGAGACGCGGATGGTCGAGCTGCTGTGGCCCAATGCCTTCGGAATCTATCTGATTACCTTTTTATCATTGGCACTGGTGCCGATTCCATTTTTGCTGTTTTTGAAAGCGATCATTACGCCAAAACGCGGCTGGCTTTTGGATGGGTTGTGCGGTTTGCTGCTTATCAATGCCGTGGTATGCGTAATTTTGCAGATTGCGGATATCCTAGATTTGTTTGAAACTCTGCGCGCCACGCATGTGCTTTTGCTCCTGACGGTAATCGTCGGATTAGGAGTGCTTGTGGAAGAGGCTGTTCGCTATAAAAACAAAAATCTGCGCGCCCTTCTGCTGTGGCTGGTGGTATTGTCCGGCTGTGCACTGTTGGATATGGTGCGTTTTTATGCGGGCAATTATACGGACAACGCTTTCGGCGTGCGGATAGGACTGTTGATTTTTATTATAGGAATGAGCGTAACGGTCTTGCAGCGTATGCTGCATATGGTCACGCTGGGAATGGAATCCGAAACGTACGAACGGCTGGCAAAAACCGATATGCTGACGCAATGCGGTAATCGCCGTGCGTTTGATGCCGCCGTGGAGGAGCTGCCGCTGGAAAAAGAGAAAAAGCCGACGATCCTTCTGATGCTGGATCTGAACGACTTTAAACAGATCAACGATCGCTATGGCCATAGCGCCGGCGATCAGGTGCTGGCGAGCTGCGGACGCATTTTGCGCAAATCGTGCGGCGAAAGCGGTCAATGCTTCCGCATCGGCGGCGATGAATTTGTGGTGCTGTTCCAGCATCACACGGCGCAGGAGGTAGAAGCCTGCATAGAGGATGCGCAGCGGCGTCTGGCCGATTACAATGCCGGTCATGTGCCGCAATGGACGATTGCGTACGGATATGCGGTTTTTGATCCGTCGCAAGATCAGGACGCGTACAGCCTGCTCAACCGTGCGGATCAGGCGATGTATAGGCACAAACGGGCGCTGCGGGAAGCGGCCGAAAAGTCGGTTTTGACATAATTTCCAAAAAGTGAAAATCATAACACAATTTTACTGTAATAATTCCTCTCTTGCCAAGCAGAATAATGAATGCAAACGCAAGATATTAAAACGCGGTCACCAAACCGCCAAGTAATTTGAGGAGTGTAAAAAACAGTATGTCTAAGAACAAATCTATGGTTCCTGAAGCTCGCGAAGGTCTCGACCGTTTCAAGATGGAAGCTGCCAACGAAGTGGGCGTTAACCTGAAACAGGGTTACAACGGCGATTTGACTTCGAAACAGGCCGGTTCTATCGGTGGCCAGATGGTCAAAAAAATGGTTCAGCAGTACGAGAACAGCCTGAAGTAATTTTTATTTCACGCGTTCCCACAACCGTCCGGCGGACAATCGTCCGCCGGACGGTGTTTTTTTAGTATGAGGGCTTGACAATTGAGCTTACTGTATATATACTATATATACAGTAAGCTCAATTGGAGGCGGTTATTTGCAAATTGTGATTCGCAACACAGGGGATACGCCGATTTACGAACAAATCGTGGCGCAGATCAAGGCGGCTATTATTCACGGCGAGTTGGCGGAGGGGGAAGCGCTGCCCTCGATGCGGCTGCTGGCAAAGGAGCTGCGGATCAGCCTGATCACGACCAAGAGGGCTTATGAGGAACTGGAGCGGGAAGGGTTTCTGACCACGATTCCGGGGCGGGGCAGCTTCGTGGCGCCGCGCAATCTGGAGCTTCTGCGGGAAGAACACTTGCGGCAGACGGAGCAGCATTTAAGCGCAGCGGTTGCGGCCGCACGTACCGGCGGCCTTTCGCTGGAGGAGCTGTATACGATGCTCAAGCTGCTATATGAAGAAGCGAACGAATCTCTGTAAATAAGCGGAAAGGCTGGAGTTTCTATGCAATCGGTTATTGAAATGCGCGATGTGAGCAAACGGTATGGGGATTTTGCCTTGGAATCGCTGAATCTGTCCATTGCGCCCGGCACGATCACCGGCTTGGTCGGCGCGAACGGCGCCGGCAAAAGCACGACGATCAAGCTGCTGCTCAATTTGATCCGCCGCGATGCGGGCGACATCCGCATTTTGGGGATGGATGCGGTCGCGGATGAGACGGCGATCAAGCGGCAGGTCGGTGTGGTGTTCGACGAGCCGTGCTTTCACGAAATTTTGAGCGCGCAGCAGATCGGGCGGTATATGCGCCATGTGTACCCGACGTGGGACGACGGCGCCTATACACGCTATCTGAAGCAGTTTGCGCTGCCGGATACGAAGCCGGTCAAGGAATTTTCCCGAGGGATGAAAATGAAACTGTCCATTGCGGCGGCGCTGTGCCATCATCCCAAGCTGCTGATTCTGGACGAACCGACGAGCGGACTGGATCCGCTGGTACGGGATGAAATTCTGGATCTGTTTTTGGACTTTTTACAGGACGAAACCCATTCTATTTTGCTGTCCTCCCATATCACCAGCGATCTGGACAAAATTGCGGACACGATTGCCTTGATTGATCACGGACGGCTGCTGTTCCACGAGGAAAAGGATGTTCTGCGCGAAAAATATGTGCTGGTGAAGGGCGGCCTTGACCAGCTGGAGCAGCTGGATCCCCGGCTGCTGATCGGCGTACACAAGCATCGTTTCGGCTTTGAGGCGCTTTGCCGTTCGGAGCAGCTGCCGCGGGACGCCGGACTGGTCGCGGAGCGCCCGACGATTGAGGAGATCATGCTGTTCTTCACGCGGCGGAGTAAGGAGGAGGAATCTGTATGAAAGGCTTGATACAAAAGGATTTTTACCTGATCATGCGGCATGCGAAATTTTTACTGCTGTATATTTTGCTGTTTGCGGTCGTTTTTTCCTTTTCCGGCTCGGGTGAACTCTCGCTCAGTGGCTTCTTATCGCTTGTTTCCTTTATGCTCATCATTAATTGCTTTGCCTACGATGAGCAGGCCGGCTTCGATAAGCGGATCGCCGCCTCGCCTTTGTCCCGTGCGAAGATTGTATGGGCGCGGTATCTGTCCGCTTTTTTGCTGTGGGGGATCGGCATCGTGCTTACGACCGCGCTGGATATCGTCCTTGGTCTCGTTCGCCGGAACCCGCCGGAGCCGCTCATCCTGCTGCAAAACGCAGTAATCAGTCTGGGCATTGCGGTTTTCTTTATGGCGATCCTGTTCCCGCTGATCTACCGGTACGGCGTCAACAAAAGCCGGTTGCTGCTGCTGATCGTTACCGTTGCGCCGGTTCTGGCGCTGATGCTGTTCGGCGGGCGGTTGGAGGAAAATGTTCCCGCGCTGCCGCCGACGTTTGTGCAAATGCTGCCTTGGGCGATCGCGGCCATTCTGCTGCTGGGACTGTGGTTGTCCGTCAGTCTGTCGGTGCGGATCTATGAGCGCAAAGAGTTCTGAGGCAATGTTGTCCGCGCGGCGTGCCGGATGAGACGATTGACATAAAATTCTTGCAAATAGGGACAGTATTGTTTACAAATACCGTCCTTACTTTTTCACAAAGATCTGCTATAATAAAACCATACCGTTCTTGACGAACGGAGGAATCAAAAATCAAGGAGGAATTCGTATGTCCAATCGCATTATGCTCAATGAAACCGCCTATTTCGGTTCCGGTGCTATCAACAGCATCGCCGACGAGGTCAAGGCGCGCGGTTTGTCCACGGTTTTGCTCATGACCGATAAGGATCTGATTCGTTTTCAGGTCGCCACAAAGGTTATGAAGGTGCTGGACGACGCCGGTATCGCCTATCGCGTGTTCGATGACATCAAGGCCAACCCCACCATTGAAAATGTGCAGGACGGCGTTGCCCTCTGTAAAGAGATCGGCGCGCAGTGCGTCGTCGCCGTCGGCGGCGGCAGCGTGATCGACACCAGTAAAGCGGTGGCGATCATCATGACCAACCCGGAATTCGCCGATGTGCGCAGCCTGGAAGGCGTGGCGGACACCAAGAATAAATGCCTGCCGATTTTTGCGGTTTCCACCACCTCCGGCACCGCGGCGGAAGTGACCATCAACTATGTTATCACCGATGTGGAAAAACGCCGCAAATTTGTGTGTGTGGATCCGCACGATATCCCGGTCGTGGCGATCGTGGATCCGGATATGTCCGCGTCCATGCCCAAGGGCTTGTGCGCCGCCACCGGTATGGATGCGCTCACGCACGCGATCGAGGGCTACATCACCAAGGGCGCGTGGGAAATGACCGATATGCTGCATCTGAAAGCGATCGAGATCATCTCCCGTTCGCTGCGTGCGTCGGTTGCGGGCGATCCGCAGGGACGTGCGGACATGGCGCTCGGTCAGTACATTGCCGGCATGGGCTTCTCGAATGTCGGTCTGGGCATTGTCCACTCGATGGCGCATCCGCTCAGCGCGCTGTACGACACGCCGCACGGCGTGGCCTGCGCCAGCATCCTGCCGACCGTTCTCGAATACAATGCGGAGGCGACCGGCGAACGCTATCGCGAAATCGCCCGTGCGATGGGCGTCAAGAACGTGGACGCCATGTCGCAGGCGGAATATCGCCGCGCGGCGATCGACGCGGTCAAGCAGCTTTCCAAGGATGTCGGTATTCCGCAGAAGATCTCGGAGGTTGGCGTGAAGGAGGAGGACGTGCGTTTCCTCGCCGAATCGGCCATGGCGGATGCCTGCACTCCCGGCAACCCGAAGGATCCCACGCTGGAGGATGTCATCGCGCTGTATAAATCGCTGCTGTAATTCGGATAGCCAATAAGCAAGCCCCGCCGTTCGTTGAACGGCGGGGCTTGCGGCGTTTCCGGGAGCGTATTTTTTCTCAGCCGATCCAGTTCCGGATGCCGAGGAAATAGAGCAGCACCAACGCACCGAGAACAATACGATAGTAACCGAACACCTTGAAATCGTGCTTTTTAATAAAGTTCATGAGGAACTTGATGACCAGCAGCGAGACCACAAAGGATACCACCGTGCCGACGAGCAGTACCGCCCATTCCGTGCCGGTGAACAGGATACCTTCGCCTTGGATCGATTCCCAGGCGAATTTTACCAGCTTCAGGCCGCTTGCCCCCGCCATAACGGGAATCGCCATGAAAAACGAGAATTCGGCTGCGACCGTGCGGGAAGCGCCCAGAAACACCGCACCCAGAATCGTCGAGCCGGAGCGGGACGTGCCGGGGATCAGCGCCAGCATCTGGAACGCACCGATAAACAGCGCGGTCTTGTAGTTCAGCTCGGAGAAGGACTGGATCTTCGGCTGCTTGTTGCGGTTTTCCAGCCACAGGAACAGAAAGCCATAGATGATCAGCGCCGCCGCGATGACCACCGGCGTGGACAGCGCACCCTCGATCACGTCATCGAACAGCAGCCCGACGACCGCGGCGGGAAGGCTGGCGACCAACACCTTGCCCCACAGGGACCAGGTGCTTTTCCGTTCGCTGAGCGATTTTTTGGACGACCACGGATTGAGCTTGTGGAAATACAGCACCAGCACCGCCAGAATCGAGCCGAGCTGTACCACGACCTTGAACATATTGAAAAACTCGGCATTGCGTACGGCGTCGGCGGAAACGGTCAGCTGCATAAATTCGTTGATCAGCAGCATGTGGCCGGTGCTGCTGATGGGCAGCCATTCGGTGATTCCCTGCACAATGCCCAGTACGATCGACTTGATGATTTCCCAAATAATCATAACCAGGATGCTCCTTTTCTAAAAAACGGCACCCCGGTTTTCTGCCCGCATGGTGCCGCTTTTTCTGATTACAGATCGATTTCCGTGAGCAAATCGCGCAGGAGGATGATCTCATCCGGCGTCAACGTTACGCCCTTGCCCATTTTCGCATGTTCCGGCGCCCATTCCCGAATATCATATTTCGGTGCGCGGTCGTTCCAGCTGACCAGATTCAGCTCCTTCGTCCAGCCGGACGGGGATTGCGACAGCACGCCGCATTCTTTCACGATCTCGTACTTCAGTTCTGCCATACCCATAATTCTCCTTTAAAATCTACTGTTTCGTATGCGTTTCCGGAAGGGAAAACAGGTTGCCGCCATGGCAATCTATAGCCACGATCAGCGGGAAATCCCGTACCTCCAGCCGCTTGACGGCTTCGCAGCCCAATTCGGGGAACGCGATGACCTCGCAGGAAACCACGCTTTTGGCTGCCAGCGCGCCCGCGCCGCCCACGGCGCAGAGATAAACGCCGCCGTTTCGCACGATCGCTTCGGCCACCGCCGGGGCGCGTTCGCCCTTGCCTATAGTAGCACACAGTCCCAAATCATGCAAGCGGGGTGTGTAGACGTCCATCCGTCCGGAGGTCGTGGGCCCGCAGGCGCCGATCGGCATATCCGCAGGTGCAGGAGTGGCGCCGGAATAGTAAATCACGCTGTCCCGCAGAGCAAACGGCAGCGGTTCACCCGCGTCCAGCAGGGCAAACAGGCGTTTGTGCGCCGCGTCCCGTGCCGTATAGACCGTGCCGGATAGGCGCACACGATCACCGGCGCATAGCTGACCGGCCATCGCCCGCAGCTGTGCGGTGTTTATCGTAAATTCCCTCGTAACAACCATCCTTCCAAAAGTTCCCGCAAACCTCCGCGCGGCGGGGCAGTGGAAACGCGTATGTTCGGTTTTGGAACGCCGCCTTTTGTCACCGCCGGTTTTCCGGCGGCCGGCGGCTTATCGAAAAAAGTGGGCGGCCGCTGCCGCAGGCTCCGGTGGACTTTCCGGCTCCCCGGTTGGCTTTTGCTCCGGCGCTTGTTCCGCAGCCGGCGGCTCCGGTGCGGCGGCCGTCACCTGCTCGGCGGTCTGCTCCAGCTGCCCGGCCAGCTCCTCCAGCCGGCGGCCGGCAGCCTCGCTCTGTGCGTGCAGCCGCGCACTGGCCTGTTCGACTTCGCCGTCCGACGCGATGACCAGCCCGCGCAGGGCGGTCACGGTGTCCTGCAGGGTTTCCAGACAAGTCGTGCTGCGCTGATAGCAGGTATCCAGAAAGGACTGCCCCAGCGAGCGGATCTCCAGAATGAAAGTCCCGACGTCGCCCACCAGAGCGGCATACTGCGCGTTGGAGTTTTCCAATGCGGCGCAGCGCTGCTTGAGCGCGGCAAGCTCGTGGCGATGATCCTGCGCCTGCAAAGCGGCATTTTCCTGTTGCAGACGGGTGATCTCCGTGCGCTGCTCGTCACATTGCACGTGTAAATGATCGCGCTCGCGTATCGCTTCCGCCAGCCGGGCTTCCGCCTGCGACTGTGCAAACCGCGCCGCTTCCATGTCGCGTGTTTGCTGCACATTCTGCGCAGTTTGCTCCTCCAGCTGTCCGCGCAGCTGCTCCAGCGTGCGGGCGGTTTCCTCCGCCGCGTGCCGTGCGGCTTCTTCCGCCGCTTGTGCCTGCAAACGACATTCTTCCGCCTTTGCCAGCTCTTGTTCCAGTTCCTCAATGCGCGTCTGTTTAAGGCGGACAGCGTTTTCGCTCTGCTCCAGCTCTTCCGTGTGGCGTGCATTCATATTGTCGATGTATTGTAAAACATCCTGCCGATTAAAACCGCCCATACCGGTACGAAACGAGGCACTTTCCATGAGTTTCCGCCATCCTTTCCCATTGCCGCAGCCGCTTTTTCATATGTGCGGCTGCCAAAACAGCGCATAATAAAATCAGTATACCACGCATTTTCAAAAAAAACAATAACAAGGCAGCGGAACTTATCGCCTTTTTTCGTGCTGGCCGGGTGGCTCCCAACCGCGTATGGCGGCTTTGTCTGCCGCAGAAACGGCGTGGGATTCGCGGATTTTTTGCAGCGACTTCCGATAGGTGAAATCGTCCAGCGTGCAGCGGCGCAGATAGGCGGCGGTTTCTGCCGGCGAACGGATATACGCGGCGGAAATCGCCCAGGCGACGGCCATGCGCGCGTAATAACCGGGATGGCGTACGGTGTCCAGCGCATCCAGCACCCGCGGCAGCCACGGAGGTTCCAAAAAGTACCAAAGCAGCATCACCACGCCGAACCGCACGGCAAATTCTTCTTCCGCGTGCAGATACGGCAGCAGAAATTCCCATGCCCGTTCGGCGCATGTCCGCACAAAGGAAAGTCCGGCGCAGAAGCTGTCGCATACCGACCAGTTGTCGATGTGCGGCACGAAGGCGGCGATCTGTTTGAAACGCTCGTCCTCGTCCATAGGCGCGCAGCCGATGACCATCCCGCGCAGCTGGATTTCTTCAAAGGTGTCCCCCGGCGGTGCGGCCAAAAATGCGGTTACATCTCCGCGTGCCAGTTCCCGCGCCAGACGGCGCAGCTTCGGCAAGCGCACACCGAGCAGATTGTCGGTGCCGGGGAGCAGCTTTTGCTGGAAGGCGCGGTAAGGTTCTTCGGCCATCGCTTCCAGACGGGAGCGCAGGTCCGGAGCCGTTGGTTCGCTTACGGTTTTGTGCATAGTCCGTACCCCTTTGCCCGAAATGTTGTTTCCTGCATAAGAAAATATATGCCTTTATGGCCAGTATAGCACATGGATTCCGGTATGAAAATGGAAAGCGTCTTGTTTTTTCAAAAAAAACTTGTTATACTAAATAAAATTAGCGGTTTTGTGAAAATGCAGGGAAGAGGAAAAAGCGGCGCAGGAACAGAAAGGGCGAGTATTTGTGGCCACATTGGGCAAACCCAAAAAGAAAAAAAGACGCATCAGCGGCACACTGACATTTTTGCTGGCATTTATTGTGTTTTTGCTGGTGTTCGGCGGCCTTTGCCTATGGGCCGTGACCAATGTTATGCGGGAAAGAACGATGAAAAATGCGCCGTCCTCCTCTGCGGGCGAGGACGTCAGCACAGTGCAGTTTCACGCGGAGGATGCCCGCAATCTGCTGATCGTTACCACAGACGATCAACAGGCGCAGGGCTTTGTGATCGTGCGCACCGATCCTGCCAATATGCGGATTCGCACACTGGCGCTCCCGCGGGAGACCAATGTGGCGGTGGGAACCGAGTGGTTTCGTCTGTATGAGCTGTACAGCGCGAAGGGCGTACAGGAGACGCGCGCCGCGATTGAAGAACAGCTGGGGATTTCCCTGGACCATTATGCCGTGGTGACCTATCCGAATATTGAAAGAATTCTCCGTTATTACGACAGCGGTCTGATCTTTACTGTAATCGAAAATCTCGATTCACTGAAGATAACCGGCGGCTTGAAAAACCTCACGCCGGGACAGGTGACCGATTTGCTGCGGTATACCTCCTGGCGCGGCGGCTATCAACAGCGGGCGGATATTCAGGCACAGATTGCCGCGGCGATGATCAACCAGTATATGGTGCCCGGAAGGCTGGCGTCCGCCGAAACGGATTTTAATGCGCTGATCAATCTGGTGCAATCCGATATCAAAGTTTCGCATTATGTTCAGGCAAAGCCCGGGTTGGATTATTTGACACAGCGTAACACCGGGGATATTTGTGCCGTCGTTTCGCCGGCCGGTTCTTATGTGGGCAGTGGTGAACAGATACGTTTTGAATTGGAGGAAACTGCAGCGGCGTCTCTGCACACCGTATTCGGCACATCCTGAGAGGTTTTCCATAGTCTTCCAAAATGTCTTGATGCACAATATTATGATAATTATATGGGATATTTTCTCAAAAATAATGCGGAATTCTGCTGGTAAAACTGCCTGCTTTGTGGTAATATTGAAATATACGATGGATTTCAAGTGCAGGAGGGACGGCCGGTGAAAAAATTGTTGACGGTATGGCTCATTGTCGGGTTGCTGACGATGTCCGGCTGCTCTCTTATTTGGCCGGATTCCTCCTCGTCGGAGGAGTCCCGGACGTCTTCGGCTTCGGAACCGGCGCTGGCGGAGGAATACGCCGGGCAGTGGTGTTACCAGCGGCTGGACGCCCGGCTGAAGGCGAATTATGCGGCGTTGTATACCGCCGTCCGTCAGGGAATGGAACAGGATGTGTATGTCACCATTGCCAATACCGACGGCAGCGGCGAAAGAGACTATCTGGGGGTGCAGGTCGAGCTGCCGTTTACGCTGTATACGGAAGCCGAGGCGCGGTTGCTGTATACGGCTTTTACGCGGGATAACCCGCATCTGTTTTATATTGGCAGTACCTACAGCTATAAAGGGTACCATGCGGGCAGTGCCGATTATTATACGACGTTCACGTTGGTGTATACGATGAATGTGTCGGAACGTGCGGCGGCGGTAAGTCTGCTGGAGGAAAAAGTGAATGCGCTGCTGACGCAGGCGCAGCAGCTTCCGTCGCAGTTTGAAAAGCAGCTGTATCTGCACGATCGGCTGTTGGCGGCTTGCCGCTATGACCACGCGGCCGCTGAAAGCGAGCGGCCCATGCTGGAATATCCGCAGGCGTTTACCGCTTACGGTGCGCTGGTCGAGGGAAAGGCGGTTTGCGAAGGCTATTCCCGCGCGCTGCAGCTGCTGCTAAACCGTGTGGGCATGGAGTGTACGTTGGTCAGCGGCACGGATTTGACCAGCGGGATCGCGCATATGTGGAATATGGTGACGGTTGACGGGCGGAATTATCACGTCGATGCCACTTGGAACGATCGTGACGATTTGCCCCGCCATGTATTTTTTAATCTGACCAGCAGCGAGATAGAACGGACGCATTCGCTGGATAATGAGAATATCGGTGTGGATACCTGTGTGTCCACGCAGGCCGGGTATTACCGGTATACGAATCGGTTTATAGACGACTACCAAACATGGGTAGAACTGCAGTTTCCGTCGACGAAATTTCCCAATGCCTTTCTCTTTGTGAACAAGCACGAGCTGTTTCAGGAAGAAATGGACCGGGCTTTGCAGGCTGCCGGGATGCGTATGTGGGACTATACGCTGGAAAGCTATGTGGATTACGGTGTGCTGATCCTTCGAAAAAAAGCGGAATAAATTATGCGCAGGCACTTGACAAAACCGGACGCTATGTGCTATCATAGTTGACGCTGTGGAGGGTTGCCTCTGTTGCCAGCGTCGTGCGCGGGTGTAGTTCAATGGTAGAACTCCAGCCTTCCAAGCTGGTCGCGTGGGTTCGATTCCCATCACCCGCTCCATGCTTTTCGTTTGTTTGCCGTCCGGCAAAGCCCGAAAGGCCTGTTACCATAAGCGCCTGTAGCTCAGCCGGATAGAGCATCTGCCTTCTAAGCAGAGGGCCAGGGGTTCGAGTCCCTTCAGGCGCGCCAATTTTATACGGTGGGTGTAGCGTAGTTGGCCTAACGCGTCAGTTTGTGGCACTGAAGATCGTGGGTTCGAATCCCATCTCCCACCCCACACGAGAAGGGACATGCGGTCGCCGTATGTCCCTTTTTCAAACAAACACGGCGGCTTTCCTGCTGCCTGTTATATTGGGATGTAGTCTAGTGGTAGGACAGCAGACTTTGACTCTGCCCGTGCAAGTTCGATTCTTGCCATCCCAGCCACACCTGCGGTGAGCAAGTCGCGCGCCGCAGGTTTTTCTTTTCCGAATGGGATGCCCGCGACCAAGCGGCATCTTTTTCGCAACCTCTCGCCAAATATTGTGATTGAAGTAGTAGATAATGGAGCGCAATTATTGAAACCGTAAAAAGCAATGAAAGAGGGATAAAACATGTTAGGTGATTCATTGCAAGAATTTATTGACGGTATTGAATTATATATTACGTGACAAACACCAGAGAATACGGGGAAAATTCAGTAATGAGGGGGGAGGAGTATTGGAAGATAATGCAGAAGGAGACCTTACTATTGAATATATTCGGGCTGTTTTAGTCGCTGACCTTATTATTAAGAACGAAAACCGCACGTGGGTACGGTACATTCCCCCGAATAGAAAAGGCCGTGAAAGCGATTCTTCCCCATTCCCGAAAAGTTGATTTGGAGCCGGACGAATGGCCAGTCATGATCGAAATCGCGCAAAGGGTGAAAGACAACCTTCCTAACATTCGAATCGTTCCCGACGGAAAAGAATATTAAGGAATAAGGCGGGGGGCGCCGCTTTTCTCAGCGGCACCATTAGTATAAAAAGCCGGCAAACCGTTTCTGAACTGCACCCCATTTGTTAGACAGTATGATATACTATCTAATAAGTGGGGTG
>CATWUX010000006.1 GCA_958354085.1 uncultured Oscillospiraceae bacterium | reverse complement strand
TCTCCTGCTGAAAGCAGGGCGGAGTTGTATTCCGGCAACGGTTCCGGTATCGCCTCCTGCAATTTACGCCGCATCCGGCGGTCAAAAATCCGCATCAGCACCATATACAGGACAAACAGTAAAATCGAACCAATCGTGATCCAAAGTCCTTGTATCAATCCCGGCGTCATATAAGAAAAGCGGATGACGTTTTCTTCTCCGGCGGGGCAGACCACCGCCATAAAGCCGACGTTTGCTTGTACGATTTCCGTCGCTTGGCCGTTGACGGTCGCGCTCCAGCCTTTTTCATACGGGACGCTGAAAAATACCAGATTCTCTTGTTCCAGCGATATGGTCGCGGTGAAACCGCGATTGTCGCGCGTAAAAGACTGCGCGGCGGTCGCTTTACGGGCGGCACAGTCGGCCATGTAGCTGTCCTTGGAATAGGAAACACCGATATCCTCGCGGAACTGGGGCAGCAGGCGGCTGACGAAATTTTCCTGTTCATCCGGAATGACCAGCGTTTTGAGCAGCACCAGTTCACGACGGGATTCGGATAATTCGTCATACGCCGTACGAGTCATATACGAATCATACGTGAAGCCCATCGGAATATAACAGTTGTTTTCATAAATAAGGAACCCGTTTTGTTTGTCAAAATAGGACCAGCCGGGCATGGCGGTTCCGCTGCTTTTCATAAACGCTTTTTTCTGGCGATCGGTTTCCGAAAGCGTCTGCGGATCTTCCTCATAATCAAACAGCCAGCGCACCGACAGCAGGCTGCGCAAGGCGTAATGAGACGTGTCGGGACGACTGCCGACGCCGCGCTGGACGCCGACCGATGGGTAAAATTCCATAACCGAACCCGGCACAATGCTGTGAAAAGCCTGAATGGTCGGGCGCTGCCAGAACATCGCCAGATTATCCATGCCCTCATACACATCGATACGCACGGTTTCACCGTCATCCGGCAGAGAAATCTGCTCGCTGCCTCCCAGCGCGTTTTCCAGAATGTAATCCTGCGAATAGTTGTGGTTGGCCTTTCCGAGCCCGATCAGATACCAACCGTACACCAGCGAGACGCACGCGACCACGCCGATTGACCAGCGGGCAAACAGATGCCGATCGTGGCGGTACAGCATGACCAGAAGAGAGGCCAGAATCAACGAGATCACGGCGATGCCGACAAAGATCCAGAAACGGATCGGCAGCTTGGCCAGTCCCAGCGTCAGCTTGCCGGTAGTTTCATCCGGTTTCCATGATTTCGGCATAAAGCCCAAAAACAAGGCGAAAAAGCCGGTGATACCGAAGCTCCAGCCGAAAGCGCGTTTCCAGTTGACCGGAACGGTTTCCGCCTCTTCAAAGCACAGGACCGTCGCCAGCACCAGCATCAGCACCATCATATAATACCAGCGGGCATAATAGCAGGAATTGAACAGCTGGAACATAGCGTTCAGACCGGGAATGACCGCACAGAAAAAGCAGATGATGAGCATCCGGTGCAGCCAATCCTTATGCTTGCGCGACTGAAAATACGCGATCGCGCCGGTACAGCCGAAAACCGGCAGCCACGCGGACATGGACGCCCATTTGTTGTCCGAATCCGGGAAGAAGTTTTCGCGCGCCGGGATATCCTGCGGGAAGAAAAAGGAGTGCAGAATATCAAACAACCGCTGCGGTTTGCTGTAATACAGCGCGTCCCACCCGGCGATAATGCTGTCGGTGCGCGGATTTTGGATTACGGCATAGAAAGCGGGAAGCAGCAGCACGCCGGCCGCCGCCGTACCGATGACCGCTTCAAACGCGAGCCATAAAAACTTCGGGAGCGTGCATTTCCACGCACCGGAGGACATACGCACGAACCAGTAAATCAGGATGAAAAACACCTGACCGATGAAGAAATAGTAATTGCTGAAGGCGCTGAGAAATACCGTGACGGCAAACCAGCCACGGCGGTTGTCTTTCATATACCATTCCAGCGCCAGCAGCATGAGCGGGAAATAAATGATCGCCTCATGAAAGTGGTTGAAAAATACATTGTATATGGAAAAACCGGAAAAAGCATAGAGAATACCGCCTAAAACAGCATAGTTGGGACGGACAAACCGGCTGAGAAGCGCATATGCGGTCGCGGAGGCGCAGGCAAATTTCAGGATCAGCAGCGGCCCCATCAGATACGGCACTGCCGCGCTCGGAAACGGCAGGGTCAGCCAGAAAAACGGGCTGCCCAACAGATAAAAGGTATAGGAGCCGATAAAATTTGCCCCCAGGTCGGTTGTCCAACTCCAGAAAATATTGCCGGAACGCACACTGTCATGCGCCATCTGATAAAACGGCACCTGCTGTACATTGAAATCGCCATAGTAGAGAAAAACGCCTTTGCCGATCACGATAAACGGCAAAAATAAGGCGAGTGCCATCAGCAGGGCAAGCAGAAAAGCGCGTTTTAACCCGTTTCCCTGTCGGGTAAGCAACGGCGTATTCATGAATTTTCAACCTCCTCACGCGGGGCGTTGTGCGCCCAGCGCCAAACTTCAAATAGGCACCAGAGAAAAATACCCAGGTTTAACAGCGACATAAAGGTTTGCACGGGAAAGATCAGCTCATTAAAAGGTGCCGGCTTCAGGTTGATGGTGTTGTTGCGGACAAGGAGCATGAACTGGTTGACCATCGACACAAGCGAAAGAGCCGTATAAATGCTCAGCCAGCGCATGTCACGCAGCCGCGACCAGATCAGCATCGCAAACAGCAGCACAACGATCTGATAGCGCTCGTGCATCCGCGTGGTGAGCATGAAAACGCACTGCATGAACAAAAAGCAGCCCATCCACAGCCGCGCACGTCCGCGGGAACGCAGCATAACGACGACCAAAAGCACCAGCGAGGCGAGCATGAACAGCAGGCTGATGTGGTTAAGCGTCAGCCCGCCGACTGCGTAGCCCAGTTTCTCATCCATTGTACCGAACGCCAGCGAGCGGCAGTCATAGATCCAGTTCAGGTTGAAAATGCCGTACAGATTATAGGTGTTCAGCGCGGCATACGGGTAGCTGCCCAGACCGCCGAAGTATACTTCAAATGGGGTGAGCAGGCTTTGCCATCCGCGCAGCCGCCAGCTGCCGAGGATAAAGGGGATAAACGCGGTGATGCCGGTCGCCATAGCGGCGCCGATACAGGCGAGAGACTTGCGTAGGCCGTCCCGACGAAGAAGAAAAAGAAACAGTACCGGCGCAAAATACAGGCATTGCAGCTTGGTCAAACACGCCACCGCGTACACAATCGAACCAAGAATGGGCCTGTCTTGTTCCACAATATAAAAAGCAAGCAGCAGGAAGAACATCATTATGCCGTCGGTTTGCCCCCAGTAGGCGCTGTTGAAAATCAGCGAAGGGTTCAGCGCCCAAAGCCCGGCTGCCAGAACGCCGATCCATTCGCTGTATTTGCGGCAGCAAAGATACAGCAGTCCCGCGGTCAGCGTATCAAAAAGGATGGGGAAAAACTTGATAAGCAGCATATCGTAAATGGCATAGCTTTCAACCGGCAGTACCTGATAGAGCCACCCGACAGCCTTTAAAAAAAGCAGATAAACCGGAGGATAGTCCAGCCGGTATTTTTCCTCAGAAAGACGGGCGTAACAGTCAAAAAAACCGTCTTGCAGGCCGATTGCCCAGTGCTTGTACCAGTCGGTGTCAAACGTGTTGTAATACAGCATGCCGGCTATCACGCGTACAAAGAACGCGAACAGAAGAATACAGATGACGAATTGGACAGCCTGACGGCGCTTTATTGCGTATTCGTGCATTTCCGATACCTCCCGCAGCGGTTCTTTGAAAAAACAGAAGTTGTTAACAGTATAGCAAAAAGTAGAAAAAAAAGAAAGAGGGAGGAGGACTCTTTTTCAGCAAAACAGCCGCCGGCGGGCTTTGACGGAGATTTTCTCCGCTGTTTTTCAGCGTACAAGCATGAAAAAGCACGAATCTTAATACATATGAACAGACATAGTATCACAGGTATACGAAAGGGGGCGTGGAGATAGATGGGTTTCGGATTGGCTCTTGCCGGAGGCGGAACACGCGGAGCGGCTCATGTAGGCGTGCTGCGCGCGCTGGAGGAAGCCGGGCTGGTGCCGGATGCGATTGCCGGTGCAAGCGCCGGCGGCATTGTGGCAGGCTTATATGCTGCCGGGCTGTCGGCCGGCCGGTTGCAGGAGGTCATGCGGGAAATCGCGTCTGCCGGCATTCGCTTGATGGATCCGGATTATTGGGGAATCGTGAAAGCCATCGGGCAATTTTTCACGTTTCAACCGCTTTCCCTTCAGAGTCTTATCAAGGGCGAGAAACTGCGCAATTACTGGTGCAAATTGACCGGCGGAAAAACGGTGCGGGACGCGGCGATGCGGCTGGTGATTCCAACCGTAGATTTAAAAACGGGGCGCACGGTCGTTTATACCAACACGCTGCTTGGAACACGTCCTGTGGAAAACACGGTCTGGAGCACGAATGGGCTGTTGTGCGAGGTGATGGTGGCAACTTCCGCTGTCCCGGCGGTCTTTCGCCCGAGGGTTCTGGAGGATGCGCTATTGGTCGACGGAGGCGTAACGGACAATTTACCGGTCGATCTGCTGATTGCGGCCGGCGTGCCCAATGTATTGGCCGTGGATATCAGCCGTCGTTATAAAATTCCGGAGCGCAACAATCTTCTGGAGACGACCGCTCATTCTTTTGCCATCATGAGCGACCGTCTGAAAGAACATATTTCCACCGGCGAAAGGCTTCTTTTACGTCCGGATTTGCCGGAAAAAGCGGGTTTGCTTACTTTTGAATACATGGAAGATTGTATGAACGCGGGCTATGAAGCCGCCAAAGAACATATTCCGGAGATCCGATATTTGCTTACCGAAACGTGAACACCTAAAATACACCAGCCGTGTTACGGCGAAAATTGGTTCTGGCAGGAAAGGAAAGGCGAAAGCAAAATGTATGCCATTTTTCATCTTCCATTTGGGAAAAAAGTCTGGCGCTGTGTGACGGGTGCTGTGCTTACACTTTTGGTGACGTTGATAGCCGCCATGGTTTATCCGACCGCTCCTTCTTCCCAAGCATCCGCAGAGAATGTGCATAAAGTGGAGCTGCCTATTATTATGTATCATGGACTGTTAAAAGAAAAGAAGCGACTCGGCCGTTATGTTGTGTCGCCCGCAGAGTTTGAAAGTGATCTGCGCTATTTAAAGGAAAACGGCTATACGACGATTGTGATACAGGATCTTCTGGACTATGTACACGGGAACGGCGAATTGCCGGAAAAACCGATCATGCTGACTTTTGACGATGGTTATTACAACAATTATCTGTATGCGTTTCCTCTGCTGAAGCAGTATGACAGTAAAATCGTGTTGTCTCCCATCGGTCGCTATACCGAGGAATACAGCCGCGTGGAGGACAATCATGCGAACTATTCCCATGTTACGTGGCCTCAGCTGCGGGAAATGATCGACTCCGGATTGGTCGAAGTGCAGAATCATACGTATAATCTGCACGCGTCCTCCGGCGGCAGAAAGGGTTCCAAGAAAAAGGTCACGGAAAGTCTGGCGGAGTACCGGTCGTTTTTGCAAGCGGATGTTTTGAAGCTGCAGCAGCGGATGCAGGAGGAAACCGGGTATAGTCCCACGGCATTCGTATACCCATTCGGCGCCGTCAGTCCGGAGGCGTTGCCGATTTTGAAGGAAATGGGTTTTCAGGCGACGTTAGGCTGTACGGAAAAGGTCAACAAGATATCGGCCGATCCGGACTCGTTGTATGAGCTGGGACGTTTTTTGCGTCCGAGCGGGCCGTCCTCGGAGGCGTTTTTCAAGAAAATTCTGTCTTGAAAGCGAGGAGCCGACATATGTGTCTGCGGCAGATGTCCTTGCCGCAGGAGGAAAATTCCGAATAGGATACGCAAGAAAAGGCAGCGTAGTCGAAAGGCTAGGCTGTCTTTTGCTTTGCCGTTATAGAAAAAGTCGCAAAAGTACGATATAATTTTGAAAAAGGATGAGATAATCCCTGCCGAATCTTGAGTATATAGGTGAGGCAGAAAGGATGGTGAGCAGTTTGGACGATAGTCAGATAATTGAATTGTTCTATGAGCGCTCAGAACAGGCAATCATTGAACTATCGAAGAAATACGGCGCTGTATGTACCAAGGTTGCGAACAATATACTGAACGACAGAAGAGACACCGAAGAATGCGTGAACGATGCCTATCTCGGAGCGTGGAACACTATACCGCCTCAAAAACCGCATCCGCTTCTGAGCTATATTTGCCGTATCGTGCGGAATTTGGCTGTCAATAAATATCACGCCAATACTGCGGCGAAACGAAACAGCGTCTATGATGTCGCCTTGGATGAGTTGGAAAACTGCTTCCCTACATCAAACTGTGTGGAGGACGAATTCCATGCCGGCGAGGTGGCTCATGTTGTAGATGATTTTCTGGCTGCGCTGGATAAGGAAAACCGCATTTTGTTCGTCCGCCGTTATTGGTATGCGGATTCGATTGTGGATCTTGCCGAGCTTTTTCACACAAGCAACCATAACATATCCGTTCGGCTCTCCCGCACGCGGGAAAAGCTGAGAAAACATCTGATCAAGGAAGGGGTATCGCTATGAGAAAAAATAAGATTTCCGAAGTCATAGGAAAGATTGATCCGAAATATGTGGAGGAGGCGACCGCCTATACCGGAGAAACCGATGTCATCCGCCGAAACGGATGGAGAAAATGGGGGGCGATGGCAGCCTGCTTCGCTGTTATAGTCCTTGTCGGCGTTTTGGTGTTTCCAAGGCTCCAGCAGGACAGTCCGGAGCCGACTTCCTTTGCAGGTTTAAACCGCCCCTATAAGGATGTGAGCGTAAAAGGAGCGGAAAGCGCGGTCGATTGGCCTTGGGAGTATAAGACCGTCTATGAGAAGTATGGGACGATGATATTGGGCGGGAAGGAGTACATCGGCCGAGCCAAAGCCATTGATGTGTCCCTTCTGGGTGATGTACTGGGCACTTGCGAAGCAAAAGGTTACGATCATTATGCAGAGAAAGCCTATACACAGTCCTGTGATGTGCGAAAGATCAAGGGCATTTCCGAAGAAAAGCTGGTTGCGGTCGGTATGGATGGCCGATTCTATGTGTTTATGCACAAGGAATCTGCTCCACAGCCAACGTTTGGCGAGTTTTTGGACGGCTATGATCTGACGCGGTCTCTGGAATTCAATCGTTTTACAGCCTATGAAGGCTACACAGAAAAAGGATACTACCATCTGAAAAACGACGATCGGATTTGGCAAATCTTGTCCGAATGTAGACAGGCGGGTTTTGTGGAGGATGACGCATGGAACTGCACCAGCAGAAGCTACATCAGCTTTACGGCAACCTCGGAGGCGCTGGGCGCGTATAAAAAAGCGTTTTATGTGACCGAGGATGGCTATGTGTGGACCAACATTTTCGATTTGGCCTATATCTATTACATCGGTGAAGATGCAGCCGGACAGATTATCGATTATGCCGCCGCAAACGCAGAGAAAGGCCAGTGCGAATCTTATTACTATTCTCTTGCCGGCACGGTAGCGGAAATAGAGGAGGATTATATCCTGATTGATGATTCCGTTTTGTGCGAAAGCCCGGAGGACGGTATGGTGTTCAAAGTTCCTTCGGAGGATCTGCTGATAAAACGCTGTATCGATCACCTGAAAATCAAAACCGGCGATACCGTCGTGGTTCAATTCACCGGCGGTATTGATGTGGGCGCAGGCAATGTAATTCAAGGCGCGATTTCCTTGTCGGAGGCGACAATCGCCGACGGCGATGTATGGGTAGCGGAATAATTTAACACGAAAAGGGCTGTCTCAAAATCTCACTTTTGAGACAGCCCTCTTATCTTATTTATGACTTCAGCAGTACGTGGGTTTTCCAGCGGCCGCTGAGATACCGCAGCAGAAAAGCAATGCTGCGGACAAGCCAATCCAGCATCATCGAGATCCATACACCGACGAGCTGCAACCCTAAAAGCTGTCCCAACACATAGCTCATGGCAATGCGGCACAGCCACATGGAAAGAATGGAAGTGATCATGGTAAAGCGCACATCCGCCGCCGCCCGCAGACCGTTTGGCAGTGCAAACGACAATGGCCACAGAAACAGGCTGCCGATACACTGCACACGCATGATTTCAACCGCCAGCCGGGACGCTTCTTCCGGAAGGCCGAACAATCCGACCAACGGATGAATGCCGAAGAACACCGCCAGATTCATCACGCCCATGGCGAGATAGGTGATGCCGGTCAATAGCTTCATATAATGTTTAGCTTCATCATAGCGCTGTGCGCCGACACATTGCCCGACGACGGTAATCAGCGAGAGACCGAGTGCTTGTCCGGGGATTTGTGTGATTTGTGCGAGCGTGTTTCCAATGGCGTTGGCGGCGATCGCCGCTGTGCCGAAACTGGCGATCAACCCCTGCAGCAGGATCTTGCCGATTTGGAACATGCTGTTTTCCAAGCCGTTGGGAATACCGATGCGCAGAATGGTTTTGGCCATAGCGGGGTGAAATACGGGCCGAAACAGCCCGTACAGGGGCAAGGCGTGATTATGAAACCGCAGCAGGAGGAGAATAGCGATCGCGCCGGCAATGCGGGAAACCAGCGAGGCGATCGCCGCTCCGGCGACGCCCATCTGAAAGCCGTAGATCAGCAGCGCATTCCCTCCGACGTTGAGAAGATTCATGAAGGTGGATATGTACATGGTAATCTTGGAATTGCCGGTGGTACGGAACAATGCCGCTCCGGCGTTATACAGTGCGATGAAAGGGTAGGAGAGAGCCGACCAGAAAAAATACACGATACAGTTTTCCAGCACGGCGGCCTCCGTGTTGCCGAACACCAACGAAAGCAGCGCACGATTTCCGATAAGACACCCCACCATCATCAGGATGGACAGTCCGCCGGTCACAATCAGCAGCTGTTTGGCGGAGACGGCGGCATTGGCACCGTCGTCCCGCCCCAAATATTGTGCCGTCACGATCGCACCGCCGGTTGCAAGCGCAGAGAAAATCGTGATCAGCAGTACGTTGATGGTATCAACGGTGGAAACGGCAGACACCGCCTCCTGACCGACGGCGGACACCATAAAGGTGTCCGCCATGCCGATGGCTACAGCCAGAAACTGTTCAATGATTAACGGAATGATGAGCTTTCGCAGCGATTTCGCCGTAAACATATTGGAAGAATCTGCTTTATTCATGGATCTCTCCCGGTTCATAGCCGGCATCCTGAATAGCGCGCCGAAGCACAGCGTCGTCCACCGGGGATTGCAGGATAACCACTACACAGCCTTTTTCCAGATCGGCCTTGGCGGTGACGCCTTCCAGCTGATTGAGCGCGGCTTCCACGCGTGCTGTACAATGCCCGCAGGACATACCGGTTACTTGGATACATTTGGTCATGGGAAGGACTCCTTTCGATGGGGACAAATTTGTTTTTTTCATAAAATGCGGACGGAATCGGCGCAGCCGCAAGGCGTTGCCGACTACGAATACCGAACTGAAGCTCATGGCGGCAGCGGCAAACATGGGGTTCAGCTTCCAGCCGAGTACCGAAAAAAAGACGCCGGCGGCAAGCGGAATACCCAACATATTATAAAAAAACGCCCAGAACAGATTTTGCCGGATGTTGCGCAGCACCGCTTTGCTCAGCTGAATGGCGGTGACCGCATCCAGCAGATCGCTTTTCATCAGCACGATATCGGCGGATTCGATCGCGACATCCGTACCGGCGCCGATGGCGATTCCCACGTCCGCACGCGCAAGCGCCGGCGCGTCATTGATGCCGTCGCCGATCATGGCGACCGTTTTGCCGGCTTCCTGCAACTGTCGGATCTCCTGTTCTTTGTCGGGCGGCAGCACCTCGGCGACCGCGCGGGTAATGTTCAGCTGCTTGCGGATCGCTTCGGCGGTGCGGGCGTTGTCGCCGGTGAGCATCACCACGTCGATACCCATTGCCTCTAATTCGGCAATCGCCTGCGCACTGGTCGGTTTTACCACATCGGCAAGAGCGAGGATGCCAAGCAGTTGATTCCCCCGGCTGAAAAACAGCGGCGTTTTTCCTGCCTGCGCGAGTGTTTGCGCACGTTCATCCAAGCCGTGCAGCTCCACGCCGTTTTCCTCCATCATGCGCCGGTTGCCGGCACACACCATTTTCCCCTCCAACGTGCCGCGAATCCCCTGCCCGGCGATTGCCTGATAGTCGCGGATCGGCAGAAGAGAAATGCCGCGTTCCTGCGCGAAGGCGGTTACCGCGCGTGCCAGCGGATGTTCAGAAGCGGATTCCAACGAGGCAGCGATTGTGAGCAGATATCGCTCGTCCACCCCGTCACCGGGAAGAAGATCGGTCACCCGCGGTTTCCCCTCGGTGATCGTACCGGTCTTGTCCAGCACGACGGTTTGGATGGAATGTGCGGTTTCCAGACTTTCCGCGGATTTGATCAGAATGCCGTGCTCGGCGCCTTTGCCGGTGCCCACCATAATCGCGGTCGGTGTAGCCAAACCCAGCGCACAGGGACAGGAGATCACCAATACGGCGATACCGATAGACAGGGCAAAGGAAAACGGTGCGCCCAGCAGCAGCCACACCACGGTTGCCAGAACCGCGATGGTCAGCACAATCGGCACAAAAACGCCGCTGACCTTGTCCGCCAGCTTGGCGATCGGCGCTTTGGAGGAAGAGGCTTCCTCTACCAGCCGAACGATTTGTGCAAGCGCGGTGTCGGCGCCGACCTTGGTTGCGCGAAAACGGAAATAGCCCGTTGTGTTGATGGTCGCCCCGATCACGGTATCGCCGGCTTGCTTATCCACCGGCAGGCTTTCGCCGGTCAGTGCGGATTCGTCGATGGAACCGCTGCCGTCCAGAATGATGCCGTCCACCGGGATACTCTGCCCTGAACGAACGATCACGGTATCGCCCGCGACTACCTGCTCCGCGGGAATTTCCTGTTCTTGGCCGTCCCGCAGGACGGTTGCCTGCTTAGGCGCCAGATGGATCAGACGGGAGATCGCGTCGGAGGTGCGTCCTTTTGAGCGAGCCTCCAGATATTTTCCCAAGGTGATCAGTGTCAGGATCATGGAGGCGGATTCAAAGTACAGATCCATGGAATATTGCTCCACCAGCGCCTGGTTGCCGTGTCCCAAGCCGTAGCCGATAGCATAAATGGCGGCAACGCCATATACAACGGCGGCAGAAGCGCCGATGGCGATCAGCGTGTCCATGTTGGGCGCGCCCTTAAACAGAGAACGGAAGCCGCGGCTAAAATAGTGCCGGTTGACCAAAAGAATCGGCAGTGTCAGCAGCAGCTGTGTGAACGCAAAGGTTATGCCGTTTGCTGTGCCGTGAAAGAAGGAGGGCAGCGGCCACCCTGCCATATGCCCCATGGAAAGGTACATCAGCGGGATCAAGAAAACAACGGAAATCCAGAAATGCCGTTTCATCGCGCGCGCATTTTCGTCCGGATCCTCCTGCCGCTTTTCCGCAGCGGCGTTTTGCCCCTCCGTATGCACAGCGGCCGTGTAGCCCGCCTGCTCGACCGCCTGTATAATAGACGCGGGATCGGCGGGGGCATCGTATACGACGGTCATGCGGTTTTGTAAAAGCTGCACATTGACCTGCCGCACGCCGGACAGTTTGCCTACGCTTTTCTCCACGTGCGCGCTGCAGGCGCTGCACGTCATACCGCCGACATCAAATTGTTGTTTCATAGCACACCACCTTTTAGGCTAGTGTTCCACCGGTGTCTTGGCTTATTCACCGACGGAGCGTGCGCGAAAGACCCCTGCCGAAAAACGGCAGGGGCGGGATTACGGACGAAGCATATGCGCCAGCAGCGTATAGCCGGGTTCGACCAGTTTTCCGACCGCACGGGCGGCTTTTTCCGTGAAAGCCGTTACACCGCTGTCCGTTTCCGCGTAGCTGCGGTAGAGCAGATAGGGAACGGGATCGGACGCATGTGTGCGGATCGCCAACGGCGTGGGGTGATCCGGCAGGATCAGCACATCAAAGTCGCCCATCGCGGCCACTTCTTTCAGCAGTGGCTGCAAAATACGGCGGTCAATATCCTCGATAGCTTTTACTTTGTTCAATACTTCACCGCGGTGTCCGCACTCATCCGGCGCTTCCACATGAATATAGACCAGATCCTGTCCGGCTTTCAGTTCCTCCAAAGCCGCCTGCCGCTTGCCCTCATAGTTCGTATCGATATAGCCGGTCGCGCCGGGAACATCGCATACGTGCATACCGGCCAGACGGCCGATCCCCTTCAGAAGATCGACTGCCGATACCATCGAGGCCTTTACACCGTTTTTGGCGAAGAAATTGTCCAGCTGCGGACGTTTTCCTTGCCCCCACAGCCAAATCGCATTTGCGGGCGGCAAACCGTCCGCGATGCGGCGGCGGTTGACCGGATGATCCGCCAACAGAACGGCGCTGCGTTTCATCATGTCCAGCAGCGGAGCTGCGTCCGGATGCAGCGGCAGATATTCGCCGATGACCCGTCCGGTAATATCGTGAGGGGGCGTCAGCTTGCCCAGCGCCGTTTTGCCGCCGTGCCAGACAAGGCAGTGACGGTAAGCCGTGCCGGTATAAAAATCAAAAGCGCCGCCGCCAAAGGCCGTTTGCAGCGTTTTCACGATTTCGTCCGCATCGCGCGTGTGGATATCACCGGCGCAATAGTCCAGAATCGTCTTGCTTTCATACGGCTCCTCCGCGGAAAGCGTCACTAAATTGCAGCGAAATGCGACATCGTCGTCCGCCAGTTCAATGCCGATGTTGGCAGCCTCCAAGGGGGAGCGGCCGGTATAGCAAAGCTGTGCGTCATATCCGAGAACCGCGAGGTTGGCAACGTCGCTGCCGGGGGACATACCGCCCTCCACCGTACGTACCAGCCCAATCTCGCTTTTCGATGCCAGCGTGTCCATGGAAGGTTTGCAGGCTTTTTCCATAGGCGTTTGGTTTCCAAGCTCCGCGCAGGGGGTGTCTGCCATACCATCGCAGAGTAAAATGATGTGTTTCATGCCGATCATGCCTTTCCGGTTTGCAAAAATTCCCTGTTTTTTTCCTATTATATCGATTTTTAAGCATAATTGCAAGCAAAACTGACGGCGTATCGGAGGATAGTTGTGACTGCCGCATTTCCTTTTGCATTTTGGCTAAAACTATAGGAAAAAGAGAAAAATATTCTATGCGGCTATTTTTTCAAGAACGATTGCATTTACGCGTGATTTGCGCTATAATTATGCACAAATTGTAAACTGGGTAGGATTTGGGTTTTCTGGTGAATCTCCTGCCGCAAACTCTGAATGAAGGAAGTATGAGGGTTATGGTGATGAATGCAGCGATGTATGGAAAAGCCGCCGAGGCTGTTTCCGTGGATGTCGGCAAGCTGCTGGGCGATGCCGGTATGACCGTGCTGATCGGCGTGACGGTTGTATTTTCCGTATTGATATTGCTGACGGTGCTGTTCTGGTTATTCGGTGTCGTCATGTCCGGAAGCAGAGGAGAAAAGAAAAAGGCAACGCCCCCTGCCGCTGCTCCTGCACAGCCCAAGGTAGCGGCGCCCGCTCCCATGCCGACAGCCGCGAAGGCACCGGTCGTACAGAGCGGGATTCCGGAAGAGGTTGTCGCCGTGATTGCAGCTGCTGTTGCGGCTATGTCAACGGACGGTAAGCGTTATGCTGTGCGCAGCGTCAGCCGTGCGCGCGGAGAGCGTCCGGTTTGGGCATCCGCCGGCCTTGCTGAGAATACCAGACCCTTTTAATCCATACATTACGCGTAACCAGAAAGGACGAATCAAAAATGGAGGCTTTATGGACGGCTATTGTGCAGCTTTGGAACGAATCCGGTTTTGCACAATTGTTTAACTTCCAAAATGGCGGCTGGAAAAATCTGATCATGATTGGCGTTGCCTGTGTCCTGATGTATCTGGCAATCAAGAAACAGTTTGAGCCGCTTCTTCTGCTGCCGATTGCGTTCGGCATGCTGCTGGTCAACCTGCCGCTCGGAAAAATCATGGATCCGCAGATGAATTCTTTGGTACCGCTCACGGCTGCGGAGCTGGAACATATGACGCAGGGGATTTTCGATCAGGTATATCCCGTTTTGGAGCTGAACGGCCAGTATTACTGGCAGCACTTTGAAAATGGCGGCCTGATGTGGTATTTGTATCAGGGCGTGAAGTTTGGCATTTATCCGCCGCTTATTTTCCTCGGTATCGGTTGTATGACCGATTTCGGCCCGCTGATTTCCAATCCCAAGAGCTTTTTGCTCGGCGCCGCGGCGCAGTTGGGCATTTTTGCTACGTTCTTCGGTGCGAGTGCGCTGGGACTTACCGGCATTGAAGCGGTTACCTTTACGGCGAAAGAGGCTGCCTCGATCGCTATCATCGGCGGTGCGGACGGTCCGACCGCGATTTATCTGACGGCTCAATTGGCGCCGCATCTGCTTGGCTCCATTGCGGTTGCCGCGTATTCCTATATGGCGCTGGTGCCGATTATCCAGCCGCCGATCATGCGCGCGCTTACGACCAAGAAAGAGCGGATGGTCAAAATGGAGCAGCTGCGTGTGGTATCCAAGACGGAAAAGATCCTGTTCCCGATTATCGTAACGCTGCTGTGCGTGCTACTGCTGCCCAGCGCGGCGCCGCTGATCGGTATGCTGATGCTCGGCAACCTGTTCCGCGAGAGTGGTGTGGTGGAGCGCATCACCAAGACGGCGCAGAACGAGCTGATGAACATTGTGACCATCATGCTCGGCGTGACGGTCGGTGCAACGGCAAATGCCAATACGTTCTTGCAGGTCAAAACGTTGTTGATTATCGGTCTGGGCCTGATAGCTTTCTGCATCGGTACGGCAGGCGGCGTTCTGTTCGGTAAGCTGATGTATATTGCGACCAAGGGAAAGGTCAATCCGTTGATCGGTTCAGCCGGCGTGTCGGCTGTTCCGATGGCGGCGCGTGTGGCACAAAAGGTCGGTCAGCAGGAGAACCCCAGCAACTTCCTGCTCATGCACGCCATGGGCCCGAACGTGGCTGGCGTTATCGGTTCCGCCGTGGCGGCCGGCGTGCTGCTGTCGTTGTTCGGTTAAAGATCAGATTGTGAAACGGTAAAAGGGGTCGCCCTTGTGATGCCCGCGGGAACAGTCCCGGTGGTCACCGGGGCGGCTCTTTTTTGCAACCGGAAAGGGTTGGGAGACTATGGCTGATTATCAAAATGAATTTTTGTCGCTTCGCCGCCGGATCATTGAACGGGATTTTGCCCGCATGAACGATATGCAGCGCCGTGCTGTGTTTCATACGGACGGGCCGCTGTTGATTCTGGCCGGCGCGGGCAGCGGAAAACTACGGTTCTGGTCAACCGAATCGCCAATATAGTGAAATACGGACACGGCTATGCCAGTCAGGAGATTCCGGCTGCCGTTTCCGAGGCGGATATGGCGCTGCTGCACGACTGTGCCGAAGGACGTGCGGCGGCCGAAGGGCGCCTCGTGGAGTTGTGCGCGGTCTCTCCCTGCCCTGCATGGCAGATATTGGCTATTACCTTCACCAACAAAGCGGCCGGCGAATTAAAAGAAAGGCTGACACGGATGTTGGGGGAGGACGGCAACGAGGTCATGGCCAGTACCTTCCATTCTTTTTGCGCCCGCATTTTAAGGCGGGACGGCGAGCGGCTGGGCTACTCTTCGCACTTCACGATCTATGATACCGACGATAGCTGCCGCCTGATAAAGGAATGCATGAAGACGCTGAACATTGAAGAAAAGGTACTGCCGCATAAGGCGATTCTCGGTGAAATCGGGCGCGCCAAGGACAGCTTGCTGTCACCGGAGGAATTTGCAGCGCAGGCCGGCAGCGATTTTCGGCTGAAAAAAGTAGCGGAATGCTATAAACTCTATCAGCGGCGGCTGAAAGAGGCGGACGCCGTCGATTTTGACGACCTGCTTTGTAAAACGGTTCAGCTGTTTATGGAATGTCCCGACGTGCTGGAACGCTATCAGAAGCGATACCGCTATCTGATGGTGGACGAGTATCAGGATACCAACCACGCGCAATACAAGCTGATCAGTTTGTTGGCGGAGCGCAGCGGCAATCTGTGCGTGGTGGGCGACGACGACCAGAGCATTTACAAATTTCGGGGCGCGACGATTGAAAATATTTTGAATTTTGAGGATGAATTCCGCGGTTGTACGGTCATCCGTTTGGAGCAAAATTATCGTTCGACGCAGAATATTTTAAATGCCGCCAACGCGGTGATCGAAAAAAACAAGGGACGAAAAGGCAAAACCCTGTGGACACAGAACCCGGAGGGGGATAAGCTGCAGCTACATACGCTGGATAACGAGGACGAGGAAGGGCGCTTTATCGCGGATAAAATCTTGGATGGCGTCAGCGACGGGCGGCGGTACAGCGATTTTGCGGTGCTGTACCGGGCGAACGCTCAGTCCAACTCGATCGAGCGCGCGCTGGTAAAAAGCGGTGTGCCGTACCGTATCATCGGCGGACATCGTTTTTTCGATACCAAAGAAGTGCGCGATGCCATGGCTTATCTGCGTGTGATCAACAATCCGGATGACAGTGTCAGTTTGCGGCGGATCATCAACGAACCGAAACGCGGTATCGGGGAGACAACCATGGATAACGCAGCGGCAATCGCGGAAGGACTCAATCTGTCTCTGTATGAGGTGATTGCTCATGCGGAGGACTATCCGTCGCTCAGCCGCGCGTCCATGAAGTTGAAACAGTTTACAGCAATCATTGACCGCTTGCGGGAGATGAACGAGGATCCGGAGAACAGCGTGCACGCTTTGTATCGCACAATGCTGGAAACGACCGGCTATCTCGCCATGTGGGAGCAGTTGGGAGAGACGGAGGCAGGACGCGTAGAGAACTTGAACGAGTTGGCCTCGTCCATACAGGATTACGAAAACAATTCCAACGAGGATTTTCCGGAGCTTTCCGGGTTCTTAGAGGAAGCCGCGCTCATGACCGATGTGGATAACTACGATGCGTCCGCGGATACGGTCATTCTCATGACAATGCACGCTGCCAAAGGGCTGGAATTCCCGGTGGTGTTTTTGCCGGGATTTGAGGACGGGATTTTCCCCGGCATGCAGACGATTTATAATCCGGAGGATATGGAGGAGGATCGCCGTCTGTGTTATGTGGCGATCACACGCGCCAAAGAGCTTCTGTATATCACCAATTCCAAAAGCCGTATGCTGTATGGGCAGACAACCCGCAATCGTCCGTCCCGTTTTCTTGGAGACATTCCGGATAAACTGCTGGATGTGCACGACAGGGCAAGAGCTTTTACCGGTACATTCGGCAGTTTTGGCGGTGCGGTGACCGGCGGAGTTTCGGCGCCGAAACCGATGGCGCCGGTTTCCCGTCCGGCAGAGCATGCTGCGTCCGGTTTCGGTGCCGGGCGGCGGGAATCCATTGCTTCCCGCCAAGCGTTCGGTACAGCCGCCGGACATCCGGCGGCTCCGGCAAAAACGGGCAGCTGGAAAGAAGGCGATTTGGTCGGGCATAAAGTGTTCGGTGAAGGGCGTATTCTTTCGGTGAAACCGATGGGAAACGACCATCTGCTGACGATCGCCTTTGAAAAAGCCGGAACCAAAAAGATCATGGCGAATTTTGCGCAATTGCAAAAACGCGGATAGTACGCGGAAAATCACAAAAATGCTTGCAATTTTTTTGATTATCGCGTATACTATAAGAAATAACGCACAGATGGAGAGAGTATGCATCGGTTTTCTGCTTACAGAGAGAGCCGCCGCCGGCTGAAAGCGGCTCGCAGACAAAGGTGCAGAAGTTCACTCCGGAGCGGCGAGGCTGAACCATACAGTAGGTCTCGACGGCAGACCCCGTTATCGGTCGCTGGAGTGTTTGCTTCATGCAAAAATTAGGGTGGTACCACGGAGAATTGCAGTCTTCGTCCCTTGTCTGAGGGGCGGAGACTTTTTGTTTTGCCCTTCCCAAAACTGCGCAGTCACGAGAACAGACGAGAACAGAAAGGATGAATCGTATGCAAGAAAAACTGGATGCGCTGCGCAAGCAGGCATTGCAGGAACTGGAAAATCTTCGGGAACCCAAGGCGCTGGAGGAATTCCGCGTCCGTGTCATGGGGAAAAAAGGGTCGCTGACCGAGCTGCTGCGCGGCATGGGCAGCCTGCCCGCAGAGGAACGTCCCCGCGTCGGACAGTTGGTCAACCAGCTGCGCGCGGAGCTGGAGGCCGCGTTGTCCGCACGCGAGACGGCGGTTCAAGAGGCGCTCAAGCAGGAGCGGCTGCTGGCGGAAAAGCTGGATGTGACGATGCCGGGGAAAAAAGTGAAAAGCGGCGGTCTGCATCCGCTGAATATTGTACTGGAGGATCTGATCGATATCTTCCAGTCTATGGGCTTTGACGTGGTAGACGGCCCGGAAATCGAGACCGATTATTACAACTTTGAAGCGCTGAATGTCCCTGCTGACCATCCGGCGCGGGATATGCAGGATACGTTCTATCTGAGCGACAACCTGCTGCTGCGCACCCAGACCTCGGCGGCGCAGATCCGCACCATGGAGCATCGCAAACCGCCGATCCGCATCATCTGCCCGGGCCGCGTTTTCCGCGCGGATGAAGTGGATGCGACGCACTCGCCTGTGTTCCATCAGGTGGAGGGCTTGGTCGTGGATAAGGGCATTACGATGTGTGATCTAAAGGGCGTGCTGGAGCAGTTTGCTCACGAGATCTATGGGCCGGAAACCAAGGTCAAGTTCCGTCCGTCCTTCTTCCCGTTCACCGAGCCGAGCGTGGAGGTTGATGTGTCCTGCTCCGAATGCGGCGGTAAGGGCTGCCGTGTGTGCAAGGGCAGCGGCTGGATCGAGATCCTCGGCGCCGGTATGGTGCATCCGCGTGTCCTGGCGGGCTGTGGGATTGATCCGGAGGAGTATTCCGGTTTTGCTTTTGGAATCGGGCTGGATCGCCTGACCACAACACGTTATAAAATCAGCGATATTCGGCTGCTGTTCGAAAACGATCAGCGGTTTCTGGAACAGTTTCAGTAAGGGGAGGGAGCCACAATGAAAATTTCTTTAAGCTGGCTGAAGCAGTATGTGGACATTACGGTCCCCGTGCAAGAGCTTTGCGATAAAATGGTGATGAGCGGTTTCGAGGTGGAGGAAATCGTCGATTTGTCCGCGACCATGCGCAACGTGGTGGTTGGCCGCATCGTCAAACTCGAAAAACATCCGGACGCAGATAAGCTGCAAATTTGTCAGATCGATATCGGCGCGCAGGAACCGGTACAGATCGTGACCGGCGCGACCAACGTGTTTGAAGGCGCGCTGGTACCGGCGTCGCTGCACGATTCGCTGCTGCCCAATGGGATGCACATTAAAAAGGGAAAGCTGCGCGGCGTGGCGTCCAACGGGATGTTGTGCTCTGGCGAGGAGCTGTGCCTGAAGGAAAGCGATTTCCCCGGCGCGGAGGTTTACGGTATCCTGATCCTGCCGGAGGGGCTCACGCCCGGCACCGATATGCGTGAGGTACTGCATCTCAACGACTATATCATCGACTTCAAAATTACCGCTAACCGTCCCGACTGCCAAAGCGTGCTGGGCGTTGCCCGCGAGGTAGCGGTGGCGCTTGGGCAGCCGTTCCGTATGCCCAAGCCGGTTTATCATACCAAGGGCGGCGATGTTCGGGAGCATATTGCGGTGACGGTGGAGGATTACGATCTTTGCCCGCGGTATCTGGGGCGCGTTGTGAAAAACGTCCGCGTAAAAGAGTCGCCGGAGTGGATGAAGCAATGCCTGAAAGCGGCCGGAATGCGTCCGATCAGCAACATTGTGGATATTACCAACTATGTTATGCTGGAAACCGGGCAGCCGATGCACGCGTTTGATCTGCGGGACGTGACCGGCGCGCAGATTCGGGTACGCCATGCGGCGGCAGGGGAGACCATTACCACGCTGGATAACAAAACGCACGCGCTTTCTCCGGAGATGCTGGTGATTGCGGACGCGGAAAAACCGTCCTGCCTTGCCGGTATTATGGGCGGTTTGGGTAGCGGCATCAAAGAGGATACCGTCGATCTGTTCCTGGAATGTGCCAAATTCCGCCGCGACAGTGTGCGCCGTACAGCGCGTTCGCTTGGTATGCGCACCGAATCCAGCGCCCGTTTTGAAAAGGGCGTGGACATTCACAACGTGCAATACGCGATGGAGCGTGCATTGCAGTTGATCGATGAGCTGGATGCCGGCGACATTATCGACGGTTCGATCGACTGTTATGAGGCGCTGCCGGAGGATCGTGTGCTGCATGTGACGGCGGACAGCATCAACGCGCTGTTGGGCGTATCCGTCCCGACGGAAACGATGGTGGAGATTCTCAACAGCCTGTGTATCCGCACAACGCTTTCCGGCAATACTCTCACCTGTACGGTTCCCTCGTTCCGCGACGATATCGAGGGACGCGCCGATCTCGCCGAGGAGATCATGCGGGTGTATGGGTACGATCATATCGTGGCTACGCCGATGACCGGCGAAATCGTGCGCGGAAAACGGTTGCCGGAGCGCGTGCACAACGATCAGCTGAAAGCGCGGCTGATCGCCCATGCAATGCGGGAGATCACCACCTATTCCTTCATCAGCAGCAAAGCGGTGGACATCTTAGGATTGGCGGCGGACGATGTACGCCGTCAGGCGATTTCTCTGCGCAATCCGTTGGGCGAGGAATATTCCACCCTGCGCACGCAGCTGGTGACCAGTATGCTGACGGTGCTGTCCACGAATTTTAATCGTAAGATCTCAGCGGCGCGCTTTTTTGAGGTTAGCAAAGTCTTCCTGCCGAAAGCGCTGCCGATTACAGAGCAGCCGGACGAGGAGCCGGTGCTGTGCCTCGGATTATACGGCGCTGACGAAGATTTCTTCACGCTGAAGGGCATATTGGACAGCGTGTTTGAACGCTTCGGTGTGAAAGCGGATTATGCCGCGGCGCAGGAGGTCTATCTGCATCCGGGCCGGCAGGCAAATGCGCTGGTGAACGGCGAAGCGATCGCGACGCTGGGCGAGCTGCATCCGGATGTTGCCGCGAAATACGATATGGATACGCGTGTTTATGTGGCGGAGCTGCTGCTGCGTCCGCTGTATGCGGCGGCCGATCAGCGGGTTTTGTATAAGCCGCTGCCGCGTTTCCCGGCGGTGGAGCGCGATGTGGCGCTGCTGTGCGACGCCTCCTTGCCGGTTGCGGAGATCGAACGTACCATCCGCGCGGCGGGCGGCCGTTATCTGGAAAGCGTCGAGCTGTTCGACGTCTATCAGGGCGCGCAAATCGCCGACGGCCAGAAAAGTGTGGCATACAGCCTGATGTTCCGTTCGGCGGACGGTACGCTGACGGATGCGGAAATTGATCCTGCGCTTACCAAGATTTTCAAAAATCTTAAGGAAAAAGGTTGCATTTTGCGCTCATAATTCTCTTGTAATCTGGTTTCAAATGCCGTATAATAAGAGTATAGAGTATTTGCTATGGGAACGGAGGTCGGCGTGATGTTGGACAAAACCATGACGTTTTCGTTGGGAGACGACAAGGAACAGGAAATGAAAGCGGTGCTTACCGCCGTATATGACGCGCTCCAGGAGAAAGGCTACAATCCGATCAATCAGATGGTCGGCTATATTCTTTCGGAGGATCCAACGTATATTACCACACACAACAACGCACGCAGTCTGATCCGCCGTTTGGATCGTGACGAGCTGCTGCGCGCGCTGGTGCGTTCCTATTTGAACAATTAACCAAAAAGAGCTTTGCCGGTCTCTGATAAGGAAGGGTAAAGCGCGATGAAAGGACAGAACAGAATGGCGGAAAAAGCGAAAAAGAGTGCCTTCCTGCTCTACAAGGGCAAGCCGCTGGTGCGCAGCGGCAATACTCTGTACTACGGTGATATGGCAGAGAAGTGTGTGATTATGATGCAGATCCTTTCCACGAAAACCGTGGGGGATATGACGGTGGCGGATAAGGTGCAGGTGCAGCTCATGTCTACCGACCCGGATCTGCGCATGAAAGAGCGTATCCTTAAGCGCAGTGAGAAGCAAGGGCTGTATAATGCGATGGACATCGGCTCTATTTGGCTGGAGCGTGCGCTGGAAGATAATTAAACCCCAATCCACTTAATCGAATGAAAAAATCCGGAATCGTATCCGTGATGTTCTTAACGGAGAAATAGGAAAACCGAATAGGATAATGACAAGGGCTGTCGTACTGTTATAGCACGACAGCCCCTTGCCGTTTATATACGATTTATTTTTCACCGAGATAATATCTTGGCTTACCCTGTGTTTTCTTTCCGTATTCAATCGCTTCTGCCGGGCAGCCTGCGATACAGGCCATACAATGGGTGCAATTCTTGCCCCACGATGGTTTACCGTTTTCGAGCTTCACATTATTCAGCGGGCAGCGTTCTGCGCATTTACCGCAGCCGGTACATTTATCTGTCACGGTAAAGCCTTTAGCGCTGATCATCATCGAGTACATAATCGGATTCAGAACCTTTGACATAACCGCTTTACCCGGCTGTTCCTTGGGCAGTATCTGTCTATCCCGTATCGTTTCCGCAATCTTTACGATTTTCGGTTCGGCATCTTTTAGAATCTTATCGTTGTTTTCTTTTGGTTGTGTTCCTCCGCCTGCAATATAACCTTGCGGCATTACAACAGAGTTAAAGCCAAGCAGAGAAAACTTCTTCTGCTCGCATATTTTTTCGACATAACGGACTGTCTGCCACGGAGTAGCCGCACAGGTGCCGATAAAATACGCCTGCTTTGTTCCGCCGAAAGTAACTTTGCTGATGTATTCATCCATGACGCGAGGCAGTCTGCCTGCGTAAACCGGACCGACGAAAACAAGCGGGCTGTCCGACTTTACAGGGCTGTAATCACTCTCTTTTATCCGCTGGTTGATCGAAATAATTTCATCGCCGGAAATCTCTGCGATTTTCTTTGCGACATATCTTGAATTGCCCGTTCCGCTGAAATAAAGTACCATATTTATATCCTCCTAATATGCATACTGCCTTAATTATCTGACAGCATAGCACAGCAAGAAAAACTCACGGTAAACTGACAACCGCATGATTAAACTTTTTTCTGCTTTTCAGCAGATAACCGTTTCGTGTAGCGTGTCATCATTACCGCCACAAAAATCGCAACGATCAGTTCCGTAACGGGCATCGCAAACCAGATGCTGTCCGCCCCGCAAATCAAAGGCAGCAGATAAATCAAAATACCGCTGATAACCGCACCCCTTGACACCGACACGATAAAGGAAATCGACGGCTTCATGAGCGCTTGGAAATAGTAGGTAGAAAAGATATTGAGCGGAAGCAGTAAAAAGGAAATGCCGTAGCTGCGTATGATGGCAGGCGCTATTTTTAAGATACTGTTTGTCGGCGTCATAAAGATACGGACAAAAAGATTGGGGGCAAATTCAGCCAGCGCTATCCAAATCAGACCGAAAACGGCGGCTGTTGCGAGGGCATATTTCAGAATTTCACGAATGCGTTTGCCTTGGTGAGCGCCGAAGTTTGTGGAGATAATCGGCTGGGACGCCTGGCCGATACTGTAAGCACAGCACTGGACAAAAGTGCTGATGTTGATAATGATACCGTAAACAGAAAGCGCATCAGTGCCAAGATACTTTAGAATCTGACGGTTGAACAGCATGGTGAGGATTCCCATTGCCACATCAATAAAGAAGGTGGAAAAGCCGGTTATACTGATGGATTTCAGCATGGAAAACAGCTTTGTCGGTCTTTCCAGCCGCAGGGTGTTCCGTTTGCTGAAAAAATGCGTGAGCATAATGAGCAGGGAGAAAACGGAGCCCATAACGGTAGCAAGACCCGCTCCCATAACGCCCATATCCAAAGCAAACACGAAGAACCAGTCCCCGAAAACATTGAAAATGCCGCCGAACAAAACCGCTTTCGTGGCAAGTCCCGGGTTGCCGTCATTACGCAAAAACGCCGCCATAAGCTGCGTCAAAAGGAAACTCGGTACGGCAAATTTCACAGGAAAAAGATAACGCCTTGCCAACGGGAGCAGCGTTTCCTCCGCACCAAAAAGCATCAGCAGCTCGCGGTCAAAGAAAATGACGGCGATCCAAGTGATGACCGCCAAAATCGCCGTGCCGATCAAAGCGGCAGTAAAATATTCGTTAGACCTTTTTCGGTTTTGTTCCGATTCCCCGCGCAGGGTACTGAAAAGGACAGAAGCGCCGATCCCCATAAGTAACCCTAAGCTGTATATAATATTCCAGATTGGACTAACAACAGCCAAAGCCGCTGTGCCGTTCGGTCCCTGATACTGACCGACCATTGCCATATCGACCACGCCGTAGATCGAGGAGATCAGCGCACTGCCGAAAGCGGCAGTAAGATACCTAAAGTACAGCGGTTTGATTTTCCCGGTAAGGAAGTCGTTACTTCCGGTGTTTTTCATTGCATGTTCAGACATAGGTGGTCTCCTTTACCTGTAAATAATGCCTTTGCGTTCGGAGGTTTTCTTCAATGCAATTGCCACAATCAGCACAAGCACCTCATAGATACCGAAGGTGTGCCATACGACAGCGCTCCCGAACAGTTTCGGCAGGAATGTAATAATCAGAGAATTCATCACAAGACTGCGCACGACGTTCAGAGCAATCGCCTGACCGGAGCGCTTGGTGGAGTAGAAATACGCGGAAAGCATACTGTTGACACTGCCGATAATAAATCCCCAGCAGTATTCCCACATATGGGTTGCCGTAAATTCCAGCGTTTGAGCATCCGCACCAAACAGCTTGCAGAGAAAGTGCGGGAAAATCACATAGATTGTCACACAAAGGGTACTGCCTATAACGCTGATTAACTGACCGGCACGGTAATAGTGCTTCAGGTTGTCATCCTCTTTGGCACCGTAAGCCTGTCCAAACAGGGGCTGCATACCCTCCGACGCACCGAAAAATACCGCCATGGTAAACGAGGACAGATAAGAGATAATGGCAAATGCGTTGATACCAATATCGCCGTAGGCTGCCATCAGGGTGTAGTTCATACAAAGGGTCGTGACGGGCGTGGAGAACTGGGCGATGGCTTCGGGCAGCCCTCGGAAAGCGATTTTGCGAAACAGCTTCATCTGCGGCTTGTATCTGCTGATACGAAGGCTACCTTTTTTAAACACATAATGTGTTAATGCTACCAACAAACCGACGGTCTGCGAAATACCGGTTGCGACAGCTGCGCCCATAACACCCATCTGTAAAGGAAACACAAACAGCCAGTCAAGAAAAATATTCAGCGCCGTGCTGACAACATTCGTGACTGCTACAAGTCCGGGAGAACCATCGTTGCGGCAGAAGGATTGCAGGTTCAGCGACAGCGCATTGGGAATCGCAAAAAGTGCATACCAGAATACATATTCCCGCACAAGCGGCAAATAACTCTCCGAAGCGCCGAGCAGATCGCACACAGCGCCCGTTAATCCTGAACCTAACAGAGTGATTAGAACACCGACAACCAGGTTCAGGGTAAACGAGTGCATAAAAGCATTCTGTGCGCCTACCTTGTCACCGCGTCCGAATCGGATCGCTGTAATGGTAACGCCGCCGATACTTGCCATTGCATTCAGCGCTTGGGCGAGTAAAACAAATGGCAGTGCCAAATTGACCGCACCGAGTGCCTGACTTCCGGCACCGTTGCCGACAAAGATACCATCTACGACCGAGAACAGAAACACGCAGGCATTGGCTAAAATGGCCGGTGCAACATTTTGAAAGATTACTTTTCTTCTTGAAGATGCCATCCTATTTCACCCCGCCTTATTCCTGACCGAACCAAAGTTTTACATAGTCCGCAACGGCAGGGATCAATGCTTTGATTTCCTTGCCGGAAGTATTGATACAAAGATGATAGGACTCTTTTCTGCCCCAATCCTCTTCGCAAAACAGTGAGCGGTATGCGGCACGCTCTTTATCAATTTGCTTCATTTTCTTCAGCATTTCTTTGTCCGAGAAATGCTCGTTTTCATCGGCACGCCTCTTGCAGCGATTCAACTTTGACGGCTGATCGGCGTAAACAAAGATGTTCATAGGATTCATTTCGCGTAAAACAATGTCTGCACAGCGTCCTACAATCACGCAGTCACCTTGCTGTGCCAGCTCTTTAATCAGTTCATGTTCCGAGACAGCGATGGATACGGATTGCTGCGTCATAGGATGCGGCGCAATCAGGCGGTGCGCTATGGTTGTGGGATAAAACACCCGAATGTCTTTTTCCGAAACATGCGAAACATAGTTTTTATCAAAACCGTATTTCTCTGCCACCATATCTATAATTTCATGATCATAGCAAGGGATACCGAGGACGTCTGCCAAACGCTTTCCAAGTTCCCGCCCGCCGCTGCCGAATTCCCGGCTGATTGTAATAATTCTCATAATGATACCTCCGTATTGGTTTTTATTTTTCATAAAATAAAGCGCCCAGCTATTATCAAGAATAACCGAGCGCACCCGACATCTTTTTCGATCTTGCGGCTGCGGCCGCAGATCCTCCGATGACCTATTTTACTTTGCAGCTTAAAACACAAAAAAGCCGGATAAGTCATACAGGCGTCTCAGCCTGTTGCCTTATCCAGCTCATCATTTCCACCGAATGATTTGCCCTCCGAGCAAGCACAGTATAGTATACTCAAAAATGCAATTTTGTCAAGTCCTCAACCTCTTTTCACAATAACATTTTGTAATATTTCATGCTTTATGCGTTATGGTCTCCGCCGCCTTAACAAACCTCAGCACATCTTCCGGTGCATGAAAGCTGTAAAGCAGCCCGTAAGGAATGCTGTAATCCCAATTGACAGGGATAGAGACAAGAGCGGGGTGAACCTCCTGCCAACATTCAATCGTAAGCAGGACATTTCCGGTCTCTGCACAGCGGTTAAATACAGACAAATCATAAAAGTGCGGGGTGTCCTCAATATGAATCTGCGGGTGATTCTTTTCCAAATCATTGCGTATGAAATCATTGACGCCGGAATCTCCGCGGCTCACCATCATAAGCGTTTCGCCGTATAAATCTTTGATATCAATACGGCTTTTCGATGCAAGAGGATGTTCTCTTGATACCGCAATCATTTTTTTGTATCTTCCGAGCGGCAAAAAATTGCATAAAGACAGCCAAGCCTTGGAATCACATACGCCGATTAAGAAATCAAATTTTTCTCCCAGTTTTTCGATTTCCGATAAAATACCCTCGTGATTATCTTCAAAAGGAACAAGGTGCAGCTTGTAGTCAGGAAAGCTTTGATTTACCTTGTACCACAAATCCATAAAAGGCTTTGCGGGATTGAGTAAAGATGTACCGACGCAGAAGGTAGTATCGTATTTATGTGTGGCGGAATTTGCGGCGGCAATGGACTTTTTTGAGTAATCGATCATAAACTTTGCGTCACGATAAATGACTTTCCCCGCAGGCGTTATATGTACGCCTGACGGAGTTCGTTCTATCAGCTTTAAGTTCAGATGGCTTTCAAGCGCATTCATCTGTTTCATAACGGCAGTGGGTGAAATATACAGATGCTCTGCCGCTTTGGTAAAGCTGCCATAATCCGAAACCGCTATAAAAGTATCAAGCATAGGATTATACATAGGGTGCCTCCGATTGCATAGTATAAACTTTAAGTTTATACTATGATAACATATCGGATATTCTGTGTCAAGGATTTCTATGTTATACTTTTAACAGAAACCGGACGGAGGTATCGAAATGTCGAAAAAGTTGATTGCTTTTTATTCAAGAGCCGATGAGAACTATGTAAACGGATTGATTAAAACATTGGACGTCGGCAATACGGAGGTTGCGGCTGGTATAATCAAAGAGTTGACGGGCGCTGATTGGTTTAAAATCGAACAGTTGGAGCCTTATGCAAGGGATTACAACGAGTGTATCGCGCAGGCGCAGGCCGATCAGCGGCAGAACACCCGTCCCGAACTGAAAAAATGGCTTGAAACGATCGATGAATATGATGTGATTTATTTAGGTTATCCAAACTACTGGAGCACCATGCCTGTGGCCGTGTTTACTTTTCTGGAGCATTTTGATTTCAGCGAAAAAACCATCAAGCCTTTCTGTACCCACGAAGGCAGCGGCCTGGGCAGCAGCATAAACGACATCAAAAAACTGTGTCCCGCCGCAAAGGTTGAAAAGGGACTTGCCATTCACGGTGGCAGCGTAAAACGGTCGAGAAAAGATATTGAAAAATGGGTTCGGGAGGATTTGCTATGAATATACCGGAAATAAGCGTATTCCCCAAAGGAAACGCAAACGAAGCATTTGCACAGTATTTCATCGGGCAGAGCTATTTGAATATGCTCTCGACAGAGCAGGTCGTGATCGGCAATGTAACCTTTGAACCGAAATGCCGCAACAACTGGCATATCCATCATGCGGATAAAGGCGGCGGTCAGATGCTGCTTGTTACCTCGGGAGAAGGCTGGTATCAGGAATGGGGTAAGCCGGCAAGAAAGCTGAAAGCCGGAGATGTGGTGCATATTCCCGCCGAGGTAAAGCATTGGCACGGTGCATCGGCTGATTCATGGTTTCAGCATTTAGCAGTCGAAGTGCCGGGGGATAATTGCAGGACGGAATGGTGCGAGCCTGTTTCCAATGAAGAATACGATAAACTGAAGTGAGGTGTTATTATGAAAAATGTACTTATTATTTCGGCAAGTCCGAGGAAAGGCGGCAATTCCGATATACTATGTGACAGGTTTGCCGAAGGGGCGCAAGAGAGCGGTCATAAGGTAGAAAAGATATTTCTGGCATCCGAGAATATCGGTTACTGCCGTGGCTGTGGTGTGTGCAACTCCACGCACAAATGCGTACAAAAGGATGACATGGCAGAAATTCTTGACAAAATGGTGAGAGCAGATGTGATTGTTCTTGCCACGCCTGTCTATTTCTACACAATGGACGGACAGATGAAAACCTTCATTGACCGCACTGTGCCGAGATACACGGAAATTACCGACAAGGATTTTTACTTTATCCTGACAGCGGCGGATACCGAAACGACGAGCCTTACCCGCACTATGGAAGCGTTCCGCGGTTTTACGGAGGATTGCCTTTCCGGAGCGAGAGAAACAGGTATTATCTACGGCGTCGGCGCTTGGAAGGTCGGAGAGATAAAAAATACTCCCGCTTACAACGAAGCCTATGAAATGGGAAGGAGTGTTTCATGATGGAATATGTAACATTATCAAACGGTGTAAAAATGCCCATTTTAGGCTACGGCGTTTATCAGGTAACCAAAGAGGAATGTGAACGCTGCGTGCTTGACGCCTTAAAGGTGGGGTACCGGCATATCGACACGGCACAGTCGTATTTTAACGAGGAGGAGGTCGGCTCCGCTATCGAGAAATCCGGCGTGCCAAGGGAAAACATCTTTCTGACCACCAAAGTGTGGATCGAGCATTACGGTTATGAACAGACAAAGGCTTCCGTGGCGGAATCTCTTCGCAAGCTGAAAACGGAGTATCTGGATTTGGTGCTGCTGCATCAGCCGTTCTCCGACACTTACGGTGCCTGGAGAGCGCTGGAAGAATTGTACGAAGAGGGAAAAATCCGTGCCATCGGCATCTCAAACTTTTATGCCGACCGTATGGTTGACTTTGCGTCTTTCAACCGCATCAAACCGATGGTCAATCAAATGGAAACGCATATTTTCAATCAGCAGAAAAACTTGAAAGAATGGGCTGACAAGTACGATATCCGCCTGGAGGCATGGGCACCGTTCGGAGAGGGCCGCGGAGGTACATTTGACAATCCGGTCATTTCGCAAATCGGTGAAAAATACGGAAAAACAGCGGCACAGGTTATGCTGCGCTGGAATATTCAGCGCGGAGTAGTTGTGATTCCGAAGTCCACCCATAGCGAGCATATGCAAGAAAATTTTGATGTGTTTGACTTTGCGCTGTCCGATGAGGATATGACTGCCATTGCGGTTTTGGATAAAAGCGAAAGCTCTTTCTTCTCTCATCAGGATCCGTCCATGGTCGAGTGGTTTGTCAAAATGGTTGAGGAGAGAAAAAAGCAGCGGGACTGCACAAAAGAGAAGAAAAGCTGGTAAAGGAGACTGATTATGAAAAAATTATTTTTATGTATCATAAGCATTTTGTTTCTATTATCCCTCACCGCCTGTGGCAGTCAAAGCGCGGATCACTCCGACGGCAAGTCCGGGACTTCGGAAAACCTGCAATCAGGCAGCGAGAAAACCGAGGCGGAAATACCTTCAAATGAAACTTCCGGCAAAAAGACATTAGTTGTTTATTACTCTGCAACAGGAAATACAAAAGAAGCCGCCGGATATATTGCTTCTGCGACGGGCGGCGATTTGTTTGAGCTTGTTCCCACAGAGCCTTACAGCAGAGAGGATTTGAATTGGAACGATGAAAACAGCCGTGTTGTTTATGAACACGATCATCCTGACGACAGAGATATTGCACTGGTAAATGCGACAGTCGACAACTTCGATGAATACGATACCGTGTTTATAGGATATCCCATTTGGTGGGGGATTGCCGCATGGCCTGTTAACGGTTTTATTGAAGCAAATGATTTTACGGCAAAAACAGTAATCCCCTTCTGCACATCGGCAAGTTCAGGTTTAGGAAACAGCGCAGAACTGCTCAAAGAAGCTGCAGGAACCGGCAACTGGCTTGAAGGAAAGAGATTTTCATCCGGAGTATCGGAAACAGAGATCGCCGAATGGATACAAATTCTCGGGTAATGAGATAACACTAATTTAAGACTGTTTACAGAGTTTTAAGTAAAGGCATCGTTTCGCGATGCCTTTACTTATGCTAAACTTTATAGTTTTCCCGTCTTGCTCGGAAGCGTAACAAAAAATTCGGCGCCCTTTCCCGGTGAACTTTCCACTGTAACCGTGCCTTTGCAAAGTTCAACAATCCGTTTTACAAGGGCAAGCCCAAGACCGTTTCCCTCCGCCTTGCGGGAACTGTCCCCCTGATAAAACTTCTCAAAAATATGTTTTTGTACCTCTTCTGTCATTCCGTCGCCGTGATCGGCAACGGCAACCGTAAGATGAGTATCCGTTTGCAGGATGCTTACATGAATGACACCGCCGATGGGAGAATGCTTGATGGCATTGTCCAGTATATTGCTCCAAACCTGTTCTAAAAGCGCTTCACTGCCGTAATAGATTTGCCGAGGCAGTTCCAAGTCAAACTCGATGTTTTTTGCCGCCCATTGATTCTCCAACATCAGAATACACTTGCGTATCTGCTCGTCAAGGCGATATTCCGTTTTTCCCAAAACCGTTTCCTGATTTTCCAATTTGGAAAGCATCAGAATATTGCCGGAAAGATTGGTAAGCCGGCGGGAATTTTCTAAAATCTTTTCTACATAACGGTCGTGCTTTTCCTGTGATAGATTGTGATTTTGCAAAAGGGTTGCATATCCCTCGATCGAAGCAATAGGGGTTTTGAACTCGTGGGAAACATTTGCCACAAAATCACTGCGCAGCGTTTCGATATGGGAAAGGTCATAGGTCATAGCGTTAAACCGCTGTGCCATTTCCCGAATCTCCATAATCTGCTCGTTTTCAGGAACTTTAACCTCAAAATTCCCTTTGGAAAGCTCGTCAAAGGCATTGCCGATATTTTGAACGGGTCGGACAATCAACTTACCGACATATAGTGCGATAACCGTTCCGAGCAAAAGACTTCCCAAAGCAAAAACGAGAATCGGAGCGGGTTTATCCCGCGGATCCACCGGAATCATATGCAGTTCAAACAAGGCAAACCAAATCAGTGTTACCAATATAAAAACGGCAATAATCGTGGCAAATACCAAACCGGCAAAACGCAGCCACAATTTTGAATGAGGCTTTTTAGTCAACATGTTTCACCGCCTTATAGCCAAGACCTCGGACTGTTACGATTTCAAAGTCTTTACAATCGGAAAACCGATCCCGCAGACGATTGATATGCGTGTTCACAGTGCGTTCGTCTGTTTCGGAGAACATACCCCATATTTCATCCATCAACTGCTGACGTGTAAAAATCTTGTTTGGGTAGGAAAGCAGCTTATACAGCAGATAGAACTCCTTTTGCGGTAAAATGCTTTCTTCTCCGTTTCGTGTCACGGTCAGCGCATCATAGTCAAGCACCGTACTGCCGACAACGATTTTCTTCTCACTGGAAATCTTTGCCCGGCGAAGCAATGCTTCCACCCTTAATAAAAGCTCGTTGACATTGATAGGCTTGATCATATAATCGTCCGTTCCTGCGCGGAACGCTTTTTGCATATCCTCAAACTGATCCTTTGCCGTCACCATTAAAATCGGCAGATCGTAGTTTGCCTCACGCAGAGATTTTGTCAACTCATACCCGTCCATATTCGGCATCATAATATCCGCCACAATCAGATCGATGTATTCTTTGTCCATTATTTCAAGCGCGTCCATGCCGTCTACAGCCGGTATGGCATGGTAGCCTCCATCAGAAAGAACCGTGCAGAAAAGTTCACGCATATCCGCATTATCTTCAACAACAAGAATGGTAAACATCCTATCGCCTCCCATTTTATTATAACATATAAAAGTAACGCCACGATAAACAAATACGGTATTTTAGATAATTATCAAGTTTATCTTGGGTTTACCGTAGCGTGTCCGTGAGTTTATCTTGATATGCTATAATGACCGCACGAAACAGGAGGTAGTTTTATGTTACAACTGAAGAATATTGTCAAAACCTATGTAACCGGCGATATGAAGCAGGACGCCTTAAAGGGCGTCAGCATTTCGTTCCGCGAGAACGAGTTTGTCTCCATTCTCGGTCAAAGCGGCTCCGGTAAAACGACCATGCTCAACATCATCGGCGGTCTTGACCGCTACACCAGCGGTGATCTTGTCATTAACGGTGTTTCAACAAAAGAATATAAGGACGCAGATTGGGATTACTACCGCAATAATTCCATCGGTTTTGTATTTCAAAGCTATAATTTGATTCCGCACCAAAGCGTACTTGCCAATGTGGAAATGGCGCTGACCTTAGCCGGTGTTTCCAAAAAGGAACGCAAGCAACGGGCTGTTTCCGTGCTTAAAAAGGTTGGACTGGGCGATCACATTCATAAAAAGCCCAATCAGATGTCGGGCGGTCAAATGCAGCGTGTTGCCATTGCCCGTGCGCTTGTCAATAACCCGGACATATTGCTTGCTGACGAGCCTACCGGCGCGCTTGATTCCGAAACAAGCCTGCAAATCATGGAGCTTTTAAAGGAAATCGCAAAGGATAAGCTGGTCATTATGGTTACGCATAACCCGGAGCTTGCCGAAAAGTATTCCACCCGCATTGTGAAGCTGCTGGACGGGAAAATTGTCAACGATACCAATCCTTACAGCGAAAAAGAGAAAGAAGTGCAAAAGCTAAAGCATAAGAAAATATCCATGTCGTTCTTTACAGCGCTGTCCCTTTCCTTTAACAACCTTCGCACAAAAAAGGGACGCAC
>CATWUX010000005.1 GCA_958354085.1 uncultured Oscillospiraceae bacterium | reverse complement strand
TCACTGCCAGCAGAAAGCTGAGCCATTTTCTTTTTTTCATTGTGCTTCACCCCGCCTTTCTTATGTCGTCCTTACATCGCGTAAATCTGATCCATCAGGTATTCAGCGGTCATCGACCCGTAGAAAAACTGGTCGATGATACCGTTTTTCTTCGCATCACGGATATCCTTTGCCGCCTGTTTTTCGGTGTTGGAATCCACGATGAGGGCTATCTTGCAGTCGGGACACGTCGTCTTTACCTCGTCCCGCAGCTTCATCCTTTCACAGAGCAGCCATGGCGTATAGGCGGTAACCTCCATTACAAGGACAAACGGTTTGTACACACGGCACAGTTCGACGGTATCCTGCGGTGTCTCCGCACGAACCACGTCGATATCATAGTTCGAATTCTTGAAAGCAGCCGCTATGGAATCGGCAAACAGAAAATTCTGCATATCGACCACAATTTTTTTCATCGAACCATCCCTCCTTTTCCTTCATGATATATCCAATGAATTTGCCTCATCTTAATTTACGATATCATTATATCAAGAAAGAGGAGTTCTGTCTGTCCTCAAAAGTGGGGACAAATGCAGATTAAATTGTAAACAAATTATGAACACAGAGCTATTTTCGCTTCAGACAACAGCAAAGCCGCCCGGCTTTTTATAAGCCGGGCGGCTGCAAGTGAATGCGTGCAATGCATATACTATTTTATTTGTTATATATATCAGGCTTCTTCGTGTTCTTCCAACCAGCATCCCGGTACCACCATGCGTTTGCCGACAGCTGCAATCATCAGGCGGTTGCGGTTTGTATAACCTGTTTTTTCTAGCATTCGGTTAATGTAGGTCCGCACCGAGGATTCGGCCACATTCAGTTTTACGGCGATCTCGGCATTGGTTTTTCCCTCACAGAGCAAGCGCAAAGTCTCCATCTCTCGGTCGGACAGCTCGCAGGAAAGCGTATTGCCGAGCCGGACAGTCGGAACGCTGTCAGGCCAAAAGCGTTTACCCGAAAGAGTGCCTTCAATCACGCTCACAAGGTCACCCGAAGGTGAATCCTTATACCAGAAGCTGTCGGCGCCGATTTTTTTTGCCCGATCAAGAAATCGTCCCTCCAACATAGAGGTCACCATAACGATCTTTATCCTGGGATAGAACTTCTTGATCGATTCGGCAGCGGTCAGACCGTCCGAATCACTTTCGGTGCATATATCCATGAGAATTAGGTCGATGTGACCCTCGCCGCAGCGGCAAACTGCTGCATCAGCACGTGTCAGCGTGCCCGCGACCTCGCAATCTGTGCACTTCTCCACACAGGAGCACAGATATGTTCTCGCCAGTGCCTGATCTTCAACGATCAATATTTTCCTTATAGCCATAGGTTACCCCCCCGAATTTCCATGCTTCGGCATCTCGATCACTAAAGAAAACTCCGGTAAGCTCTGTACTGTCATCTTTCCGCCCGAATTTTCTATCCTGTGGCGCAGATTGGTAAGACCACCGCCCTCGGTGATCTCCTTCTCCGGCGGCTTGCCGTTATTGCGTATCATGACGGTATAGCTGTATTCGTTTTCCCAAATATTCGCAGAAACCTCGGTCGCATTGGCATACTGAATGGCGTTGGTTAAACAGACCTGCATGGCGGTGTACATCAACTCCGCCTCACCGCCCGTCGGTTCTTCGCCTCTTATCCTCACGGTCACACCGCCGGTCTTTGCACTGTCAAGCAGTTTTTCCTTTGCCGACAGCCGGATAACATCCCGAAAGGCAATGACCTTCTCCCATTCACGGCACACAACATCCGCATCAATACCGTCAAATTCTCCTGTTATGTACTGCTTCGTCAGTGTAATGCAAGCGGCAAGGTTGTCGTGCATGGCGGATTTTGCGTCAAGCCGCTCCTTTTCCCGCGCTAATGCCACGACATTATCGGAAAGCTGTTTCAGCTTTTTTGAATCCTCCTCGATTTTCTTACAGTCATCGGCGAGCTGCACCGAAGCACGCTGCAGCTCGGTAACATCGGCGGCGGTGAGCTGTATATACCTCTCCCCGTATTTGTCGGTGACCTCTGTTTTTTCAAATCTCCATACGGTGTTGTCGGGAAAGCGAAAGATATTCTCTACGTCCGGAATCCGTACAACACCATTCGGAAGATGATGGAGCGCTTCCACGACCTCGCCCAAATACTGCATATCGCTGTTAAGCAGATATTGGCTCAATTGATACATCTGTCGGTTGCAGAGAACGATACTGCCCATGCGATCAAAAAAGCATACAGCAGTGGGAAGCCGGTCAAAGCCCTCTTTAATGGCATTAAAGCTTAAGCGTTTCATTCTATGCATCCTTCCAACCTCCTATCATCGTGCGAACAAGCCATAAGCCGTCCTCCTGCTTAACGGTTACATTTGGAGAAACGAGGAATGACAGATCCGCAGCACACTCCACCGACAGATCCATCTCACTGTCGGACACGGAGCTAAACAGAGAATGCAGCTCGTTTATCGTGGCCTCCTCAACGGTTTTCAAAAGGTCGAACAGCCGCGCCACCTCTGCCGAAAGCATCGGTTTTGTTGTGTGATAGACCACACTGCACTCCGTGCCGCAAACGGTCATGACCCGCACGGCCTCGTCTATTGTCAGCCGAAGCTCCTGCTGCGGCAGAAGCTCATATTCCAGGCTGAGAAAATACAGATTAGCGCCGCGCTTGATGTAAGTGCCAAGCAGAATAATTCTTTTCAGCAGGTTTTGTATTTCGGCAGGCTCTGCACCCTCACATTGTTTCAGCAGTTGACCGATCCTGGCTATCTGCTTTCCGTACTTTGTTTCCAATTCGTCATAAATCCGGTTTTTTTCGGTCAACTCATTCAGCTTTTTCTGTATGAGATAGGCTTCCTGCAATTTCTCTTTATTGCTTCTTATTTTGGCCTTGTTTTCGCTTAACCTTGCGCGAAGCTCGGTCAGCGGGCGCACGTTATCCTGCCAAACGGCATATCCTCCGCTGATCGGTGCCGAAGAAATGCGTATTCCGTCGGGACGGATGATCTGAAGTCCGTTTTTCGGGCAAACCATATCTTCGTCTGCAGCCCGGGAACGGAAAACGATATTTCCGGTGCGGTCTGCGATACATGCTGCCAGTGTCGTTGCCTCGAACAGTTCGACATAGCCTGTATTGGACTGTATCATCCGGCAGCGTATACAGCTTTCATAAATCGCCGCATATAAAAGGCAGAATGTCACATTCATATCACCGAGCCACCAGCGTACAGCCGGCAGGCCCGACAGATACAAAATCCCGTACAGAACCGTTGCGCAGCCTATAACAAACGGTGCAAGCTTCCTTTTTCCGCTGCCCGGTATGCGGCTTTTCTTCAAAAGGAGGATAAGTGAAAAAAACATGCAGGTCACCGTCCAACCGAGGTAGCAGAAGTAAACGGGACCGTAGGAATAGGAATAGGAATAATTGTCTGGTTCTCCCGGCACGCCGCTGCTGAATGCAAACATCTGCTGGTGCAGATCGTTGGTGATCACCAGCAAAAACAGCACAGCCGGAATGATTGCCAAAGCGCCGATCCTTCCGGTCAGGCGGAATTTCTCCGATTTCCCTAGAGACAGCGCAATATACACTCCCAGCAGCGGTATAAAAAGCATTGGCAGATAGTAAAGATACCAAATGTACCGCGCCACTGTCAGGTCAGTGACAAACTCATATTTCAGCGTGCGCAGAATAAGCCACAGCAGCATCAGCGCCGCGGTCAGACGCAGCCAGTGCAGAGTCTGCGGCTGTATAATGCGTCGGTCAAGGGAATAACCCCAAAGGGAAAACAGAAGTAAATAAAGCGCGGCGCGGATATAGTTCACATAAACCCCGCAGATGTCGAGCATGGCAAGCATCCTGCAGGAATAAGCCGCGGCAATGAGCGTAAAAACAACGATCATGGGAATCAGCTGTCTTGTGTTCCGTTTCATATGGAAAATCTCTCGCTTTCTCTCACAGGCAAAGAATGTCCTTTGGCAGTTTTATTTGCTTCTCGGCAGGACGATTCCGAATGTGCATTTACCAAAGACAGTATACTAAAGCATTATCAAATCTCGCTGTCGGATGCGAATTCCATTACATCATTCGGCGTACAGTTCAATGCTTTGCAGATTTTTCCCACGGTTTCAACCGTGACATTTTCATTCCTGGTCATTTTGGAAATGACATAGTTGCTGATGCCCGCAGCTTTTTCAAGGTCTTTCTTTTTCATGTCCCTGTCTATCAGCAATTTCCAGAGCTTTTTATAGCTTATATCCATACCGTCAGCCTCGATTCAAACAGGATTTACTCGGAAAATAGGAACAGTCGGTCTTGGCTGTTTAGAATATAATATCATATTTCTTGCAAAAACACAACGGTTTATAAAGCGATGAATTTAATTCTTGCGTTTTTGTTACTTTCCACGGGGGTGGGAAAGCTCAGACGACCTTGTGTTATATAGTACCTCCGTTGTTACGCAAGTACATGGCGAAGCTGATCCGTTTGTATACCCACAAGAAACCAACCTTCTCCCATTTCAATTCGGGTAGGGACCCACTCGCCATCGATCAGAACATCTAAACACTCACCACAGTGGAGACCTCCATAATAATCCATCAATCCAAATCGTATATCCATTCGGCCACTTTCTTCATCAGCAACCATAGTGCCTTGTCTCATTACAAGCTCCTTTCCGGAATCGTCTCGGGAGTTTTTTTCTAACTCCTTTTTGTATACTTTCCTAAGATACTCATCAAAAATAGTTCTGCGAATCAAGACTTTCTTTCCGATTTTATAAACCGATCCTGCTTCTCGTGCCATGCGGGTAAACACCTTTAGACCAAGCCCATAATAATCGGCACCTTGATATAGCGTGATAAAATCGTGTTTCTGCATCTCGATATCTTCATCGTCAAGCATATCCGAGAACATCCAAAGGTTTCCACTCATACTGATTCCTCCTCAGATTTCAAGGTGCTCGGCTCATGAAATCTTTCCAAATATTCCTCGAAAATATCGCGATTGATCAAAACAGTACCATCCATACGGTAAATTGCTCCGGCTTCACTTGCAAGCTCCAATATTTTCTTATGCTGTAAGCTATAGATGATTTCAGCATCTTTATAGCGTAGGAACTGTCTGCGAATCCTTTTAGCGCTCTCTCTTATATCATTGCGTTTCTTCAGGTCATAATATGCCCTTGTCTCTTCACTAATCATAATCTTAATTCCTTTCGGTTTTGGTTTTGTCATGACAAAAGCAGACCTAACAAAAAAGAGAACACCTCTTGAATATCATTCAAAAAGTGTTCTCTATACAGCAAGTACTGTATTGTGTTTTATCCTTCCAACAATTCATTCTGCATCACAATTCTTCAAAATCATATGAAAAATTGTTGTCAATTTGTTGTCAACTCGGATTTGAGATGCCGAAACCCCTTGATTTTACTGGATTTTTTAGTCCAGCGGCTTCATTGTGGGGATTCGGGCAGAAACCGGGAATTATCAAGGATTATCAAGCATTTGCGAGCATTTTCCAAAAATAAAACCACACAAACAAGGTCGTATCGAGAATTATCAAGAATTCTGAAATGAGTATGTTGGTGTAACTTTTGGTGTAAGGTGTAACCTTGATAACGAGACAACCACAGCCCTTTGCCTTTTTCTGCGCTTTATTGCGGCTTTGCGTGTAGGGGAGAAATACCTGCCTTTGCTTGACTGAGCTTGTCTTTTATATTCGGTTTGATTTGATGTGCGGACAGTCCGTTCGGCGTCAGTTGGCTTTGGGGAAACCTGCCGAGACTGCAAATTGTTCTGCCGAATTTGAGCTTGATTATTTCTTTCTGACGAAGGCGAAGGTGCTACCGGGATTATTATTTTAATTCCCCTAGTTTCCGGGAAAACCAGGCTATTTTCGATTCCCAGCAGAATCTTCCGGTCGCCAGCCTTTGGCAAGGAGGGAAGCAGTCGTTTCTCTGCGCCACCCAGGCGCTCGATTATCTTCGGCGCAATCTGGCTCTGTTTGACCAGCATGGGATCTCCTTCGATGGTCTGCATCTGGGCTCTTTCGCCGGCGATTCCATTGACGAATGCTACAATCCCCTCCATCCCATGACCAAGAGGGAATGCATTGCCGCGCGCAAAGAACTGTTTGCGTTTGCCCACAGCCGCGGCATGGTGGTGGGATCCGACGAGCCGGTGGACTGTTTTCTCTCCTCCATGGACATGGCTTCCCATGCGCCCTATTCCCTGTCACCCAGTTTGTGGAACGGGATCGGCAATGGCATTCCCATTCCTCTGTTCAATTTGGTATACCACGATGCCATCCTGTTTTACTGGATCAACTATCCCGCGTCCATGGGCGGCTGGGGAATCCCCAACAACGACCGCTATTTCTCTCATGCCATTCTCAATGCCAACCCGGTTTATATGCTGATCGACGCCGGCGACGAGGAGGTTCGCCTGTGCCAGACCATTGAAAAAATCAGCAAGCGTTTAGCCTTTACACGTATGGTGAAGCATGAGTTTCTCAGCGGCAGCTATCGCTGTCAGCGCACCACTTTTTCAGATGGTACCACAATTGAGGTGGACTTTGATGCCCATTCTTATACCATTACGCCCAATATCAGTTTATAAAGTATTTTTCTAAACAGATCGATCTGTACAACGCCTGCGATTATAATCCAAAAGCTTTACGGAAGAAACTCTTTGGGAGGAGGTTCTGCTCCTAGTGATGTTCGTTCTCTCGCCAATGAGTCATCCCCCTTACAAATTCGGCGGTTTTACGTTTACACGCCGGATATGTATAACCGGCGGAGAGAAACGTCGTCCAGCTCCTGAAGCGGCGTACAATTTTAAAACTGTACGCCGCTTTTTCCGTATGAAAACCTTTATGCAGCCTTGATGCCTTTTCCTTATGCATATGGCACAAGCCCCGGAAGCAGGCTTACTTCCGGGTGCCCGCAAAAGAACCTGCTGAATTTTTCAGCAGGTTCTCAGCTTGTCAAGGAAGGAGGTGTATTGCTCAGGCAAAGCAGCGCCTTCTTTGACAGTCTAAGCCGCCATAGAGTCGAAGCTCTATGGCGGCTAAAAGCATCTATGTTCCAGCCTTCAAGGCCTAACATTTGATAGCTTACCCGCTTCCCGGGGAGCGTTCAAGCTATCGGCTGTTTGAAAACCGGGGGATTTAACTAAAGACATGCCGCTATCCGCTGATTGACTTCTTCCCGGGTTTGCAGTATCCAAGCGGGATCCCCACTGTAGTCGGAAAAGGTTAGGGTGCCGTCGCGATCCAAAATAGTTAAGGCCGCCTCCCGCCCAGCCAACTCTTCCAACAATTTTAAAGCACGCATATCTTGTAACGCCTCATAAAAGACTACTTCACGCAGGGACGGCACGGGACGCCCATCCTCCCCCGGATATACCAGGTACGCGTCCCCTGCCGGGAAAGCATCCAACGCACCCGTTTCCCGGAAAGGGTCCACCGCCTGACGGGACAAGGCACTGTACCAAAAATTAAAGCCCCAATGGAGAAAACCTTCAATTTGATATTTATACAATTGGTAACCGAAAATTCGATTGCGACAGGATGGCATCGACATAAACCGATTGCTAACCCCTCTCCCCTGCGCACAGCAATAATAGGTCCACGGGTGAGGCAACCCTTTTTTCAGGAACGGCTCCAACACATGTAAGGCCGGTACCGGATGGCTAACCAAGCCTTGCTCATATGCCTCAAGATCGGATAGGGCATCCATAACCTGGCAATCTTTCAGTTCCTCCCATACATTCTCTTTGGCACGACGATATCCCTCTCGGCCGGCGACTCCTTCCGGCTCATCTGAAATGTGAAACCAACAGCGTTCCAACCGGCCGGACGCTGCCAGATGTGCCTTAAGTTCACGCAAAAAAGCGCGCAGGAACACGCCGTATTCTTCTGAGGCTGCATCCGTCGTCCAACCAAACAGGCAGCAGTATTGCCCATTTTTTGTCGCCATAATTTTAGGTGCTGCCAACGCGCCCCATTGGGTAAATAAATGAGAAATCTCAAAGCACCGAATCCCACAGGCTTCTCCCAATTCCATATACCGGTCCAGTTTGTCAAAATCAAACCGATAGCCGTCATCGGTAACCGTCACATCCACTAACTGAACAGTGGGGCGCTCTTTCCCTATTTCCGTATCCAGCGGCGGCGTAAACACCGGTGTAAACAGCAGGTTGACGCCAAATCGAGCCGCGTTGCGCAGATACGCCTCCATCAATGTCCAATGTTCCTCGCTAAAAACCGGCGTCTGATAGTAGGTAGCTAAGCAGTCGACATGAAACCACTCAGTAAACAGCATCTTCGACGGCGGCAAACAAGCAGGGATGACACGAAGCCGAAAGACAAGCTTCCCCAGTTCCTCCTGCGAAGCGCCTGACCGCGCAACCCGTAGCGCAATTGGAAATTCTCCTGTAGGCGCATCTTCCGGGATGTCCACCGTTATCCACAAGCAACGCCATTGCCCTACCGCCAAGGACCAAGCGCCACGATGGGGAAAAAGCGGGTCTGGAAATAAGCCCGGCACTGTGCGCAGATATCCGTCATCATGGTCCGGAGCAGCCGGATAAAAAACCGGCACCTGACCAACCTCTAAAATTTCAATCGGTGCCTCCAACTCGGTTTCCACTGACGCCGTCAGGCGGAGGCTTCCCTCGTCCCCCGTCTGACGGAAAGCCGCTTGGAAAGAAAACCGTTCTCCTCGTAAGACACTACCTGCCGTGTACGCGTCCGCCCGTAGATCCTCGTCCCAAAACACCTTTTCCAGGGAACTGAGCAGTCGCCCCTGTATCTGTACAGACATACTTGTTTCTCCTCATAATATTCTATATCACCAACCGAGCAAAAGGGCAAAATCAGATTTCGGCCTCCTCCGCCAGCCAAAAAACAGGAAGCCGGTTTAACGGCGCCTCTACACAATGGACCGTTCCGCCTTCATAGCTGCGTCTTTCCCTGTCCTTCCAAACACCTGCCGGAAAATGCACATTTCGCTCCCGCTGGCCCTTTTCGAGCACAGGGGCTACCAGAATGGAGTCTCCGAGCATAAACTGATTCACGATATCGGCAAAGCCCTGGTGCGGAAAAACATATTCCATGTGGCGGACAATGGGCTCTCCGGTGACGGCTGCCTCCTTCGCCAGCTTTTGAATGCGGTGGGCCATTTCCTCGTGCAGCCGGGCGGCATCCGTGCAAAGGGCGGCATGCTCGTTATCCAGCACTCTCCAGGGTGCTGCCGAAAACTGCATCATTGGCATGAGTGCAGCGCATTGGGCATACCGCACAAACAGCTCCGCATCGAGCGCCTCTCCCCTCTCTCGAAAGCTGCCGATTTCCCCTCCGCCAATCATATCCGGGCAGGTAAATGCATATCCCAACAATCCCTGTGTCAACTGGTTGGGTATCAAGGAGGCTAAGCCATTTTTGCCCCAGCTATGCGCCTTATCCCCCAGACGCTGCACCAGGGGCTGCCCTCCACATTTAAAGCACGCCCGATATTCGTTATAATCATAGCGCAGGCCAAATTGTGCCCACCTTTCCGACTGTCCGTTCGGAGTGATCGGCAGAAAGGGACGGTCATCCTCGCGGTAATACAGTGCATCCCCCGCATCCATCTTAAAGCCGTCCACTCCGTAGGTTTTCATTAGGCTTTCGTTTTTAGCCGCGAGCCACGTCACCGCAGCAGGGTTGGTCATATCCAACACCGCCGAATATCCATTCCACCACTCCCGCACAGCCGGTACGCCCGCCGCATCCAGGAGCAGGCACCCCTTCTCTTTTAACTCGCGGAATTCATTGGTGTCAGGGGAAATAAATGGCGTTTCCCACAGCATCACTCGAAAACCTAAAGCATGCAATTCTTCCACCATGACCCGTGCCGATGAAAAACGCGTCCCATCAAAACGCAGTGCGCCATTATAGGGCGCCCAGCCGTCATCGATCATCAAAATCCCCGCCGGCAAACCGTGCAGCAAAATACCGTGCGCGTACTCAAGAATTTGCTTCTGATTCTGATTAGTGGTCAACTCAATCCATGTATTGTACTGAGGCGCTGTAAAAAACAACGCGGGCGGGCATTGGCCGGAAGGGGGAAAATGGGCCGCACAGGCCGCTCGATAGGCGCCGCGCAACGTGCCAAATCCGTCGGCAAGCTCCACAGGTGCGCTTCCTTGGGTCACACAAAGGATCCCATCCCTTTCGCAAATGGAAAAGCCTGCCTCGCTCCACAAGTATCGGCCGTGTGAAGAGAGATACAACGGAGCAGCCTGGTTGCAGCTTGTGTCAACGATTAAATCTCGCGCATACCCAGACCCGCGCGTAAACGGTTGGCTGACGCCATCCGCTGCTGCACCGCCGTACCAATATTCTCCATTCTCTATACGAATCTCCACGCTTACGCCTCCCCCACCGCAAACAGGATATTCGCGCCCTTTTCGAACGGGCCGTCCACGGCCAGGCGGGCAAATCCGTCCCCAAAATCGCGCAGGATCACACCCACTTTGGCGGCTGCCGCCGGAAGCGGGAACCGGACATCGGCCGTTATCGTACAGCCCGGCTGCAGCTCTCCGATCTCACAGATAGAACGTGTATCGCACGCCATTCCCTTCTCGTCCACCAACGCCAACCGGATATCTCGCATGCCCCATGGTGCAGAAAACCCCGTATTCTCCAAAGCCAGATGTACACTCAACCCGTCTTTTTGCACGGTACAACGTGCTTCCCTCACCACAATGTGATATCCCAAAAAATCGCGCAAATACTCAAACAGGCTGCGTGCCATGGAACGGCCGTCAGGGCTTTGAAACCACTCTAAACAAATTGGCTGCCCCAGTTCTTCCAGCAGCGCCGGCGTAACCGCTATCCCTTTCCACCTCTCCAGGCTTCCCAACGCTTCCGGCTCTTTGTAATTGTGTTCGATGCTCAGGGTGGTAAAGTGATGCCGCACCAGTCGCCGCAGCATATACATACCGTCAATATCCGCCATTTCGGCAGCCCATGGCATTTCTCCATCGATAGGAACATACGGTGATTCCTCGTCAAGCTGCTGATATTCCCGGGTTTCGGGCATCCCCCCGCTGTTCCAGGTGTGGGGGCCGCCTGTGAGATAATCGTCATGATACCCAACGATGGCGCGGCGGGGATCGTCAGCGTCCAGCACGTTTTTCACCGATACATATCGGACCATCACAAACAGATCCGAAGGCACATGATCGAGAAGATAATCCAGAATGCGGCGGCGATTTTGCGGAGCCCCTCCTGACCATTCGCCCCATGGGCCGACAAATCCTGCTTCCAGGCAGAACAATACGTCTCGATTCTGTTCCACTACGGGCTGCAGCTGCCGAATATGCATTTGGATTCGTTCCTCGCTATCGGCATCCTCCTGAGCCCAGCGGCTCTCATGATACACATAGGCGAAGCGCAAAAGCAGGCGGATCCCCAGGGCGCGGCAATGATCAAAATACGTCTGCATATGCATAAAAGCCGTTTTGTCCAGCTCTCTATTCCGGTACTCTGTCAGGTAAAAATAAGCCTGCACTACCCGGGGACTTTCGGGCGCATATCGTTTAAGGCAAGCGTCCAGCGCCTGTATCGCATCCATCTCATGACCGGGGAGCATGCGACCGCTGCTCACATCCAGATAGGTCTCCAACCGGAAACCGCGGCACGGGTTAAACAGCAATCGATCGTTTTGCGCGCCGTAAAGCGGCTTTACGTATGACGTGAGCTCTCGTTTCACCATTCTGTTCATCCTATCTTGCACATCAAATTAACCCCGTTTTTATATAGCAGTTCGTTTGCCAGGCGCGCCGGCGTACCGGCATGGTTTTTGAATACCACACCGAGGTAATACCCGCCCCCGGTATCTGGCAGAGTCAGCTTGGCTGTACAGGCAACCTGCTTGCCGCTCTTCAAGTCTTTCACATCACAGGCATTAACCGCTGATTTTATATTTCCCTGCTCATCCGCCACCACAAGTTGGCAAGATTCCATGGTAAGGGGGGTAGCAAACCCGTAGTTTTTAAGCCTAACCGTCGTCTTTACCTCCCGGCCGTTTATCTCGATATCCGAGTTTTCTGCTACCAGGTAATATCCGAGATAGTCGCGGATATAGGTAAACACATCCCGGCCGCTCATGGTATTACCCTCCGCATCCAGGAACCAGTCGGGGTGGAAGGTCAAGCCCTGCGCTTTAAACTCCGAAGCAGTATAATCCCGCTCTTTCCACTGCTGCATAGCATAATACCCGCCGCCCTCTTTATAGTGGTGGTAGAGGCTCATAACCGAAAAATGCAGGGTGCTCAGCCGCTTGGCCATACCCATGCCGTCAATCACGTCGCTGTACTGGGAACCCCACGGCATCTCCCCTTGAACCAGAACGTCTTCCGATTCCCGCAGGAACTGGGCGTAGCCCTTGCTGCCATCAATGCCTCCGCAGCTCCAGCGGTGAGATTTTCCTACCAGATAATCGTCATGATAGCCAACGCGCGCTCTGCGCGGGTCATCCTCGTCGAGCATATTTTTTATAGATGTATACCGCACCAGCACAAACAGATCGTCGGGAACAATATCCAGCAAATGATCCAAAACAGGCTTGCGTTCTGGCGTACCACCGCCTGACCATTCGCCCCAATGAGCGATAAACCCCGCTTCCAGCGCGAACAATACATCCCGATTCTTGGCCAAGAACGATTGCAACTGATCCATATGACGCAGCATCTGCTCCGTGCTGGCAGCCTCTGTCTGATTCGTGTTCTCGCTGGTCACATAGGCAAACCGTAGCAACACCTGAATTTTTTCCCGGCGGCAGAAATCCATATACGTCTGCATTGCGTTTATTGCAGCCTGATCCAAATCCTTGTCCTTATACGCCGTCAGGTAAAAATAGGTCTGTACAATGCGCGGTGAATCGGACGCATACTCATCGAGCAGCATTTGCAGACTGGCTATTGCCTGGTCGGTGTGCGGAATTTGCACGCTCAGTTCCAATCGAAATCCCCTGTCCGGGTTTTTCAGCAATACATCCGTGTTTGCGCCCCGCATAGCCGTAGGCGTAAAGGTGCTTTTTCCGCTGGCCGAAACCACGGGAACCGTCGGAGCAGCGGCGGCGGGCGTTGTGGTGGTAGGCAGCTGCTTAGTGGTTGTCGTTTTTGTCGCCTGAGAACCGGCAGTGGTTTTGGCACTTGTGCCTATGACAGATTCGGTGGTACCATTTGTCATGCCGGCCGCGCTTTCAGTAGTGGTCGTCCCAGACGAAACCGGTTGTTCCGTCGTTTGGGATGTCTGCCCGGCCGATCCGCTTGACGACAGCTCAGGATCCGACCTTGCGCAGCCCGAGCCTAAAATTAGGCAGCAGGCCAACAGACATGCCAATAATCTTTTGTTCAACCCAATCCTCTCCTTTAATGGTTGTAATATTCCAGACGGAAACGCCAGTCAAAAAACGATTCCTGCAAGCGAAAACGCTCGTCCAGCGAGGGGCCGCAGCTGTTGGAGCCGACACCGCTCTGCCGGTAATCCAGGCACAAAACGGTGAAGCCACTCGGTTGTAATTCAAAATTGTGACTTGCACGGGTAAGTTCTTCCTGGGTATAAGGGGAGGCGGAAAAGGAAAACGCTTTTTCGCCCACCACGGACAACTCCGCGCCGCCTCCGGTAATTTTAAGATTGCGGCATCCCCAGTGCGACCCATTTTCCTGGGGGAACAAATAATCCTCGTGCAAGGACGCCACATTCGCCGAAAAGGTACCGTACCAATCAGCCTGATGCTTATCCTCATAGCTTTCATACGGCCCATATCCCGTATAGGATACGCGGTCCATGGTGGACGGTAAGAACAACCGCAGACCAAACCGGGGGAGGAAGGGCGTATTGGGATTTTTTCTTACCTGCATATGGCAGTTCACGCCACCGCCGCCGTCTACAGTCCATAAAACATGGATGGTCAGTATGCGCTGCAGGCTGTCGGCGGCAATGGACAAATCCGTGCTGATTCGAGCGCCGTCGCTGGATAAATCCGCCCAGGTATCGTAGGTACGTACCCGTGCCCGGTCATATCCGCACTCTACCCATTCACTGCGGATATACCGGTCGTTATCCGTAGACGCTCGCCAAATATTATAGGCCATCGGTTGCTCCAGAAGGGAATGTCCTTCTCGTTCCATATGAGAAAAGCAGCCGCTATTCGTATCATAAATATATTGAAAATTATCCCCTTCCACGACTAAGCTTCCGGTTTCTCGACGCAGGTGTATTCCTTCGCCTGAAGGCTTTGCCTCGGGAACCGCCCAACCGGTTTGCAGCTGTATTTGTTCAAATCCGAGCGGATATCCATCCGGCGCAAAAGGCGTATCCCCGTTTTGAGACAACAAGAATCGAATATGTACATCTCCGTCCGCTGGCAGCGTATACGCCACCGTAAAGGCGGACGTTCCCCTGGGAGGTGTGTTAAGACAACTATCCGGCACGTGGCCGCTTGCCCACAGCTTGCCGTCTTTGGTAATTTCATATGCGATGTGCAGAACATCTTTCAGGTTGGTAAAGTCCAGCATGTTTTTTAAAAGGAAACGGCCGGCAGCCACATCCTCACATAGAATGCGCGCAGGACGCAGTACATTTTTATATTCCAGCAGGCCGGTATGAGGACGCCGGTCCGGATATACCAACCCATCCATACAAAAATTCCCATCGTTTGGAAAATCTCCGAAATCCCCTCCGTACAAATAGCGAGGGCGCCCGTCAATCTCGCCGGCATAAACCGCGTGATCGCACCACTCCCAAACAAAACCGCCGCAAAAATTGGGATGGCGAATCATGCTCTGGTAATACGCTTCCAAATCTCCCGGCCCATTTCCCATGGCGTGGGAATATTCGCACAGGATAAACGGACGGGTATTTTCCGGATTTGCGCAATATTCCTCTATTTCTGATAAGCTTGCATACATCCGGCTATGAAGGTCCAGCTGTTCGAGAGTAAAAGACTGCCCTTCCTGCATGAAATAGATACTTTCATAGTGCATTAGGCGAAAAGGATCCTTACTTTTCAAATATTGCAGCGCTTTGTTGAAACTGGTGCCAAAGCCGGACTCATTTCCCAACGACCAAATCACAACACAGGGACTGTTTTTGTCTCTTTCATACAGCCTCTGCACCCTCTCCAAAATCGCTTGCTCATACATAGGGGCATAGCTCAGCTTTTGGTATTCTGCCTCTTTACCATAAAGGCGGCACACCCCATGGCTCTCAATATCCGCTTCATCCAACACATAAAAGCCCATACGTGCACACATCAGCAGAAATTCCGGCGCATTGGGATAGTGGCTGGTACGTATGGCGTTAATGTTATGCCGCTTCATTAACAGCAGATCTGTGCGCATATCCTCAATAGTGACAGCTGGCCCGGTCCGGGGATGACTGTCGTGACGATTGACCCCCTTGAAGCGGATGGGACAACCGTTGAGCAGAACCCTCTTATCCTTTACCGCAATGGTGCGCACCCCGATTTCCAGAGGGATGCACTCACCGCCGCCGCTCAGCAGCAGTGTATAAAGACGGGGATGCTCCGCACTCCACAAACGCGGGGCATTGACTTGGAGCTGAAGCCTTCCCGTGAGGGAGACAGCCTCGGCGGCCTGTGCGCCGTCTGGCCCCAGCAGAAGGGCCTTCACCTTAAACGGCTCCCCCGAAAAGGTTAACTCTACGCTGATATTCGCTTTATCGAAATTGTCCGAACACGCCGTACGCACCGCAATATCCCGGATGTGTTCTTCCGGCCGCAGCAGCAGATATACATCCCGAAATATCCCGCTGGTGCGAAACTTGTCCTGATCCTCCAGATAACTGCCGTCACACCATTTAAGGACCAACACCCACAGCACATTGACGCCTTCGCGGGTATACGCCGTGATATCAAATTCGCTGGTGCAATGGGAAATTTGGCTGTATCCCACCAGCTCCCCATTGACCCACACATACAGGCAGGAGTCCACTCCCTCAAAATTTAAGTACTGCTTCTGCCTCCTGTCCCCAGCGCTCAGCGTAAACTCTTTTATATACAGTCCGCAGGGATTTTCCCGCGGCACATAAGGCGGGTCATACGGAAATGGATATAAAATATTGGTATATTGGTGCCGATCATACCCGTGAAACTGCCACACAGAAGGAACCGGTACATAATCCTTCGCCTGCCGGGCGGCTTCTTCCACATGGTCCAGCACCTCATCAGGCCCGTTAAAATAATGGAAACGCCATTGCCCGTTTAACAGCCGAAACCGCGCGGACGATTCACGCGCCATCGTGCGGGCAGACTCCATCTCCTCATACGGAATAAAATAGGCCCGAGGCAACTGTGTCCCCACATGATTCTTCTGCGGATTTTCAAAATACCGCTCAACGGCCGTTTCAACGGCAATGCCTGTATACATATGTGTCCTCTCCACTTTTCCCTAAATCTCTGCAAAGGTGCTTTCCACGCTGGGGGCTTTCCCGGGAAGCCGTACCGTATATTCGCCCGGCTCCAGCCAAATACCGTCCTCCGTCTGCCCGGCGTTCGCGGAAAGGTTGGCTGTAATGGACATACCGCCCTCATAAACCGCCGTTTCCATCCCGTCTGCCACCTGATACCCTGTCAAATACGCTGTACCTATTTCGTTGTGAACCGCCATGTACGCCTGACTCCAGGCCGCGATATCCGGGACCCACTCGGTATAGTACCCGTTGTAGGCCGTTTGCAATACGGTCTCGCTCAATTCTTCACACGGGATCCCGGTAAGCTGAAAATTGAATGCCGTTCCTGTCAGCAGGCATCGCAGCAGATCCCGCCGCATATCCGATACCCGATTGAGGGGCTCAGCGCTCATAGGAACTATTCCATGCAGCACCATCTGATAAAACGGGACTCCCTGTGTGAAAATATCTCCGGAGCAGGACAACGGGACACCCGTCAAACTATCCGCACACCCTATGAGATACGCATTGGCGCCATCGGCCATCATCGGCACATCTTTTTCTTGTCCATCGAAAGCGTTTTTGTAGGCCGCTACCGTTTCGGTACGCGAGGAATATGTCCCGTTATTAAAATCCGTGTATACCACTGTACCCATACCCGACAAACAAATGCCCGCTCCTCCCAAGCTTTCTGCTTTGTCCACATAGCGGCGGACGCTGTCTGCAATCCGATAGGGGCGCAGGTAAAAGGACAGAACCTGCTCCTTATCCTCCTGAAGTGTACTGGGCTTATAAACATAACGCACCATATTGCTTTTAAGCAGGCTTTTCGAAGCAGCGTTGAATTTCCAAATTCCCCAGCTTTCGGACGCAATATGCACATAATCCAGTGCCACATACAGGGAGTTGCCGATCGCCGCCTGACTGCTCTGAATCTCTTTAAGCCTCTGCAGGCTACCCAGGCTACTGTCGATCGACGGAGACAACGGCACAGAGGCTCCTGTTCCTTTCTTGCCATAGTAATATAACACGCTTTGAATTTGCCCCACGCCCTGGTCCTTAAGCTGCCCCAGCACCGTCTCAACAATATCCAGCGTCGTGACCGGGCGGGTCCGGTTAATCATCAGCCCAAGGAAAGATTCCCGGTTACGCACCGCGCCCAGAAATTCCAGCGTAGGTCCGCTATTGAGCGTTTCCAAGCGGTCTACGCCCGTATGCTCTATCAGATATGCCCGATACGCGGCCGCCATTCCCGTATAGCCCGCATTTGCTCCCGTCAAGAAGCTGTATCGAATACACGGATCTATCCCGGTGGTCTGCTCCGACAGAAATACAACCTTGTTATCCTTGGCGTAGGCAGCCGTCAGCTCCAGCTCGTCGGTATGCCGGTAATAGAAGCCGGCAGATATGGACGCATACGAGGATTTCTTACCAGCCTGCATAGCCGATAGATAGCCAGAGGCTGCCCCCTCCTCGATTATGGCCAAAAGGCCGTCTGTGCCGCGGCAGATACCAAATACCGGCAGACGAATGGTTTCCTCGGCCTGCCGATAGATATAATTGGTCAGAGCCGGGTCCATACCATATATACGTTTTTCATAGCTATCCGCCCAGCTCCGGTCATTTTGAAAATCCGCCAACCCGCCGTTGCCATCCGGGATCAGTAAATAGCCGTCTGTGTTTTGATAGGCCGCGCCAAAATACGGCAGTACCCGCACCTCTACAATTTTATTATCGGCCCTTTCCTGTATCCGGCTGAACAGCACCCGGCAGACCAACCCGCCCTCCTCAAGCGTATAGGTAACCGGGATTAAAAAATTTTCCTGTTCCCGGGCAAAATCATACTGGATTTCGACGCCGTTTTCGATGGGACGAATGGAAAATGTCTCCTTACGGACACAGGCAGCATAGCTGTTGACAGTAGATATCTGGTTCGTCCTGTCGGCAAACTCCACTACCAGTTGGGATTGCATCTCCATACGAATGGAACCCTGTGCTGTCTCATCATCCTGTGCCCCTTCCGGCGCTGAACGCCAAAAGAAATTGGTCTGGGTATTTCGTACCGCCAACTGGCATTCCTCTTGGTCAACATACAATTCCAAACCGTTCTGTTGGGCCATCAGCGTATAGCCATCCAGCAGCGAGCTTTCCTGCGCCGGCACGGAGCCTGCCGAATCCCCGGCGGGCAAAACCGCTTCCTCAGCGCCGATGGCGGCGGAAGGCCCGGATACGGATATCGATATGCCCAGCACCACGGCCGCCAATACGCCTGCGACAATGCGCTTCATTCCGCATCCCCCTATCCTTTGTTCAATATTTCCATATAGATGGTTTCGGCAAACCCAATCATCTGCTGCACCACGCTAAAAAACAGTACCCCGATAAACAGAATTGCCATAATGCCAAACACCGTCAGCAGGGACGACAAAACTGTTTTGAGCAGGGTATATTGATGGACGACCATCATCCCGAACCAAATCAGTACGCTCATAAGACCGATGGACACCGTATCAATAAGGGTTAGAAACATCTGCTCGTTAAGCGCCAACACGTTGGAAAGAGCGACCACGATCAACTGCCCCACAATGCGAGGAAGCAGGGCATAGCAAACCGCCGTCCATATTTCTTCAAATTTTCCTTCTCCATCCATCAAGGTGCAGACCGCCCAATTGGATATGCACCACAGCACAATAAGGAAGACGGAATATAACAACTCAAGTAAAATATTAAAATCCTTGGGGGAGTTGGTATTGAAGATATAGCCCGTGCAAAAATAGCGCAGGATATTGGAAAAGAAAAACAGAAGGAGCAGCACATTGGCTATGGTCAGGGAACCCATTCCCTCATACTTCATGTCCGAAAAAGAATCAAACGGACGGCGGATGATCCTCAAAGGGTATATTAGTTTTTTTCTGTTAAACGGCTGTGGTTCCCGCCTTCTCTCCCGGCGGCGCGCCACAGCATCCCGAATACAAACGCAAAGTCTGCGCACATCCGACATGACAGCAACCCCTTTCTATCGGTATATCATCCGTTTCTTCTTGACAGGATATCCCAGCCACCTGCGCACCCATCGATAGAGCAGCCTGACCACTATGCACACGGCAATCAGCCCCCCCAGCAGCCAGAAGAAATTCTGTCGAACGAACTGCATACGGTACAGCCGAAAAGCCTCCGAATAGGCCGCCCGGTCGTCCCCCTTCTTTAAATACGCCATGGCTTCCTTGTAATTCCCCTGCTGGATCATCGCCCGGCCCAGACTGATATAGGCAATGCCGCAGTTGGCGTTCTGCCGTAAAATATCCCGGCACACCGCAGTAGATTCCGTGTAATTCCCCTCCGAATAAAGGCGAAGCGCTTGTTTTACATTCGCTGCAAACGCCGTTTCCTCAAAGACGGTTATCCGGTTTTTGCGGCTGTCCAAAATCATATATTTCCCTTCGAACCAAGCCACATCCACGGGCTGCTGAAAGCCGTCCTCTCCATCCCCCTTTTTCCCGAAAATGAACAAAAGGGTGCCTGTGGAATCATATTGAAAAACATGGCCGCGTTCTTCGTCGAGCAGCGTGATCAACCCGTCCGGTGACACGTCAACGGCGACAAAACGGTTGCCAGTAGTCTGTCCTGCGGCCGTTTCCAAGTCGCCAAACCGCGTTTTATCATACAGGCTTCCGGTGCTGTCCACACGAAAAACGTTAACGCCCTTACCGTTAAGCATTTTCATTTGATTGGAAGCGGCTTCGGATTGCGCCATGACCGTATAAATAAAGTTATCCTTGTCAATAAAGGCGTTGCTGTATTCTACGGGTAAAATACGAGCCGTCGATTCAATCTGCTCTTGTGTCATATACTTTTTCATCAGCTGCTTGAAGACAACCGATACCGTCACTTCTACCCGATTACCTCCGAAAAAGCCCTTAAAATCTCCTTCTGCGCCATATTTGACAAAACCGTTGTAAATTCCCAGGGCCAGCACGTAAAGGTTTCCTTCTCGATCCACAACCACCTTTTGCGGCTGGAACTCCAGGCTTTCGTCCAGCAGCTCGCTGTCCGGGCGGCCAAATACCGCCTGGCAAACACCGTCCGCATCCAGCTTTACTACCCGTCGATTACCGGTATCGCAGACATAGAGATAGCCCGCCGCATCCACAAAAACTCCCTGCGGCTCATAAAAGGATTCTACTCCGTCAGGCGAACCGGACACACCCGTATATTCCGACACAAACCGGCAGGTCTCATCCAATACCACAATCCGGTTGTTTCCTGTATCGGCAACATAAAGCCGTCCGTTATCCGTATCGGCAAATAAATCGGCCGGGGAGGAAAAGGCAGCCGTTCCAGCGCTTTCCCCTGAAACCGTTCCCATGGCCGTGTAAGCCGCCGGGGCAGGAATAGCCTCTCCACGGCTGTTATAGGTATACGATTCGTAATAGGCGTCCACCGCATGGACGGACAGGCAGGGAAGGGCCATGAGCAAGCCCGTCAGGGCCAAGCACGCCGCTCGCTTTCCTTTAGACATGCGATCTTCCCCTTTCTTACGATTTTAACCCGGAATATGCCATTGTCTCCAGCACGGAACTCTGGCAGAACAGAAAGGTCACGATTGGCGGCAGCATTAGAATAACCGCCACCGCGCTCCCCACACCTGCTCTAGCCAAGCCAGAGGCGCTGACCTGCTGCAGTGCCACGGGTAGCATCTTCATGCTTTCGCTGTAAATATACTGCACGCCTATGGTATTCCACATGGACTGGAAGGTAAAAATAATAAGCGTAATCCAGGCGGGCTTTATCATGGGCATAATAATCCGTCCAAACAAACCGATCTCCCCCAGCCCGTCGATGCGCGCAGCTTCCAGGACGTCATCTGGAAGTCCAACCATAAACTGGCGAATCAAAAACACGCCGAAAGAGCCGGCCAGCGCCGGGAAAATAACCGCGCCGTAGGTATCGATGAGCCCCAGCTTGGCAATCAGCACATACTGAGGGATAGCCGTCACCTCCGTGCGAAACAAAATGCCCCAAACCACGATGTTAATGAGTATCGTCCGGCCGGGAAACCGGTGCTTGGCAAGCGGATATGCGGCAAAAGAGGCGATTAGGATATATAAAGCCGTCCCTGCCACGGTTGTAAACGCACTGTTGAATAGATACCGCTCAAAGGGCACCAACATGTCCCCGCTAAGCTGAGCGAGTTCCGCAAAATTATCCAGTGTGGGCCTATAAACAAAGAATCGGGGCGGATACAGGAACAATTCGCTTAAAGGTTTAAAGGCACACATAACAGAATAGAGCAGCGGCAAAGCCGTAAATAGCCCGGTCAGGGATAGAAACAGGATCATAATAATATTTCCGCCCACCGAACGGGTTGGCCTTCTGCGCCTGAGAAGCAACACCATTTCCATCCCTCCTTACTCGTCTGCGGACAATTTATTGATAGCCCGACTGATAACATTCCACGTAATCAGCATGAGCACAAACAGCACCACCGATATGCAGCTTGCATACCCCATTTCATAACGATAATAGCCATAATCGAGAATATGCAGTACAATGGTATGCGTGGAATAATCGGTGCTTGGAAAACCCGTCAGCGCCATACATTGGTATCCGACCGCGAAAGAACCGGAGATTGTCAACACGGCGCCGATAAGCAGTTGGGGTGCCATTTGAGGCAGGATAATATAATACATTTCCTGCCAGCGGTTCCGAATGCCGTCTATAGCGGCCGCCTCAAACAGAGCGGAATTCAGCTGCTTGAACCCCGCCACAAACGCCAGGAATCCAGCGCCCATACTCATCCACAGAATGACCACGATGACTACAGGCATACTATACGCCGGATCGGTCAGCCACTGTATCGGCTCCTGGATGATTCCCAGGCGCATCAACCAGTTATTAATAATGCCATAAGAATCTCCGCTGAAAAGATACATCCAAATAAAGTAAACATTGCCGGCCAACGACGGTGCGTAAAACAGCAGTGTAAAGACCGGCCGGGCAAAACGGCCCGTGTCGTTGATAAACCAAGCCAGCACAAAGCTGAGCAAGTACCCCAAAGGCCCTGTAACCACAGCGAATATCAGGGTGTTTTTCAGCGCCGTGAGAAATACCGTATCACTGAACAGCAGCCGTGCGTAATTTTCAATGCCCACAAACCCAGGCAGCCGGATCATATCAAAATTGGTAAAGCTCAGGCACACGGACGCCAGCACAGGCAGTATAGTGAACAACAGAAAAAAGACAAACCATATTGACACCATGAAGTAACTGACTCCATAGGCTTTAAAAAAAGCCACGGGTCCTTTTTTCCTCTGCATAATCCTTCTCCTCCGGCGCGGTTTCTACGATAGATTGAACTCCCGCCGCTTGCGGGCCAGCTCCTCGTTAATTTCGCGTGTATAGAGTCCAATAACCTCCCGCGGGGTACCGTTTTGATAAACCACCTTGCGGAATGCGTTGGTAATATTGCGGGTTAAATAATAGGAAGCGGGGGTCTGGGGCAAATTGGATAGGTATTGACCCGCGGTATCCAATGCCGCCCGTTCCTCGTCCGACCAGTTAACGCGAGCCTGAGCTTCCAAATTTGCACTATAGTACCGGCCGGTAATCCCCATGATGCTTTCTATGCCATCGGCAAACAACTCCTGCACATCAGCCGAGGACCACCAGTCTAAAAATTGAAAGGCTGCATCCAATTTATCCGTTCCAGCCAGCAGGATACTGGCGTTGGCATTCATCACCTGTTCTCGGTGAATGCTACCATCCCTTTCGGTACCAGGGATGGGGCACATCTCCCATAGACCATCAATTTCCGGCGCTACCTCCCGAAGCTGCCCGTACAGAGAAATATCGGCAATGCCCACCGGCATCTCCCCCGTTCGGAAACGGTTAAAGAAGTTATAGGACAGCGGAAACCCATACAAGGTAAACATTTCTGTCCATCGGGTGAAAATGTCAATGGCCTCCGGGGAATCCAGCAGCACCTGAGAAAGATTCTCATCATACAGCGGCACATTGTTTTGAAGCAACAGGGTGTACAGCGTATCCTCCGCAGATGAAATGCCGATACTCAGGTTATTTTCCTGAAGGGAGGCGTTGACCGTATACAGCTCCTCCCAGGTATCCGGCGGTGTCAGACCCAACGAATCCAGGATATCCTTGCGGTAAAACAGCATGTTGTAGGTCTGGCTGTCCGGCAGAGCATACAGGCCGTTCCCGTAGCGATAGGGCATCCACGCAGCCTCGGAAAAGCGTTCCTGCCATTCGTCGAAATAGGGCGACTGTGTCAAATCCACCAGCGCCTCACGCATCGCCAAATTAACGGGCAGATCCTTTGCCACAAGCATGGCAACGTCCGGCTGGCGTCCTCCCACAATGGCCTGCTGCAATACGTCTGAACTGCTAATTAAGCTTAGATTGACAGGAATACCGGTTTCCTTGGTAAACCGGTTGTCAACATACCGCTTGAGAAGCATCGCCTGGTCACGGCCGGAATTCGTCGCCCATACGGTCAGCGGCTCCTGCGCTGCGCCGTATTGGTTCCCTAAAGCGGCGTAGTCGTCGGTAAACGACGCTAAAAAGGCCATAACCCGATAAACCACAGCCTCCCAAAAGCACGCGTTTACCGCCGGACGTTCCTGCGTGCCGGAGGTGAGGACAATGTAATCCAAACGCAGCGGCCCTTCCCGCAAACGCAATAACAGATCCGCCAAGGTGTTGATATTGGCCACATACCGATCCAGTCTCTCCGGAACCGTATTCGGTCTGCGACAGAACTCCTCCAACAGTTCAGCGGTTTCATACAGGCTCGAAACTTCGCTTCCGCTTGTCCCGGCCTGGGTTTCAAGATAATTCGCCGCCTCCCGCAGCTGTACCCCCATCTTTTCAAAGGTATCCAGCATATCGGGGAGCTGACGGTGAAGGTAATGATCGTTGTACGGATCGGGGGATACCCCGGTAATCATAATGATACGCCGGTACATCTCATTTAATTGCGTGAGCGTGTCGTCCAAAAGGGATAATGCGGGGCCTATATCCCCTCCGCAAACCTCCAGGCGAAACACATGCGGACCTTTTGTGAGATAAACAGGACAGTCCCCGTTTTCATTTCCCAGCACGCTGTAAGCCCATTTGGTGGAATAGGCAAACCGTATCGTGCTCATCTCCTCAAACAGGATGGTGTCGTCTATAGTGAAGCGGCGGCGCACATCCAGCCCGCGCAAGGTGTCCTGCTTATATTTAAAGCCGATGGTATACAAGCCGTCTTCCGGCACTTCGACCTCCCACGAAATCCAGGCTCCTCGCTCCTTCCAGTTATCACCGCCCACCACATTAACCAAAAGCCGTTCCGGATCGTTTGGACTGACTCCCGGATTGCTGCCGTCGTGCACCGCACTGAGCGTGGAGGAAGATTTATAGAGGGCATCTTCCGCCTCCTGAATATAAAGGCGATTAACATCTGCTGTCTCCGGAATTTTCTGGCAATACGCCTCGTAGGAAAGAACGGGATCCTCTCCGAGATAAAGTGCGGCTACATACAGCGGAGCTCCTTCACCGCATAATGTAACCCGATGAACACCGGAATCCAAATAAACATAATAGCCGTCCGTGGCATAATTGGCGGATCCATCCAGATCAACGTTTACAAAAACCTCTGCTTCTTTTTGCAACGGAGCAATGTCATTTCCGCGATTATCCTTTTCTATCGGGCCGTTATCCTCATAAACGCGCTGCAGCGTGACAGAAGTCGCCTCTTCAAACGGATATTCTCCATCTACCAGGAAACCCACCGACAATTCCTTCCCGCTTTGATCGGCAGCCATATAGCATATACCTACCCGATACAATCCGGAAGCCTCTGCTTCAAACTCCCAGGATACGGTGGTCCCCTTTTCCAGTCGCACCGCTTCCACATCGTGAACGGTTTGCACCACAGCATCCAAAGCCGCCCCAGGGGCTAGCCGACGACGCGGATACACCGGCAGAACATGGGTATATTGCGCCCAGTACGCCGCAAATTCGCCGGATGGCTCCTCAGATTTCGATGTCAAGTCTGCTTGTATAGTCTCGGACTCTTGGGCAACCACAAACGTCGGACACGTTGCACACAGTATGACAACCGTACCCGCGACGGCTAACCATCTTTTCATATACGGTGTCCTCCTAACCCACAATACCGCTTTTTTCAATTCCTTCGGTAAAATACCGCTGCGTAAAAATATACAGCAGCAGAACCGGCAGTATCATCAACAGACAGGCGGACTGCTCGATAACCACCATGTAATAGGAATCAAACGCCTCGCTTCCGATGACCTTTTCCATGGTAGACCGTATCGCTGACAGGCGCACCGCCAAAGTAGGCATATCACCGATGTAAATGCTGGTTAGGAAATAATCATTCCAATACCACACCAGCGAAAAGAGAAAAGCCACCAGGAAAATGTTACGGGCATTGGGCATCATTATCTGCAGATAGGTCCGGCTAAACCCGGCGCCGTCCACCATGGCAGCGCTTTCCAGCTCGTCCGGCATGGACGCGTAAAACTGCCGGAAAATCAGCAGAATCAAACCGCTTCGGATCCCCTGCCCGAAGAAAGCCAGAATGCAGAAGAGCAGCGGATTCCCAAGCAGGTTAATGGGACTGGGCTTTCCGGTAATGGCTCGGATAATGCCGAAAAAATCAAGATTGTTAAAATTCAAATAGGTAGGCAACGCAATGATTTGCTGCGGAACGATAATGGACAGTAACACCACCACTAGCATCAATGTTCGTCCCGGAAATTTAAAGCGCCCAAGACCATACCCAACCGTGGAGCCGATTAAGACCTGGATGACCGAGGCGGACAAGGACAGGAAAGCCGTTCGTCCCAGCAATGTCCAGTATTCCAGCCCATCCACTGCCATCTTTATGTTGTCCAGGGTAAGCCGGGTTGGAATCCATACAATTTGCGGGTTGTAGACGTCGGCTGCCGGCCGAAAAGCCATGCTAATCATGTACAGCAGTGGATATAACACCACAAAGGTCATGCTAATCATCAGAACCGTGCGAAATAGCCGCCAGGCAATGCGGCCCAGATAATAGGATATCGAGTTTCCCGCCGTATTGGCCAAACGTGCATCCATATCCATCACCTCTTTCCATTCTTCAGGACTTGTAGCGGCGGTTGATGCGGGAAAGTATGAGCAAAAGCAGCCCGATAAAAGCCAAAATTACCACGAAATAAATCCAAGCGAGCGCACTGCCATAGGAAAACTGTACTTTCGTGTAAATGGTTTCAATGATATACCGCATCAAGGTATTGTCGTAACTGGCCAGCAATTCCACCATGGAATAAATGAGATTAATCATCATGTGTGGAAGGATCAAAGGAAAGGTAACCTTCCAGAAGGCCTCCCACGAAGTTGCCCCCTCGGCGGCACATACCTCATAATAGGTGGAGGGTATCGCGAGAATTCCCGCCATAAAAATTAAGATTTGCACGCCGCTCTTCCAAACCAAATCCATTACGCCGCTTACCGTGGTGGATATATAATCGATCAGCGTCTGCGGCATACCGCTTTGTTGGAGGACCTGGATAAGGCGGCTGGTGTCAAACAAGCTGATAGCGGCCGTCGCATCGGTCAGCGAAGTTGTGGCAAGATTGTTTTTCATCACCGATATGATTACGCCGCTGGTAATAATCACAGGGAGAAAAAATATCGCTCGCATAAAGGCGCGCCCGTGAAAGGGTTTGCTGAGGATATTGGCGATGAACAAGGAGAAAACGAGAACGGCAGGAATGGAGCCGAGCATCGGTCCCAGAACATTGCGGTAATACCACACATAATTCGGATCCTTGGCAAATGCCTCCACATAATTCTGGAACACTCCGTTTTCCAGCGGCTGATACAGCAGTCCGCCCACCTCGGGATTTATCTCCACCCGAACGAAGGAATAGTAAATCGTCATCACCAGCGGCTGGATAAAAAACACCAGCGCCCCGATAACCCACGGCAGCACAAACAGCCACCCGGCGATCTTCCGCTTGGTGTCGTACCGCAGCCCTTTGACGAGTCCCATTCGCATAGTCCCCTTTCCTTCCCGCTATCAATTAAAACACATGGTTTATGATTGTGCATCATCCAATTGGATCAGTTTGCGGGCCATGTACATGGCCCGCAAACTGATCCGCCCGGTTGCCATAAAAACTATTTCCACGCAGATTGTAAAATGAAGTTGCAATAGAAAAAAGGAATCCATAGTGATGATACCGTGGTAGAATTGAGTTGGCACACAACTATTCGAAAGGAATCGATCACTATGGACACACCGTATTATACCACAGAGCAGCGCAAAGGACAACACCTTTTGAACGAAGAACGACACGAAATAGAGGTGCGTTTGAAAGACGGCTGGTCGATTTATCGCATCGCGAAACATCTGCGCCGTCCATACAACACCATAAAGAACGAGGTTGCCAGAGGTACCGTTTCTCTCTATCGGGGCAAGGTGCAACGCTATAAAGCTGACGAGGGTGAGCGTGTATATTTGAAGCATCGGCAAAATTGTCGCAAGCAGTATCGCTGTCTTTTTACTGTCCGCTACCTTCAATACGTTGTTGCGCAATTTCAAGGCAATGAGAAATGGTCGCTGGATGCTGCTTTTGGCGCAGCATTAAAAAGCGGACAATTCTGTCGCGAAGAAATGGTTTGCACCAAAACCCTTTACAATTACGTAGATCTAGGATTACTCCCCATCAAGAACATAGACTTACCCGAAAAACTTCGTCGAAACACCAAAGCCAAAACGGTGAGGAAAAACAAGAAAAATCTCGGCCGGAGCATCGAGGAACGACCTGAAACAGTAGATTTTCGCACGGAATTCGGACATTGGGAGATAGACACGGTGATTGGCAAAAAGGGCGAAAACGAGCCTTGCGTGGTAACGCTGGTAGAAGGGCTGACAAGAATGTGTTTGTGGATCAAAGCCGTCAACCATACTGCCGAGGCGGTAACGGAAGCATTGCACAAAGTGATGTCAGATTTCGCGGAGAAACAAGATCAGGTATTCAAAACCATTACCAGTGACAACGGCTCAGAGTTTGCGAAACTTACAATGCTGGAGGTTGGCGAATTAAAGGTCTATTTCACTCATCCGTATTCCTCTTGCGAAAAGGGCACCAACGAGTGTCACAATCGCATGCTGCGCCGTTTCATTCCAAAGGGTAAAAGCGTGGCGGATTACACCGCAGATGAGATTTGTTTCTTTGCGGATTGTATCAACGGCTTGCCGAGAAAGATTCTCGGTTATGCTACACCCGAGGAGCTTTTTGACCGCCAGCTCGACCGCATTTACGCAGCGTGAATGCGGTCGCTCGCCGCAACGAAGTTGGCTTTCTCCAATCGGGGCTTTGCCCCTCTATTCAAAAGCCAACTTCGTTCTGCCACTAATTGTTACTTTTTCCTAGACTATTGCAACTTGCTATTGCAATTTGCGAAAACTATTTCCACCGGTGTCGGAGTATGATTGGTTAATTGTTTAACGCCCGCATAGTATCGGTGATTTCGTACTTAAGCTGATCGTATCGGGATTCCACTGCCGCGCTGGGCGAGATTCCCTTTTGCAGAATATCCGCCCACAGCTGTCCTTTCACGCCATCCCAGTTGCCAAAGCTGCTGGCAATCGTGTTAATTTTAACAGCTGTTTTTAAGAAATCGTTGATGACTTTTTCATGTTCCTCCGTCATGCTGCGGCGCCGCTCGGCCAAGCGTTCAGGATCATCCCGATGCTCATAATCATATTGCTTGGAGAAATAATAATACGCCGCAGCCCCCTTGGGATTCTGTGCACCGGTGGGAATGCCAATAGTATCGAAGAGCGCAGGCGCATAGTTTTTCTTGGCATCCGGCCCCTTTGGCGGCGGACAGATGCTGATTTCATCCTTGAATACCGAGGAATCCAGCAGATTCCCTGATCCAATGGCATTAAAGGGCCGTTCAAAAATCATCGCCACACGTCTCGCCTTAAAGAAATCCGCCCATTGATCGTTATAAAGATAAGCTTTCGCCTTCGCCAAATTTGCCTGCAGCTGCAGACCGTTGTAGGCCGCTTGATCTTTCAGCGTCAGATCAACAGAGCCGTCCTGGTTCTGTTTAACCAGGCGATTTCCATTGGCCAGCAGCGTCCATTCGACCCACCAGGATGCAAACCCGTAAATATCCGTTACGCCGTCATCGTTGCTGTCTACCGTCATGCGCTTAGCAACCTTTTCAAAGGTTTCAAAATCCCATTCTCCGTCTTCGTAATATTCAATCGGTTCCTTTTCCCCCGCGTCCTCAAACATGGTTTTGTTGTAATAGATCATACCCACGTTCATATCCGTACCGAGGGTACAGTTCATGCCATAGTTCTTCCCGTTCCAAGAAAACATGCCCATAACGCCTTTGTCCCAGAAGGGATCGGCAATATAGATATAGGGATCTACCGGCTGCAGGACCTTATTGGCCACCAGATTGGCGAGCTGATTATCATAGTAAATGGTATAGTCCGCCGGAGCGCCTGCCGCGACCCCTTGTAACAGTCGGGTTTTCCATGCCTGCCAGCCGACGACTATCCATTTGACCGTACAACCATATTTTTCGGTAAAAGCAGCAGCCGTCTCCATTGCCTGTTCGTCGGGCTCTATCGACCGATATACCCGCACCGTCGTACCGCGGATATCATCGTAAAAATTCGCAGGCGTCGGCTCCTCCTTGATCCCGGGATCCGAATTTACCCCTTCAATAGGCGGTCTGTACGCGGTGGTGGTGGTCACCCCCGCCGGCTTAGTCTGACTCGACTGGCCCTGTTCCTGTGTCGCTTGTGTCTCGCCCGATACCCCCGATGTGGCCTCCGTCGACACGGCAGCAGATACATCCGCCCTCGTCGAGGCCTCAGAGACGGTGCTGGAAACCGGCGGCGTTGAGCGGCCGCAGCCGGCCCCTGCCGTTGCCATCATCACCACCGCCAGAATCGCCGCGACCCATTTCCGGTTATTGATCATGCTCTTTCACTCCTGTCCCTCTGCGAATCCGTCGTGTCCACCCCAGCGCCAGCACCGCACCGGCAGCCAGCAGAGCAAACGGATACGTACCGTTTCCTACACCGGTATTTGGCGTTTCATAGTCATCCGGCTTCCCGTCGTCCGGTTTTGTATCATCGGGCACGGAAGGCTGCGGCTCTTTTCCCGCATCATCATCCGTTTCGTCGTTTGTTTCCCCTTTTTGCGGATATCCGGCGTCATTGCTGCCGCCCTCGGTCACCTTCAGGCCAGGCAGGCTATCCTCGTCATTCATGGCAAAGAAAGCATCCAGATACAGTGCATCCTCCTCGCCGTTCACCTGTGAAAATGTGATATCAAAGATATCCAGCAACTTGGCAGGATCCAGCTTAGCCTCGCTGATAGTATCCCGCATGAAGTAATCCTGCAGATCCACGCGCACCCAACCGGAATATCCGAAAGGCAGGAAAATCATGCTGTCTTTTGTCAGCCCTTTCACCCACTCGGATCCCCCGTCAACAAACAGTTCCGCCTTATCTTTAAAGAAATCACCATTGAGAATCCACCATGTGGTTCCTCTTTCTTCTGCTGTACGGAAGCCCAACGAAATACCAAAATACAGATTTCCATCCACATCAAAGCAATCGTCCAGCTTTTCGCTGGGATTTTCCGGTATGGTGATATGGAAAGCTATATAGCGCTTGCCTTTGGTTCCGTCCAGGTCGACCATCTGTCCCACCAAGTTTGGTTCTGCTAATGTAGAACCATCGGTGGAATATAGTTTGCAGGCGAGGCCGCCGTTGACAGCGTGAGAAGCGTCCAGCTCCGCTGTAATCGGGCATTCCTCCACACCGTCCGAGCCCCAGAAGGCTTTGCCGCTGTCGGCCACATTATCTCCCGACGCACCAGCTTCCTCAAAATCTTGCACTACAGCAGCCTCTTTGCGTTCGCCTGCGGTACTGGGTACCATATCATCCACGGCTTCTTGCAAACCGGGCACATATTCTCCTTTGTTGGCAGCGTAAAAAGCGTCCAACTCCACCGTTCCCGTAAATGGGCTCAAAAACACGTCGAAAGCATCCCGAAGCTTCCCGTCCGTTGTGTCAATAGGCGTGGTCTTGTCATCCATAAACACATAGTTTTCCAGGTCCAGCTTAACCCAACCAGAGAACCCATAGGGCAGACAGGCATACTCATTTTTAGATACGCCCCGCTTCCATTCGCTCTCACCGTCCGCTAGGACTTCCACACGATCGCGGAAATAGCCGCCGTTGTTGTCAAAGGCCCAGTAACCGCCCTGGCCATTATCTGTACGTGCGGTCACCCGCACGCCGAAATAACGCGTACCATTCGGGTCAACAAAAGCGTTGCTCTGCTCAGCTTCGGGAACGTCCGGTACCACGATGTGGAACAACCAGTAACGCTTTCCGCTTGCCGCAACCGGCTGCTTGGACTCGAGCACCAAATAAGGCGCTGTATCGGCGCTGGCAGAGTCCTTTACCGTGACGGCACAGCCATAATCATCGCCATCTACCGCCGCGTCTTCCGCCGCTAGGGCCTCCACTTCATCCACGGGCTCTATCGCCCAAATACCCTTATTGTACAGGTCACCATCCTCGCCGGGGCTATCAAAGCTTTGCAGCATAACGGCCTGGTTGGCAAAAACATCTTCACTGGGAACCGGCTCGCCCATAGGAGCGCTACAGCCGGGCAGCAGATCGGCGGCATCGGCCGCATAAATGGCATCCACCAGCACGCTGGTAGCCTTGCTCACGGAAGCCACGGACAGGTCCCATGTTTCCAAGATTTTTGTACGGTCAATGGGCGCACCGCCGTTGTCCTTTCCAATAAAATTATCCAGTTCCATTCGGATCCAGCCGGAAAAGCCGTAGGGTATGTACACATTAGTCCCTTTGGTCAGCACCCGGGACCAGGCAGCCTCGCCATCAACCAGCGCCTCTGCGCGATCACTGAACCGGGCGCCGCCGTTGTTGCCAAACGACCAGGCACCGGTTGAAGAGTCGGCCCGGAAGGAGAAGGAGAAGGCAATGCAGGGCTCCTTCTGATCGTTGCACACATTGGGATCCCGGCTTTCCGTGGGGGTATCGGGAACAGTGATATGCAGGGCAACATACTTTTTGGTCTTGACCTGCTCCAAATTTTTGACGGCTCCTACAATATTGGGGGAATAGAACTGGTCATCCGCATCCGCCTTCGTACGAATTTCACAGCCATATGGGCCGCTGACCGCTGCCTCGACGCTTTCAACAGCCTCCACACCGTCGGCCAGCTCGACGCCCCACACGCTGTTGTTGTATAGGGGAGCGCTGCCAAAATCCTGGATTTCGACAGCTGCCGCCGGTTCCTCAAAGCCTTCTATCGCGTCACCGTCGTTGGCCATGAGCAAGGAATCCACCTGCACCATCACGTCCGAGTTCATCTGGCTGAACGTCAAATACAGATAATCCTGGATTTTATTTAAATCCATAGCCGGGTCATCTTCCCACATACCTTTGTAGTCCGACAGTTCTGTGCGCACCCAACCGGAAAATCCATAAGGCAAGCAAATCCATTCTCCGCTGGTAACACCTGTCGTCCAACCGCCCGCATCGGGCATCAGTTCCACACGGCCGGTATAGCCGCCGTTGTGCTGATACCAAGCATCAGAGGTAATTAAAGTAACATAAACACCGAAGCAAGGATTCCCCGCAGCGTCCGTAAAATCCTCCCGGCGGCTCTCCTCAGGAACATCGGAAACGTTGATATGCCACATCAAATATTTTTTCGACGCGGCCTGTTCCCTCACCTCATCATAGGAACCGTCCGCCGGATTACCCAGACGAAGCTGAAGTCCCTGTGCCGCATCGGAGGCATCGCTTCCCTGCTTCAGGGTGGCCTGAAGTGCCGTTCCCGAGACAGCACCGGTTTCGGTGTAGGTCAGCTCTGTGATGGCGGAAGTACCTCCCCACGTATAGGTATAGGAGTCCCCAACCGTTCCATCAAAGGCCTGTAGCATCAGTGCCTGCGGTGCATTGCCGGCCGTTACATTCACCGATAATCCGCTCACGCTGGATACCAGCAGGCATAACGCGCCAAGGCTTGCCAATAGTTTTTTCATACCTCTCATTCCCTTTCCTCTTTACGTGATGTGAATATCTGGTGACTATGGATCCGTTGTTCCTTTCCCGCTTGCCGTCCTTTCGCTCATTGCTCTTCCGGTGATGATATCAGAATATCGTCCTGGTTATAGTATACAATACCCTTTTCCAAGCGTCCTCCTAATTTTTTGGACAAATTTCTAGGTTTTTATCATTTTACTATTTCAACATTTACTCTTACAATATTTTTGTTATAATTATATTGTTCCTTGAACCGTCAGCCACTCTGTTAACATGAAGGTGCTTCTTTTATGATCAATTTTTACTATGTAGATCATCCATCGGCTTCTTCCGAATTTCCGGTGAATATCTTTCCGTCCTTCAGCGTATCTATGTCGACATGGGATCTGTCCATGTATCCGGGCAACCGGATTCCTGAATTCTTATTTTATGAAAAGGGAAACTCTTCCATCAACTTGCGGGAACGTACCCCCGAAGTTGAGAAGGATAGTGTAATGCCGGCTGATATTCCCGCGCCTTGGAAAGAATATATGCCGGATATCCTGTCTTTCCACATGCATAAGTATTGCGAAATTACCCGTGTGTGCAACGCTCCTGTGCTGTATATTGTAGACCGAAAAGCCATTCAGCTCAATCCGGGAGATATTATTTTTTTAAACAACTATATTCCTCATGCCTGGCTAAGCGGCGGAGATCAAATGGTCTATGCACAGGAGATATCCTTCACACCATCCACGCTCTTTTCCCCTGACGACTTCGGACCGGATTCCATCCAGCTATACTACTTCATGAAAAGCTATCTGCGTTACTGCCACTTGTCGGCAGACGACCCCAAGAACCAAAAAATCTTCAACGCCTATGATACCATTCTTTCTGAACATAAGCATCAGGATTACGGGTATCAGTTGATAATTAAATCGCAGTTGCTCTGCATGTTTGCAGAGCTTTCGCGCCTGTCGCCGCAAAACGCAAACTTCTCTTCCATTCGCTTTAAAAATATTCATCCCACCATCAAAGCGGCGCTTTCGTATATAGCGGATAATCTATCGAACAATATTACGCTGGGAGATGTCGCCAAGTACTGTTATATGAGTCCCCCTTATTTTTCTTCCGTTTTTAAAAAGGAGGTGGGCATTTCTTTTTTGCAGTATCTCACCCGCCAAAGGATCGAGAAATCCCGGGATATGCTGGTTTCTTCCCAATACAGCGTGACCGAAATTGCCTTGCAATGCGGATTCTCCTCGGTTTCAAATTTTTACCGTGCATTTCATTCTATTTATGGGATGAGCCCCAATCAAATGCGCAATACCATTCAGCCTCCCCCTAACCTAAATAAATGAGAAAGAAGAGTCTGTAAAGATGGAATATCAGAGTTGGTTTATGCATGGCTTTCATAAACTTCGGCAAACTGAGCGTCCTGCCGATGGCATGTCCTACACCTTACACATGGCCGGGAACGGTGGGGATTGCTGTCAGCTTGCTCTATACAGCGATGAGCCCTGTACTATTCGTTTAGAAGCCACGCCCCTGCGCCACCCAGACGGAGCCACCTTGTTTCCACAGCTTTCGGCAGTAAAATCTGTTTGCGCCGGCACACACGGAGAATGGCCCGATCCACTGGCGCCGTTGAGCGACACGGTGTGTTTAGAACCTCATCGGGCTATGAGCGTCTTTATCCGTGTAAACGCCCCGGCAGGAAGTCCGGCCGGTGATTATAACGGCACGATACGGCTACAGCAAGGAACGGAAGCTCGCTGCCTTTCGCTGACGGCGCACGTCTGGGATTTTACTCTGCCCCAAACAGCATCCTGCCAAACCTCCTTTGGATTGGACCGCTTCAGCATAGAGGCGGTGCATGGCGTGCAGGCGGGAAGTGAGCAAAGTGACCGTCTGTTCCGTGCCTATTATGAAGCGCTGCTGTCTCGGAAGGTGTCAGCGGATGTACTGCCTGTAGATATTCTTTCCCCTGAAGCGGACAGCTATCTGGACGATCAGCGCATGACATCGTTTGTGGTGCCGTTTTCTGAAGACGACGTGATGCTCAACCGCTATTTGGCCAAAATAAAAAGCAAACGGGAATGGTTTTCAAAGGCCGTATTTTATCCGGTGGACGAGCCCGCTACCCGTGAGTCCTATGAAAAGCTGTGGGCGGCATCACACCGCCTACATCACATGGAACCCAATGCCCGCATCGTGACCCCCTTTTATTCCAATCCTCAATACGATATTCGGTTATCCGCCGTCGAAGAAATGTTGGGCCATGTGCAGGTGTGGTGCCCGGAATCCTGCCTGTTTGACAATGTGAACATATGGGACCGAATCGGGCGCGGAGCTGACGGCACACTGGCGGACAAGCTCCACAACCGTCAGAACACCAGTGAAACCCTTTGGTGGTATGTTTGTTGCGGCCCGGGAGAGCCCTACTGTAACCTGTTTATCCATATGGAAGGAATATGTCACCGGCTCCTGTTCTGGCAGCAGCGATATTTGGATGTGAGCGGCCTGCTGTATTGGAGCGCCAATTACTGGCACGCCAAAAAGAGTGAGGGGGACCTGTGGGACGGGACCTGTGATCCTTGGAATGACATGGCCACTGTCAAGCAAATTAACCCCGACTTATACGGGGATGGATCGCTGCTGTATAACGGCAACATTGTCGGCGTAGAGGGGCCGGTATCTTCTCTGCGGATGGAAGCGGTGGCGGATGGCATTGACGATTACGAATACCTAACCATGGCGCGCCGCTTGCTTGGACGCGAGAAGGCGGATGCCTTTATCCGCCAGGTGCTGACATCGCTAACCGTTTACACCGATGATGAGGAGCGATTTGTGGAGGTACGTGCACAGCTGGGAGACGCCATTGAGAAAGCGCTGGCATAACTGCTTCTCCGCTTGGTTTGGGAATATGTAGGCTCTGGCTGCTTTACGCTTTAGCAGGCTCCGGAGGACGCTGCCCGGTCTGCGGGATCGATTTTATGAGAGCCTGTCGGCAGAAACAGGCTGTTTCGCAGCAGCGCTTTATAAGCCGCTTGATTATCATAGCCAAGACTGGAGGCATCCTCCCGGCGCAGAATCAGCACTTGCGGCCGGACAATCCCGGATGGCCAGCCCCATTTTGATGCGGCGTCCCTTCCTTCCCCATTCTTATGAACTCCTTTTCTCTTATTGTACCACAAAAAAGTAGACACCCACACTTTGAACAGGTCCAGTAAAAACGGACAATAGACAAAACACCCCCTGATGTAGGAAAA
>CATWUX010000004.1 GCA_958354085.1 uncultured Oscillospiraceae bacterium | reverse complement strand
TCGCTTGCAGCTGTGGTTGTCGGCAAAGGCGCGGCGGTCGTTGCCGCCTGCCGCACGGACTGTTCGGCCGCCGTCAGCCTCTTTTGCTGGTCGGCTGTGACCAGCTTGGCCTGCCGCTCGCTGAAGCAATCAAATGCATAGCGGATGGAAGCGACCTCTTCGGCATATTCTGCGCCGGGTGCAGCCGGCAGTGCTTCCAGCCGTTTGATCACCGCCTGCACAATCGCAGGATCGTAACGCGGCGATAAAAAGTCCGCAAACACCGCCGCCAGCTCGGCATAGCCGTCATTGTTCAGATGTACGCCGTCCGAGAACCAGTCCTCGTGCCCTTTGGTGGCGGCGTTGATGTCGATCACCTCACAGCCGGCCTGTTTGGCCGCCTGCTTCTGCAGCGGCACCACTTCATTGGTAACGACCTCATCGGTGATACCGTCCAGCGCTTTTGCCACCGTGGCCGAGGTCGCCACATACACGGCCGGCTTGGAATCCAGCCCTTGGTAAACCGTGATCAGATCCACCAGCTGCGTTACGTAGTTGTCCTTATAGGCCCAGTGAGCGGGTTTGGAATCGTTGGTGCCGAGCATGATGATCACAACATCCGGATTGCATTTGCGGCTTTGGCTGAAACGGCTTTGCCGCCGGTAACAGGGGGCATTGTTATCTTTGAGCAGGGTCGTTCCGCTGGCTCCGCAATTGATTACCGCGTATTTGTCGCCCATCAGCTTTTGCAGCTGAGCCGGATAACTGTAGAGAGCGGAATTGGTGCTGCCGATTCCTTCTGTGATACTGTCGCCGACACAGGCAATCACATAGCGCCCCGCGGCGTCTTCCGCCTTGACGGTGCTGTTCCGGCCGCCGCACAGCAGCACAACGCACAGCAGAACCGACAGCGTGCAAAGCCAACGACGTTTCATGGCGTTTCCTCCTCTTTTTCTTCATATCCCCGCCTGCATTGCGCCATATCCGCCGGCGGCAAAGCGGTGCAAGGGGTGTCCAGATAAAAATATGCGATGCTGGCGAGATCGTCTCCTTCCCGCTCATATAAGCCCGGTTCTCCGTTGTCCAGATCGAACAGCTCTTTTCCGCCGGCCCGATACACGGTGGTGGTGCCGCAAGCCTTAAACTGCTCCCGCATATACGGCCACATAAGGCCAAGCTGCTGTATGGTCATGCGGATATCACGCGAGAAGTAAAGCGGGTCGGGAACATGGAAACGATAAAAGCTGGCGCTGCCGCCGGAACGGCTCAGGCAGCCTTGATACCAGCCGGCAAACTCCCCCATCTCCCACGAAGCGCCGATGTAGTCTTCGGAACCGGTGCCGCAGAGCGTCGGATGCTCGTCGTCACCGTCCAAATAGACCTTCACCTCACCCTCGCCCCACCAGCCCGGCATGAGGGGATTGGCCTGAATCGTCATGGCCGTACCGAGATAGCGGCCGCTTCCGCCGATACGCGGCAGAATTTCGTAATCCTCCATCCGGCGGGTGACCGACCGGTGATAGAAAGCGTGAAAATACAGGGTTCCCGCCGTGAACGGATCGCCGAGCGTGTAATCCACCTCATAAAACAGGTTGTTTACCTCACGTCCGGAGGCGTTGGTCAGCGTCATTTTCATGCCGTCCTTGAAGGGCATGGGAATATAGCAGATAAAGCTGCGGCCCTCGGCGGACGTAAAAGCGGCGCAGTCAACCGGAATCACCCGGTTCGGCACATGAAGGAAGAAATCGCCCACCGGCACCGACACGGCCGGCTTTTCACAGGCATCCCAGAAAATCTCGAGCTTTAAGCCTTTCAGGCAATACGCTTTATCATAGTCCTGAATGGCCATCCAGATCCGGCGCACCATGCCGCTTCTGCCCTGCACATGCGCCAGCACGCGGGTTTCGCCGGGCGCCATATGCATACAGGGACAGCCCTTGCGCCCCATGCCGGACAGCGCTCCCTGCCCTTTTTCCCCGCGCGGGTTTTCGCAGGTCGCCCAACGGGTTTCCGATCCCGCCGGCTTATAATACCAGTCCTTCATTATATTCGCCTCCTTCCGGCAACCATCTACACGGTTAGCCTACGGGCAAAAATAGCTGCGAGTTCCGCATACCCCTGATTGTTGGGGTGTACGCCGTCGCAAAACCAGTCCGGGTGCCCTTTGGTCGCCCGGTTGATATCAATCAGTTCACAGCCGGTCAGGGCGGCAGCCTGCCGCTGCCTGTCTGCCAAATCGCCGCTGACAACCTCATCGGTGATGCCGTCTATGGTACGATACACCGTGGCGCAGGTCGCAACGTAGACGCGGGGCGCGGTCGGCAGTTGCTGATATTGCCGGATCAAGGCGAGAAGCTGTGCGGAATAAAGCTCTTTGAAGCGCCAGTTCTGCGGCTTGGAATCGTTGGTGCCCATCATCAGAATCACCACGTCGGGAGCGCTTTGCAGGCTGGCCGCATACCGCGGCTCGGCGACGTAGGGGTAATCGCCCTCCCGCAGCAGGGTCATCCCGCTGGCACCGAAGTTTTTCACCTCATAGCGTTCTCCCAGCAGCGCTTGCAGGACAGCCGGATAACTGCAACTTTCCATCGGACAAGCGCCGATCCCCTCGGTAATACTGTCTCCCACACAAGAAATCACCAAACGTTTGGCAGCTTTCATCGTGCTTCTCCTCTCATCGGGCATTCCAGATTTCGTCATCGTCCCGTGCGGCCGGTGCGTTTTGTATGCGCAGCCAGGAGATGTACCAGGCACCGTCCCGCCCGCCGTCCGCGAAGTCCACCAGCCGTACCGTTTCGCCGGCCAGATTGGTCGTCCGGGCGGTCAGCCAGCGGCCGTCCTCGCCGCCCGTGACCGTCATCCGTTCCAGTGCCGCCCGGTCAAACACACAGGCGTCCACGTCTGTGCCGGAGGCCGCCGTATCCAACACCAGCAGAACCGGCCCGTGATACAGCGAGGTGCAGCCCTTGACCGCTCCGGCGCCGATCCAATAATGCGCAGTCATATCCAGCTCCAGTGTGAGGGTGTCCCCGCTTCGCCATTCCCGCGTGATCGTGTAATAGCCGCCTTTCCGAACGCCGTCCTGCCGTTCGCCGTTGACAGACAGCTGCGTGTTCTCCGACCAAGAGGGGATGCGCAGCTGCAGCGGGAAGCGTTCCGGCTTCTCCGGCTCCAGTGTGATCGTAATACGACCGGTCACCGGATAATCGGTGGCCTCCCGCACGGTGATCCCGGCGCCGGAGGGCGTGCGCGCAGTCAGACGGCACGGACCGTAAAAATTCAGGTACAGCCCCGTGGCGTCGGCAAAAGCCGCCCATTCCGCCACCTGTGACAGCCCGCGATTGCCGTTGGCCTGACAGCAGCTCAGCCCGCGTCCGCCTTCGATCGTCTGCCATTCGAGAACGGTGTCGGCGCCCTTGCGCAAGCCGTTCATCGGGACATCATATGTAAACCAGTAGTCATCCTGCATCAGACTGCCCAGCGCGGCATTGAAAAAGGAAAGCTCCAATTCGTCCGCCGCCGCGGAATCGTGGCTCAGCTTGAGATAATCGGTGCTCAGCGCCATCCAAGCGATCGTGCAGCAGGTTTCGATCGCGCCGAACTGATACGGATCGCCCACCGCGCCTTCGCCGGAGGAAAAACCGCCGTCGTTGTGACGGTCGGTACGGCGGATGCTCCGCCAGATGGCCTCAAACGCGCGGTAATAGGTTGTGTCGCCGGTCACGCGGTACAGCTCGGCCAACGTCATCACCGCATGGAGCGCTTCCCATCGGTGCTGCTCCATTTGGTAAAAATCCTGTCCGGCCAGAGCCGCTTCCAGCCAGTTGCCGCAGCCGGCAGTTTTCCATTCCTCCACCACCGCCAGCGCGGTTTCCAGATAGGTTTTTTCGCCGGTCTCCCGGTACAGAAGAAGCATGGCGTGTCCGATCGTCAGGTTTTTGTCCGGTTCCCCGGCAGAGGCAAAAGAATGGCCGTCCTTAATAAAATAGGTATATACACTGTCGGCAGCACGCCGGGCAATCGTCAGCGCCCGGCGGTTGCCGGTTGCCGCGTACCACTGATACAGACCGTATACGGCATGATAATGCCCCCACACATCCCACAGCACGGCGTTGTGCCACCCGAACACCTGTAAAGTATCCGGGTGCATCGGCCCGTTGAACCGCCGGTCTTTTGGGTGCGGGCCCAGATACCCGTCCTCGCCCTGTACAGCCGCCAGCTCCTCCACCAGTGCGTTTCCCGCGGCCAGAGTGTCGGCGTTGGCGCTCATGCGATAGGTCAGCGCCATCCCGGTAAGCAGCTTGCCGGGATATTCTCCGAACCACGGCACGATGCAGCGGGGATGTGAATCGCGCTCGCGGAACACCGCCATCATCGCCGGATTATGCTCAAGCGCCCGCTGCAGCCAGCGACATTCGTTGTTCTCCAGTCGCTTTCCTAAATATCCGTCTATATGCAAGCCCGTAATTTGCGCAACCCCGTCCGGATTGCCGCTTTGTTGTGTCATGAGGCTGTCTCCCCTTTACTGTTCGTGCTTATTGGTCTCGATCCAGTCTTTATATGCCGACGGCGTCATTCCCATCTGCTGCCGGAACGCCCGGCTGAAAGCGTGGATGGATTGGTAGCCCATCCGTTCCGCGACTTCCGTTACGCTCAGCCCCTCGCACAGGTGTTCGCCGGCCAGCTCAAAACGCCGCCGCATAAAATATTTTTGCAGCGATTCTCCCATCATTTCGGTAAACTGTTTGGCAATGTGGGAGTAGCTGTATCCGAAGATATCACTCAACTCGGTCAGCTTTTTCATGGAATCCATATTTAAGTCGATGTAATTCACCACATCATATACGAGCTTTTCACAGCTTCCCTGTTCATTCTCCGCATGATAAACCAAATATTTCTGCTGGCTGAAGGCACGGTATACATGAACCAGCAGATCGTGTATGTGCCCCTCCACCAAGGTTTCCGTAAAGAAATCCTGCGTGATCGCCTCGTTAAAAAGACGTAAAAACGCCTCCTGAACGCCCGGCGCCTCCTTGACCATGACATTTGCGTCGTCATCGAAAAAGGCTTTCAGCTTGCCGGGCACCGGGCTGTCGGTGTCCTTGAAATCAAAGCCGAGATAGAAATAACGAAAATCCGATGTCTTATCCCCCTGCATTTCATGGATGTCCCCTATCCGGTGAATGAACACACTTCCCTGATTGGCGACATACCATTTATCGCGGATACAGATATGCCCGATGCCGGAGGCTACATAGGTGATCTCATATACAAATTGCCGATGGCGCTCCACGTGATAGTCGCCGATGCAGCTCAAATCGCCGATTTGGTACAGCCAGTAAGGTCCGATCCATTTTTGCATGTCCCGGTTGTCAAAATGAAAACGTTTCTGGTTAGAAAACATCATTTTCCCCCCTTAACAAAGTTTATTATACGCTTAACCATATAACTTGTATTTGATGAAATACGGACAAATCGGTGACAAAGTTCACGTTTATCTTCGATGTATTGCGGCAATACATAGTCAAAATGTGCATTTTTATACACGGGCTGATTCTAGCTTCTTCCCTTTCTGACGGTTTATCCGCACGCAGGCTGCATAAATGCGCAAACGAAAAGAAAGAACGCTCCGTTGTGCAGGCGTTGAGGAAGAATATGGAATTCTTGGATAAGTTTCGCACTTTTTCATCCTCGCCGTGTGTTATCGTGCCTTTGTAAATTTTTTACGAGAAGCCGCTGTTAAAATAAACAAGATTCTCATAGAAAGAAAGCGCCGGTCTTGCTATAATAGCATTGTAATCGCAAAAGTCATAGAATGCTATGAAAAAAATGGATAAAAACACCAATGGCTGGCAAAGGGGGAGACGCGTATGATTGCGAAATTGCAAATGAGCTTAAACGGGAATTTTACAGCCAGTGCGGCGTTTTCCCGTAAAGATGGCAAGCTGGAGGGCGGTATCGCCTTTTATATTAACGGCGATACCAGCAGCCGTTTCGGCGCTTGTGTGCGATGGATGAGCGACAAACGGGTGGATGCGTATTTGACCAAAATTGTGAACGACCGTTGGAAAGGATATTTAATCGGCGAAGGGTATGAGACGGCCAACAACGGCGGCCCAAAGGACTGTTTTGTCAGTGTAGACGCCGGATGGGATGCTTCAGCCGATACGGAGATTCTGCTGACGCTGATGGTCGCCGGCAGCAAAGCCAGGCTGTCGATATTCGGAAACAACACGAAGCAATATGGCGAAGTATTATATGACCTGACCAGCAGCGCCTATCTGTACATTTATACAGAACCCACGGTGAGCACCTGGTCCTCCGGTGAACTGGCCGTTTATTTTGAAGATGCCGGCGGCAATGTCCGCGATTTCGTGTGTAACGTTACCCCCGTCATTTCCACTTCCTGCGAGCTTCAGAAGCCATCCGCGCAAAAGCCGTATCTGCGCCAGGTCGTGATGCAGCAGGCGCCGGCCAATCGCTCCTTTACCGACGATCCGGACATGGACCGGAACACACAGGACGTCGCTTCCTTTATTGAGAGTGTTATGACGCTGGATTCCGGTGACGAGATCGTGAACCGTATATTTTCTTCTTTTGGCCGCGGCTGCTATTATTTGTCCGATGAGCAGACGGAAATTATGAATCATCTGATTGCCGAACTGCTGCAAAATGCCTATTATGCCAGCGATCTGGACAAACGGCTGGAAATCTCCCGTATTATTGATCTGCTGCGTGAGGAGGATACAGCCGGCAGTACGACGGACAGCCTGATTGAGCAAACCTGCGATTATATTGCCGAGCATCAAAGCGAGCAGATTACCGTAGAGGCGATTGCGAAAGCCATCCATGTCAGCCACTATTACCTCTGTCACGTTTTTAAAGCCAAAACCGGTATTACGCTGGTGCAATATCTGCAAAACCGCCGCCTTTCCTTTGCCAAAAAGCTGCTGCGGACCACCAAAAGAAGTGTACTGGACATTGCGCTCACCTGTGGATTCAGTGACGCCTCGTACTTTTCCATGCTGTTCCGGCGCACCTATAATATGACACCGCGTGAATATCGCAGTCGAAGATGAGCCGTTCGACGGTTTTCTTTGACTCCGAATCAATAAAACAGACGCCGCTGTGCGGCAAAAACGGAGGAAAAACATGAAAGCAAAAATGCATTTGAATCCGGATTTCCAAATAGGGAAAACCGACAATCGCCTTTATGGCGCCTTTGTAGAGCACATGGGGCGCGCCGTATATCACGGCATTTATGAACCGACACATCCGCAGGCGGATGAAGACGGGTTTCGCCGGGACGTTCTGGAACTGGTCAAAAATATGCGACTGCCGATCATCCGCTATCCGGGCGGCAATTTCGTATCCAATTATTGCTGGGAGGACGGCGTCGGCCCGAAGGAACAGCGTCCCCGGACGACGGATGCGGCCTGGCAGACGGTGGAACCCAATGAAGTCGGTGCCGATGAATTTCACAAATGGGCGAAAAAAGTCGGCGCGCAGGTAATGATGGCGGTCAATCTCGGTACGCGCGGCGCGGAAGAGGCAAAAAATCTGCTGGAGTATTGCAATTTTCCTGCCGGCAGCCGTTATGCCGATTGGCGGGTGAGCAACGGGCAGGTTGAGCCGTATAACGATCGGGTGTGGTGCCTTGGAAATGAAATGGACGGTGAATGGCAGGTCGGCCAGCGCACGCCGGAGGATTATGCGGATATCGCCCGCAAGACGGCTTTGGTGATGAAGCGGATGGATCCTACCTTGGAATTGGTTGCCTGCGGAAGCGCCAGCTATTATATGCCGACCTTCGGCAAGTGGGAGGCCGCGGTTTTGGAAGCAGCCTATGACAGCATTGATTATCTTTCTCTGCACCAGTACTACATAAACAGTGAGCAGGATACCGCCTCTTATCTCGGCGCAACGGAGGATATGAACCGTTTTATCCGCACGGTAACCGCCACCTGCGATCATGTCAAAGGTCTGAAACGCTCATCCAAAACCATAAACCTGTCATTTGATGAGTGGAACGTCTGGTCGGCCACGCACAAATGCAGCAATGAAGAGGGCATGTGGACAATCGCACCCCGCCGGGAGGAGTATTCCTACTCGATGGAGGACGCGCTCACCTTCGGCTGTATGCTGATCACGCTGATCAAAAACTGCGATCGGGTCAAAATCGCCTGTCTGGCACAGCTCGTCAATGTGGCGGGGCCGATCATGACACTGGATAACGGCCCCGCTTGGGCTCAAACGACGTATTATCCGTTCGTACACGCCTCCTGCTACGGCAGAGGCACGGTACTGCAGCCCAAAGTGCTTTGCGACTCCTACCGGACCGAAAAATACGGCGAGGTTCCCTATGTGGAGGCTGTGGCCGTTTGGGCAGAAGAGCAACAGGAGCTGACCGTGTTTGCAGTCAACCGGTCGCTGACCGAGACGGTGGAGCTGGAATTGGATCTGCGGGATTTCCCCGGCTATACGCTGCTTGAGCACATTGTGCAGGAGCACGCCGATATTCATGCGCGCAACACAGCGGAAAATCCCAACAACGTCGTACCGCACGCCAACGGAAAGACCGTGTGCCGGACGGATCGGGCAGTCGCTGCGCTGAACAAGCTTTCATGGAATGTTATTCGTTTGAAAAAACAGTAAGGAGGAACGGTGCCGGTGAGAAAGGCTTGCCGCAAATGGGGTTTTCGTCTGATCGCAGCTGCCGGCGTTGTGGCGGTTGTGGTGGGCTGTACCCTCTTATTCCGTACGGATGTGGTTGTACCGCAGGATTATGATCATACCGTCGCCGTCCAGCTGGACACGATGCAAACATTGCCGAGCTATCGCCGTGCAATAGAGGACTATACCTTCCCGCTGTATACAGGCGCGGACATTGTGATTCCGGCGCAGGATGCCAGCGGAGAAGCGCAGCGTCTGTTCGGAAGCGACACGCCCGCTGTCAGCCTGCTGCAGGGCGGGGAAACGGTTTTTACCTTTTCCGTACCGCAGGATGCCCAGTACTGTGTGCTGGTCGAGTATTATGATGACGGCAACAGCGCGGTGCAAACGCAGGCACAGGTTCGCCTTGACGGCGAATTCCCTTTCTATGAGATGCAAACACAGGTGTTTGCGGGGCGATGGGAATATGACGGCGAAAAAAAGCTGGATCGCTATGGCAATGAAACGGTTCCGCCTTCCTATAGGAAAAAAGAATGGGCGGCGGCTTATCTTTGCGATGCGTCGGCATTCACCACCGAGCCGTTTCGGCTGCAGCTGACGGCGGGAGAACATTCTCTGACGGTGTATTGCGAGCAGGGGGCGCTGGCGATTCGCTCGCTTACGCTGACTTCAATGCCCGCCGCCGATGACGGCATGGCGACCGGTGAACCGTCCGGGCAGGCTATCACGGTCATTCAGGGAGAGGACATTGCGTATAAAAACGACTCCACGGTGCGGCCGGCCGGTCAGTATAACACGGCGCTGACGCCGTACAGCTCCCGGCATATCGTGATGAATATGCTGGACGGCAACTCGTTCCGTCAGGGCGGCCAGTCCGTGAGCTATACCTTTACTGTCGAGCAGGACGGGTATTACTTTTTATCCTTGCGCTATTGCCAAAGCGTTCTGGTCGATTTCCCGGTTTTCCGTACGATTCAAATAGACGGGAAAGTGCCCACGCCGGATTTTGAAGCCGTGGCGTTCCCTTATACCCGCACCTATCAGAACCTGACGGTGTCCGATGCCGACGGCGATCCTATCGGCATCTATCTGGAGGCGGGTCAGGAGCATACCATGACGCTGACCATTACGCTGGAACCGCTCGCGGCGATTATGGACCGTGTGCAGCAGGTGCGGGACGAGGTAAACGCCTTGTCCTTGCAGGTCACCAAAATTACCGGCAATAACGCCAGCAAATATCGGGATTTTGAACTGCTGACCTATATCCCCGACCTGCGGGACAAACTGCTCTCGTGGGCCGACCGACTGGACGCGATTTATGAAGAGCTTCATGCGTTTAACCCGAAGGTTCGGCAGATCGGCGCTTTTTCGGCTCTGCAGGTATGCCGCAAGCAGCTGGTGTCGTTGGCAAAATACCCGAACAAGCTGCCCATGCGTCTGGAAGAGCTTTATCAGGGACAAAGCTCTGTATCGCAGTATTTAGCCGATGTGCTGGAAGGTATGACCAACAGTCCGTCTGCGCTGGACGCCCTATATCTGTATCAGGACGCGGACAGCCTTCCAAAGGAAATGGGCTTTTTTCAAAAGATCGGTGCCGGTATTGCACGATTTTTCTACTCCTTTGTGGTAAAGGATTATGAAGCCGTGCGTGCAGATGACAGCGTGCAGGAGGATGCCGGAGAGAGCCCGGCTTTGCAAGTCTGGGTGTCGCGCGCCCGACTGTACGCGGAGGTACTGCAAAAGCTGACCGACGAGACTTTTTCTGCCGACACGACCGGTTATTCTGTGGACGTTTCGCTGATGCCGGATACGCAAAAGCTGGTTCTGGCGAACGCGGCGGGCAGCTCCCCGGATCTGGCGCTCGGCATCAATTCCTCGCTGCCTTTTGACTTGGGAATCCGCGGCGCCTTGAAAAATCTGCGGGAATATGAGGATTGTGACGAGGTGACGCAGCGCTTTTTCCAAGGGCTGCTGACGGTGGGAGAAATTCAGGATAATTTATATTGTTTGCCGGAAACCACCAATTTCTATGTGTTGTTTTACCGCAAGGATATTTTGGAGAATTTTAACCTGACCGTTCCGGATACGATGGAGGATGTGAAAGCCATGCTGCCGCAGCTGCGCAGCCGCGGCCTGAATTTCTTCTCTCATATTTCCGGCGCAATCGGCTATAAACCGTTCAGCACCACCGTCCCGTTGCTGTACCAGAACGGCGGCAGCCTTTATGGCGATACGGCGCTGGACATTCAGCTGGATTCGGATGCCACGCTGGATGCCATTCGGGAAATGACGGAGCTGTTTACGGTTTACGGGCTGGATTATGAAGTATCCAACTTCTATCAGCATTTCCGCAACGGCACGCTTCCCATCGGCGTCAGCGATTTTGGCACCTATAATCTGCTGATCAACAGCGCGCCGGAAATCGCCAATTCCTGGGGGATCGCCCTCGTACCCGGTTACCGGGACGCTGACGGCACCGTGCAGCGCTGGATGACCGGTGCCGCGGAAACGGCGGTCATTTTCGACAGCACCGTATACCCGGAACAGGCGTGGGAGTTCTTAAAATGGTGGACCTCGACGGAAACGCAGACAACCTATGCAAACACTTTGCAGATTTCCTATGGGCAGGAGTACATGTGGCCGACAGCCAATCAGGAGGCATTTGCCCTGCTGCCTTGGAAGGAAGAGGATAAGCAGGTGATTCTGGAGCAGCAAAAATGGCTGTTTGAGATTCCGCGGGTCCCCGGAAACTATATGCTCGAGCGGGAATTGAGCACGATGTTTCTGCATATCGTGCTGGAAGGCGAAAATGTTCGCGATGCGGTCGATACGGCCTATCGGAATACCACGAACGAAGTTACCCGCAAGCTGCAGGAATTCGGTTATCTTGAGGGGGATTCCTGGAAAAGTGTCTATTCACTCCCGCAAAGTCCCCGTTGAAAAATGCGTCAGGAAGGAGCGAGCTGTTTGCAGCGGCGAAAAATAGTTCCGTATTTATTTTTGGGACCGTATTATTTGATATTTGTTGTTTTTATTGTCATTCCCGTGCTGGTGGCGCTAGGCTTGTCCATGACCGATTTCAACGCGGTACAAGCCCCGCATTTTGTCGGGTTGTCCAACTATCTGAACCTGTTTTTACAGGATGAGGTGTTTATCAAGCATGTTTTGCCGAATACCCTGATTTTTGCGCTGATTGTCGGGCCGGTCGGGTATCTGCTGTCCTTTTTTATGGCGTGGTCGCTGTCGCAGCTGACCAAAGGGCCGCGCACCGTACTGGCGCTGATTTTATATTCACCGTCTATGACTGCCGGAACGGCGATGGCGGTCATTTGGCGGGTGCTGTTCAGCGGCGATCGAATGGGGTATATCAATAATCTTTTAATCAACATGGGCATTATCACCCAGCCGATTATCTTTCTGCAGTCTTCGCAGTATTTACTGCCGGTGATGATCTTGGTGGGATTGTGGAGCAGCATGGGCGTCGGCTTCCTGGCGATGCTGGCCGGCGTGCTCAACGTCGATCGCAGCTTATACGAAGCGGCGATGATTGATGGTATGCGCAATCGCTGGCAGGAGATTTTTTACATTACCATCCCGTCCATGAAGCCGCAAATGCTGTTCGGCGCCGTGATGGCAATCGTTTCGGCCTTTCAGCAAGGCGGTATCGGCGTTCAGCTCAGCGGAACGAATCCGACACCGGGTTATGCCGGGCAGCTGATGGTGAACCATGCAGAGGATTTCGGCTTTATTCGCTATGAAATGGGTTACGCCTCAGCCGTTTCGGTTGTACTGCTGGTGATGATTTATGCGTTTTCCAAGATCGCGCAGCGGGTTTTCCGTGAAAAAGGAGAGGGTTAAGAATGGCTTTTCATACCACCAACGTGGACCCGCCGAAATTTGAACGCGGGCAGCTGAAGATCTATTTGTTTCTGATTCCCATCGCGGTTATTATGGGCCTGCCCATTGTGTTTATCTTTAATCAGTCCTTCAAGCCGCTCAATGAGCTGTTTGCGTTCCCGCCTCGCTTTTTTGTGGAGCAGCCGACGCTTTCCAATTTTTACAATATGCTTTCCTCCACGCTTTCCTCGGTCATTCCGCTTTCCCGTTATCTGTTTAACAGCCTGCTGGTGACGGTGACCGTATTGTTTTTGCTCGTCCTTCTTTCCACGATGGGCGGCTATGCACTATCCAAGATGCGCTTTAAAGGCAAAACGCTGCTGATGGAAATCAACACCATTGCGCTGATGTTTGTGGCGGTGGCCGTGGCGATTCCCCGCTATTTGTTGATTCAGATGCTGGGAATGACGGATACCTATTTGGCTCATATCCTGCCGCTGTTGGCATTGCCGGTGGGGTTATTTCTGGTCAAGCAATTCATTGATACCATTCCCGATGCGCTGATCGAAGCCGCGACAGTGGACGGCGCGGGAGAGTGGACTATCTATTGCCGTGTTATCCTGCCGATGGTTCGCCCTGCGGTCATGACGGTATGCATCCTCGGTTTTCAGCTGGTGTGGAACAATCTGGAAAGCTCCAATATGTATATCAACAGTGAAAGCATGAAAACATTGGCATTTTACATGAACACCCTGGCCTCCGGCAATAACAATGTCGCCGGACAAGGGGTGGCGGCTGCCGCGGCGCTGATCATGTTTATACCGAATCTGGTGCTGTTTATCTGTATGCAAAAAAATGTGATGAGCACCATGGCGCAGTCGGGCATCAAATGATTTCTGGGGGGAACTGTCTATGAGAAAGCCGGTCCGGCTGCTGGCATTGCTGCTGTTGTTTTCCTGCTTGCTTTCTACATCTGCCGCGGCCGATGTCGGGTATAAAACGCTTACAACACTTTATGACCGGTACTATTTTGAAACACGAACGGCCTACACTCCCGTCGGCATGCTGCGTGCTTTCGGCGAAGAGACCTTTCAGTCGCCTTCGGATATGGTTGTGCAGGACGGGATACTGTATATCTGCGACACCAAAAATGCGCGGGTGCTGGTAGGAACAGCACAAGGAGAGTGGCTGCGCACGATCGGAGAAGGCCGGCTTGAAACGCCCACAGGGCTATGTCTGACCGCCGACGGTCATGTACTGGTCGCGGATAAAACGGCGCAGGCCGTATTCGAGTTTGACGGGCAAGGGGCGCTGATACAGACCTTTACGCGTCCCGATGAACCGCTTTACGGAAATGAAGCTACCTTTGTCCCGATCAAGGTGGGTATTGACGCTTCGGATAATCTCTACATTCTCAGCGACGCGAACACAAACGGACTGGTGCAGATGTCCCGCAAAACCGGCGAGTTTATCGCCTATTTCGGTGCCAATGACACACCGGTAACCCTGTGGACGGTCGTATCCAGCATTTTGTATACGGATGAGCAAAAGAGCCGTACCAGCCGTAATCTGCCGCCATCCTCCGTGAATCTGGCGGTGGACGATCAGGGGCTGGTGTATACGATTACCGATGCCAAGACGACATCTGCGTATCGGAAACTGAATTTTGCCGGCGAAAACATGCTCACAGAGCCTTTTGCCTTTTCCGATTTGGCGGACATTACGCTGACCGGTATCTGCACGGGGGATATCCGCAACGTATACCTGTGCTCCAAGGATGGGTATATTCTGGAGTTTGATCAGGAGGGACAGCTGCTGTTCGCTTTCGGCGGGCTGGATGACGGCTCGCAGCGAAACGGCCTGTTCGGCTCCACGGCGGCCGTGTCATACGATAACGGGCAACTGTATGTTCTGGACGACAGCAAGAACGAGATCCAGATATTCCGTCCCACCGTCTTTGCCTCCACCGTACATAAAGGAATCGACCTGTATCAGCAGGGAAAATATCTGCAAAGTGAAGACTGCTGGCGCGCCGTCACACAGATGGACAGCATGTTCACCTACGCGAACAAGGGTATGGGCGCCGTCTATTATAAACAGGGAAACTATGCGGAATCGCTGAGCCGGTACCGTCTGGCGAATGACCGCAGGGGCTATTCCCGCGCTTTCAGCGAACTGCGGAACCATTGGATACGGGAAAACATCCTGTGGATTATCAGTGCGTTGGTAGGACTGGGACTGCTGGCGGCCATATACCATGCGCTGCGCAAACGCGTTCCGGTTTTGGCCCGCCTGCACGGAGCCGCGCAGGCAATTTCGCGAAAGCCTTTCCTGGCGCAGATACGCTTTTTGGGCTACATGCCCCGCAATCCTGCCGACGCCTGCTATGGGATCAAGCATGAGCAGAAAGTCTCAATGTTATCCGCAACGGTTTTGTACGGCGTGTTTTTTGTTTGGTATGTACTGGACAAATACTTTAAAGGCTTTCTCTTTTCTTCGACTGCCGCCGGACGCTTTGATATTCTGACCGATATCGGTCTGGTGTGCGGGGCGTTTATTCTGGTCAACGCCTGCCTGTATTTGATTTGCTCCATTACGGAGGGCGAAGCGCGGTTCCGGGATATTTACTGCGGCATCATTTATTCGATGATGCCCTATCTGGTGCTCAAGCCGCTGATCGTGCTTTCCTCACATATCTGTACCCGCAACGAAAGCTTCCTGATCTATCTTCTGGAAACCCTAGCCATTGCCGGCTGTGTGATCCTGTTTGTTGTCATGGTACGGGAGATGAACAATTATACCTATGCGGAAACGTTCAAGGTTCTGTTTTTAACCGTGTTTGCGCTGCTGATTGCCGTTGCAGCCCTGTTCGTTCTCTATATTCTGTATAAACAGTTTGCCGATTTCCTCTATCAACTCTTCAAGGAGGTGCGCTATCGTGTCCGGACGTAAAAGGCTGCTGGCCGCTATTTTAACTTGCGTAACGCTCTGCGGGTGCAGCGCGGCAACGCAGCCTGTAACCATCGTGCCCGATGGGGACACGGACGCGCGGCCGATCGTGGCGGCGACAACGCCGCTGGCCGATGAGGAGCGGGAGGGGCATCGGCTGATTGCCCGGAATACGGCCTATTCCCTGTACCTGCGGGAGGACACCCTGTCGGTCATTCTGGAGGAGAACGGCACCGGGCGTATCCTGCGCTCCGCCGTGGCGGAGCCGGACGAAAACGATCAGCCCGCGTGGACCAACTTCTCCCGATCCGGCATTGCCATCGAATATTATGTGGGCAACGGCACGACCGCACAGCGGGCGGATATGCTGACCAAGGAGCCGGAAAAAGTGGTTACCCGGACAGAGGACGGCTTTGCAGCGCAGATCGCCTATACCGGACTGGGTATCCGTTTTACGGTCTTTGTTTCACTCACGGAAGAGGGCATGACCGCGGAGGTACCGCAAGCCTCTATTCAGGAAACCGGCCGAAACAAGCTGGCGGCGCTCTATTTATATCCGTTTCTCGGCTATACCTTTCTGGGTGAACAGGAGGGATACATGCTGATCCCGGACGGCAGCGGCGCGTTGATCTCGCTGCAGGATAATGAAGGAAAATATGTGCAGCCATACACGGCGGCGGTATACGGAGAGGATTATGGCATTACCTCGCCGTATACGGTGATACAAGCGTTTGACGGTACGGCAACGACGTATCGTGCGCCCCAGCAGGTAGTCGCGCCGGTATTCGGTATGGTGCATACCGACCGGCAGATCGGCTTTCTGGGCGTGATTGAGAAGGGGCAGTATAACGCGCAGATTCTGGCGTATCCGAACGGTGTAGTGACGCAATATAACTGGATCACGGCAAAATTTGTATACCGGCAGACCTATATTTATCCGACCACCCGCACCACCGGTGTACCGATGGTGCAGACGCAGCGAAACAGCTTCGACGCCAAAATCCGTTGGAACTTTGTCAGCGGAGAGGATGCGGATTACGCCGGTCTGGCCTGCACGTATCGGAGCTATTTGGAGAAAAACGGCGTGCTGCAAGCCGGAGGCGGCTCGGCAGTGCCGCTGAGCCTGGACTTTTTTGCCGGCGATGTGCAGGAAGCGGCGCTGGGGTATTCCTTCGTGGCAACCACGACGCTCGAACAGTTAACATCCATGTGCCGGGAACTGTCTGAGGCGGGCGTGGCCTCGGCGGTGACGGTGTATAAAGGATGGCAGCCAAACGGTATTTACGGTACGAGTCCGGCTTCGCTCAAGCTGCAGTCCTCACTCGGAAACAGCCGGCAGCTGGCACAAACGGCGAGTACCCTGCGCGAGCTGGGTATGCCCTTGCGGCTGTACACCGATACAGTAAAAACGTACAGCACCTCCGGCTACGATTCGGCCAGCTATGTCTACGGACTGTACGAGCGGATGCTGAAGCTGACGACGCAAAAGGATCTGCATGAGTACCAATACCGCTACACACCGTTCAGAAGCACCGCCATTCTGCAAGGACAGCAGGCCGATGTGCAAAAGGTCGGAGCGGAGGGACTGGCGATCGGTGACATGAGCTATACGTTGTCATCCAGCCTCCAGCAGGGACAGCTGCTGTCGCGTCAGCAAACCGCGCAAATCTATGCGCAGCAGATACAAGCAGGCACGGTTTTGTACAATCCCTGCGATTATCTGTGGAAAAACAGCACAGCTTTTTTGAATATTCCGCTAAGCACTTCTCAGTATCAGTTCGTCAGTGAAGAAATTCCTTTTTTTGCACTGGCGCTGAGCGGAGATGTGGATTTATACGGCGACTATGTGAATTTTCAAGCGGAGCCGAAGCAATATTTCCTGCGCATGATAGCCGCAGGTGTATGTCCCTCCTTTCTGCTTATGAAGGAAGAACCGTCCTCTCTGGCCTACACGGATTCGCGCGACCTGTTTTCATGCAGCTACGCGGAATATAAAGAGGAAGTGGTGCAGTATTATCAGGCGTTTGCCGCACTCAAGCAGGCGACCGGCAACGCATCCATTGTTGACTACCGGCAGCAGGCAGGCGTTTCGGTCACGGTATATGCCAACGGCCGCCGGGTATATGTCAACACTACCGACACGGAAGCCGTTTTGGAGAACGTCACGATAGCGGCACAGTCGTATGTTGTGAAGGAGGAAACCGCATGAAAGAAAAGCGCCGGCATTTGGGCGGGAGAAATGCCCAAAACATCGGCTATTTGTTTCTTTTGCCCTGGCTGATCGGCCTTGTGCTGTTTTCTCTGCGCCCGTTGGCGATCTCCCTGTACTATTCCTTTTGCAGCGTCAAAGCGATCCCCGGCGGCATGCAAGTAACGTTCAGCGGCTTTACCAATTATGCGGACATTTGGGTGCGGGATATCTTCTTTATCCGACGGGTTTTGAACTTTTTGCTATCGACCGTATTGCAGGTGCCGGTGATCGTGGTGTTTTCGCTGCTTATCGCTCTTCTGCTCAACATCCAGCTGCGCGGACGAGGGATATTCCGCACGCTGTTCTTCCTTCCGGTCATTGTGGTCAGCGGACCGCTGATGGATAAGCTGTTTGCACAGGGGGCGACCACCGTACCCATCATGCAGAGTCAGGGCTTCCTGACCACCCTGCAAATGCTGCTGCCGGATTGGCTGGCGGAGCCGGTGCTGGGTCTGTTTTCCAAGCTGATTTACATTTTATGGTGCTCCGGAATTCCGATGCAGCTGTTTCTAGCCGGTATTCAAAAAATGGATTTAAACATGGTGGAGGCGGCTAAAATCGACGGCGCCTCGGGATGGGAGATTTTTTGGAAGATCACCCTGCCCAATATCAAGCCGCTGATCCTGCTCAACACCGTCTATACACTGGTTTTTCTCGCCAACGCGGATAACAACGATGTCATCACCTTGATCAACGGCAATATGCTCCAGCCGACGCGCGGCTACGGCTTTGCCGCCGCCATGGCGTGGATGTATGTCGTGGTGGTGATCGGTTTGCTGGCGATTGGTTTTCTGCTGCTGCGTGAGCGCGAACCGGCGGCACGCAAGAGAAAGGGGCGGTGAGTATGAAGCTGAGAAATCCGCTGCAGTATGTCCGGAAAACCGGCGTCAAAACAGCCGCCATCCAGTTGCTGCTGGGTACGCGGGAGCGGCGCGGACTGCTGACCAATCTGCTGCTGTATTCTTTGCTGATCGTATTCAGCTATGTGTTTTTATATCCCATTTTATATATGTTTGTCACCAGTATCAAGTCCTTATCCGATCTTATCAACGATTCTGTGGTTTGGATTCCGTCACACATTGATTTTTCCAGCTATGCGCAGGCGCTGAAGGTGATGGATTTTACAGGCAGTCTGGTCGACACACTGAAGCTGACGCTGCTGCCGGCGATTTGTCAGGTCATCACGGCGGCGTTTACCGGCTATGCCTTTGCACAGTATCGGTTCCGGTTCCGCAAGCCCCTGCTGGGGCTGTTGCTTCTGACCTTTATCGTGCCGCGCATTGTCACGCTGATGCCCACCTATTTGCTGTACAAACAGATGAAGCTGCTGGGAACGCTGGGGGCGATTTTGTATCCCGCCATACTGGGGCAGGGGCTGAATGCCGCGATTATTGTGCTGATTTTCTATCAGTTTTACCGGCAGCTGCCGGTGTCCATTGTAGAGGCCGCTAAGCTGGACGGCTGCGGCCACTGGAGGGTGTTCACCCGCATCGCCCTGCCGACGGTACGCGCGGCAGCCTTGATCGCTTTTTTGTTTTCATTCGTATGGTACTGGAACGAAACCACACTGGTGGGAACCTTTGTAAGCAATACGGCGCACGGGAGCGGCTCGTCCATGAGCACGCTGCTGGTAAATCTGCAAAACTTCGAGGCGAATTATAAAACCATGTTCGGCGCGGAAAACGCAACCAAAATGAACGAGGCCGTGGTAATGGCCGGTTCCGTGCTATGTGTCGGTCCTCTTCTGATCGTGTATTTTGCTTTGCAGAAATATTTCGTTCAGAGTGTGGATATGGTAGGAATCAAAGATTGACGGTCGGTTGACCGGGAAACGAACGGAGGAATATTACATGAAACGAAATTGGCTGAAACGCATGCTTTGTATCGGTCTGGCCGGAACACTTATGCTGCCGCTGGCAGCCTGCGGCAAAGGCCCCGGGACGAGCAGCTCCACACGGAGTATTCATCTGACCTGGGCCAGCTGGCAGGACGCCGCCGTGGATGCCGCATTGATCGAGAAATTCATGGCCTTGCATCCGGATATTGAAGTCACCCAGATCACCATGGCACAGGATTCTTGGGATCAGGGACTGTTTAACCTGAATTCCACCGGCGACCTGCCGGATGCCTTTACAACGTTTGATTTGGCAAGCGCTACGGCAAACGGCTGGACGCTGGATATTACCGACATGTACAATGCCGATCCGTACACTCAGAAGATACCGGACGGCATCAAGCAGGCGGGCATTTACAACGGCGTACGGTACGGTCTGGCAACCTGGCAGTTTCCGAATGTGGTGTTTGTCAACAAAACGCTGTTTGATTCCGTGAATGAACCGCTGCCAAAAGTCGATTGGAAAATTGAGGACATGGTGACGATTGCCCGCCGGCTGAGCAATCCGCGCACCTACACCTTCGGCTTGACGGAGCCGAGCAACTACGACGGTACGGAATGGCTGTACCGGGTGTACCCGGTGGCGACGACACAGAACCTGTACGAATGGGGCTTTGACCCGTCGGCCGGAACCTTTGATCTGAGCAGCTGGGCGGAGGGCTACACTTTAGGAAAAGAACTGGTCAACGAGCAGGTGATGGGCAACTGCCTGACGGATGAGCAGCGCGAAATTGCCTACGGCAGTGCGACCACGCCGCTGGTGGAAACCGGCAAAGTGGCTATGGCGCTGGATTGGTTCTGGACCTGCGCGTATATGAAATCCGATGTCATGACAAGCAACGGTATTGAGTGGCTGGTTTATCCGCAACCGACCGATTCCGGTCGTATCCAGTCGGTCATCGATTTAGGCGCGGTTTCTGCGACCACGCAACATCCGCAGGAAGCCTATGAGCTGCTGCGGTTTATGACCTACGGAGCGGACGGCTGGGCGACCAAGCTGGATTATTGCGAAGCTAACAACCTGCTGCCGGCCATGCTGCCGATTGCGGACGACACCGAGCTGTGGACGCGAGTCAAATCCTTTTTCAAAGGGGAGGATTACGCCGCCATTTTCGATACTCTGCCGCAATGGGTGGCGGAGGCCAGAAAATGGACGCCCGGCTATGGGACATTCTGGGATTGGACACACGGACAGGACGTTTTTACACAGCTGATTCAGGGCGTGCTGAAAGCCAAGGATTTGGTGCCGCAGTTTAATACCGCCTATAAACAGTATTACGATGAGTGCATGAATCTGATCGAGGAGCGGAAAAAATGAGAACAGCAGGACGATGGCTTGCGCTTATAGCCGGCCTTTGTCTGGCGGCGGCGAACCTGAACGGGTGCAGCCCTCAGACCGACAGCTTGATTGACGGCGCTGTTTATCAGATTGTGTCCGAGGACAGCCGGCGAACCTTGGGAGCGCGCAGCTTCGGTATGAACGACGGCGATTTTACCGAGCTGCAATCTTATGACGGCGATCTGAATCAATTGTGGCGCTTGCACAAGCGGGAGGATGGCACATACCGGCTGGAAAATCTGGCGGCAGGACGCTATTTGACGCTCAAGCAGGGGCGCACGGAGGAAAACACAGCCGCTTGCGTATCGCCGGCAGAGGATAGCGCGGCTTACAACTGGTTGATTACCCCGAAGGGGGACAGCAGCTTTACGGTGTCTTCCGCGCTCTCCGACCTCTATTTGCAGGCGGATGAGGAGGGACGCGCCACCGGAACGATCATCGTTCAAAAAAAGAAAAGCAACAAAACGGCACAACGGTGGACGTTTGTACAAGTAGACGACGGTTCCCGCGCGCTGCCGGTCATGCTGCAGCTCTCCGGCTCGCTGGAGCATTCCTCTACGCCGGAAATCCAGCATTTTGGGGATACCTATTATCTCTATGCCATGCAGGACGGCGTTTCGGTCAAAACCTCGCCGGATATGCTCAGCTGGACAAAACAGGCCAATATCCTGTCCACGACGCGCGGCTATCCGTACAGCTGGATGGCGGATGTCGTATCGGCGACACAGGTCGGCAGCATCTGGGCACCCGGAGTGTATAAAATAGGAGAAAAATACGGGTTGTATTATTGTTTCTCGGTGGAAGGCAAGCAGACCTCGGCTATCGGGCTGGTAACCAATACCACACTGGATCCGGCCGATCCGGACTACCGCTGGGTGAGCCAGGGACCGGTCATCATTTCCAAAAACGGGGATGATTTCAACGCCATTGATCCCAACGTAATAACCGATGAAAGCGGGCAGCCGTGGCTGGCATACGGTTCCTACTGGACGGGAATCAAGCTTCGCCGGCTGGACGCCGCCACGGGACTGCTGCTGGATGACGAGGTGTTCAGCATTGCCAGCCGCGTCAACACCGACAAGGCGATCGAAGCGCCCTATATTGTACGGCGGGACGGCTATTACTATTTATTCTGTGCCGTAGAACCGATGAGCAAAAATTATCATGTGGAATGTGGACGGTCGCGGAACATTACCGGACCGTATCTGGATCGCAACGGCACAGACATGATGGAAGGCGGCGGAACAGCCGTTACGGAGGGAAAAGCCGGCGTTCAGATTCCCGGGCATGCCTCCGTATTTCAGGATACAGACGGGAGCTGGTATCTGGTAACGGAGTATTTCCGCGACGGAAGCAACAGCCTTTTAGGCATCAGCACATTGTTGTGGGATGAAGAAGGCTGGCCGATCACGGCTTTATCCCCAGAATTGTTTTCAAAAAATTAAGGAGGGTATGTTATGAAAAAGTGGATTTCCTTTTTTGCTTCCGCACTTTTGATGAGTACGCTGCTGCTGAGCGTGCCGGTCGCGAGTGCGGCGGGTGAAACTCAGGATCTGAACCGGTTGGACAGCTATACGGTGTATAACAGCCGCCCGGATGCGGCGCTGCGTGAAGAAAACGGCGCCTTGGTAGCGGTGAACACCGTGGGCGTCACCAACAAGGCAATCGTCAACGGCACCGAGAATACCGGCGATTTCCATGCGCAGTTTACGCTGACGCTGGACGAGACCGGCCGTGCGTTTTGCGGTCTGCTGTTCCGGGTACAATCCGTCGGTACGAGTCAGGACGATACGGAGGGCTATGAGCTGTTGTTTGACCGCGTGATCGCCAACGACAACGGACCGCGGTTTGATCTGTCGGTACACAAGTTTGGAAAAAAGAGCGAAAATTCCACCGGCGGCGCTTACTTGGGACAGGTCGGCAGCGCCATCCGCCCCACAACGGGCCGTGCTACCGATGAAGCGGAGTCCGCTATTCTGCGTCCGTACGGCACAGCCGCAGGCGTCAAGATCATCGTCGAAGTGACCGTGATCGGGAAAAACATATGGGCCTTTGCCCGGCTGGCGGATAAACCGGAGATCGTCAGCCCCGCCATCAACTGTCAGCTGGATGCGCCGGTTTCCGGCGACACTTTGAACACATATTATGAGACCGGCTCGATCGGGCTGATCATGTCAACGGATTCTTCCCACGATATCACCAACACGATTTCGGATTTCCGCATTACAACGGATCCAACGCAAATCCACGAGGGAACGTTTTCGGCTTTTGACGATTTCTATTTCTTTACCGAGGACACCGCGGGCGGCTTTTATACGCTGCCGGACGGAACCATCGGCGGCAACGGCAGCGGCATTAAAAAAGCGTTGCTGCGCAATTGCTATGAGGATGGCGACATCAGTGCCAGCGTAAAGCTCAGCCGGGATGCCGGCGGCAATCTGCAGGGCGGCCTGATGTTCCATGCGACCGATATTCTGCAGTGGAACGACAAAATGCAGGGATATGCGGTTTATGTCAACAGCTTTGCGGACGACCCGGACCGTGTGGAAATCTTTTTGTACAAATATGGCCCGGATCTGACGGGAACCTGTGCGTATCTGGGCATTATCTCCCCGACTAACACCGATATCGATACCTCTACCGGAACCTATGTGGAAAGCGGCGAGAAATCGCTGAGTGCCGGCGTGGACAGCTGGGTACTCAAGGTCAAGACAGAAGGGACACAGGTGAAAGCGCAGCTAATTTCGGAGGACGGCAAAAAGAGCAGCCCGATTCTGACGTATGACACCACCGGCGCCGCGCAGGGCGGCAGCACGGATATCAAAAAAGCGGTTTTTGCCACCGGCGGTCTGGGCATCACCATGCGGCTGGGTACGTTTACCGATTTTCGCGTCGGAGAAACCGCCGTGGGTACTTTTGTCGAACCGGGCGGTTTCCTTTGGATCCTTTTGGCGGCAGCCGGCGCAGTTGCCGTGGCGGCAGTTATCATCGTAATCGTGCTGTTGATGCATAAGAAAGCAGCCAAAAACAAACAAGGAGGAGAAACCTTATGAAACGTTGGATAACCGGAGCAGTTTCCTTACTTTTCGCCTTGAGTGCGCTGTGGTCGGCCGGCGCGGAGCCCATTACCGACATTACGGAGGATGTGGATAAGCACATCGCCACAGGCATCACGGTGGGCGAACAGCTCTTCACCATTTCGGCTACCTTTACCCCGGCCGGCCCCGGTGCGCCGTTGGGCGAAGGCATCGGCTTTTATTATCAGAACGGGGAAGGCACTCCGCCGCAGAGCTTTTATCGGTTTGTTCTGTGGCGGGATAACGGCTCCGATGCGGGTTCGGATCGCTTGGATTTTTACTGTGAAAAGCAGTATAACGACAAAAACGTCAAAAACGTGCCCGCCAGCATTAACGGAATTTCCGCCGATGATCCGGCAATCAACACCGAATACCGGTATATTTCGGTAGACTGGGGATGGTATGCCAGCGCAGACGCCGCTTTCAAAATGGATGTCACCGTGGATCCCGCCACGCAAAAGGCTACGGCTGTTCTCACCGGTATTCCCTCCGGCAACAAAGCGGTGCTGGAGGTAGATTTGACACAAAAAGCACAGGGCGAGAAAACAGCGGGTGTTCTCACCGGCGGCGAAGTCTTTATTTGGAAAACGAAATGCAGCTTTTCCAATTTTTCCATCAGCGGTGCGGACGCCATGGGAGAAGCCACCACGCAGACCGTTCCGACAGTAACCACCACGATCCCGCCGGCTACGACAACCTCTGTCGCTCTGGACGCGCCGACAACCGCCAACACGGCGGCTGCCCAAAAGGTGGGCTTCAGCGGCGTACTGAAAAATACTGCCGGCGAGGTGATGGCGGACACGCTGCTTATTGTTGATCAGAGCGACGGGCAGCAGGTAAGTACCATGACGGATGCATCCGGACAGTTCTCCTTTACCAATGTACCGGAGGGCAAAACCACGATTACCGTGCGGGATAATAACGGAAACGTGCTGGCAGCTAAGCAGATCACACTGCGGGCCGGTGAGACGGCGGCCGTATCGGCGGACGGCGCGGAGGTGACAACGGCGCAGGGCGCCGTCGGTCTGACGTTGATTGCCGATACCGAAACCTATGGGATCACCGTCAGCCTCAACACCGAGGTGTCGGTTCCCACCATGACCACTACGGCAAGCAAGGGGAATAACGAAGACGGCAAGACCGATTTGACGATTCTTTGGGTTGTGCTGGGCGTTGCTGCCGTCGCAATAGCCGCTGTCGTTGTGATCCTGGTGCTGAAGAAGAAAAAAGCGTTTACGGAAAAATAAGCGAGTGAAAAGGGCTCTTACGGTATCAGTTATTATGATTCCGTTTGACATATATAAATGTTAGGAGGAAATGGTAATGAAAAAATGGTGCTCAATTTGCTTGTCTCTCTGCCTTTTGCTGCAGCTGGCGCTCGTTCCTACGTTGGTATACGCTCAGCCTTTGGTCAGCGAAAACGTGATTACGGATGGCGATAAGCGCATTGCAAAGGATATTGTAATCGGCGACACCGCCTCCACAATCACGGCAACCTTTACCCTAAAGGACAAAGGTTCCCTTTTGAACGAGGGCATTGGCTTTTACTATCAGGACGGCGACGGAAGCCCCGCGTGGAGCTTCTACCGTATTACGCTTTGGCGCGACGTGGAAAAGTCCGACCGTGTAGACTTTTACGCGGAAAAGCAATACGGCGATAAATGGGTTGGCTTTGTCAACGCCAAGGTTAACGGGGAAACCGAAAGTAAGGAACGGTATGTTTCGGTCGATTACGGCTGGAATGCCGCAGAGGAAACCGCTTTCACCATAACGGTGACGGTTGATCCAACAGCCAAAACTGCCACAGCAACCCTGTTGGGCGCTGCTACCCGTAAGCAGGCAACCATCTTGATAGACTTGTCGCAAGCAGCAACCGGCGAAAAAACGCCGGGAGAACTGGCCAGCGGCAAAGTATTCCTGCGCCTGAGCGACGCCTGCGACTATTCCAACTTTTCCGTCACCGGTTATAACGGCGAACAAAAAGCCGCCGGAAATGTAAAAGACGCTGATTTTGACACGGCCAAAACCCCGGCGATCGTGGACGGCGTAACTCTCGGCTCGGAAAAATTTACCGTGGAATACACGATTGTTCCCCGCAATTATGAAATGAATCACGGCTTGCTGCTGTACTATCAAAACGGCGACGGAACACCGCCTTGGAGCTTTTATCGCTTTACCCTGATGCGCGAAACCGCTACCGATTCCGGCCGTCTGGATTTCTTCGTGGAAAAACAATACAACGACCAGTGGAAGGGCTTCGTGTTCGGAAAAGTTAACGAGGAAACCACCACGAAAGAACGTTACGTATCCCGCGATTACGGTTGGGATACCAGCGCCGAAGAAGCCTTTAAAGTGAAAGTGACGGTCGATCCGGCTGCCCATCTGCTGGTTGCGACCGTTACCGGCGTGACCAGCAGCACCAGTGCGACGCTTACCGTGGATCTGACGACACCCGGCACCGCCAACGGCGATACAGCGGAAAACGTGCTGACCACCGGCGGCGTGGGTATGTGGTTCAATAAGCCCGCCGACTACTACGGCTTCAGCGTTACAAAAGAGTCCGCAGCCCCCGCGGATCCGGTGAAAACCATCGACACCTCCAAGCTCCCGGCAGCGGTTTCGCTGAATATTGATCCGTCCGCAGAGGATAGCGACGTGTATGTGGACGGCACAAAAACCATTGTCAAGGATCTCACACTCGGCAAGGACGTGTTCCGCATCCGTGCCCGGTTGGATGCGGTGGATTCGACGGCAGAATATCCGTTATATACCACGCTTTGTCTGGGGTTTGCCTATCAAAACGGAGACGGAACCTTTGGGTCTAATCCGAATTTCAGCTTTTATCAATTCCGTATGGAAACCAAGGGACAAGACAACAACGCGTTTATTCAACTTCAAAAGCAGGTAAACGATACCGATTTCAGCCGCATTAAACCCGTTTCCGTGGACGGCGAGGGTACCGGCGCCGCGGCAGACGGCTATTACGTGACCGCCGATAACGGCTGGGATACCAATGCCGAACAGGGCTTTTATCTGACGGCAACGGTCGATCTGGTCAATCAGGTGGCTATCTGTGAGCTGGAAGGCGTTACAACCGGCAAAAAAGGCTGTATGACGGTGGATTTGTCCCTGAAGGGCATTAACGAATCCGGCGAATGGCAGGGCTTGGGAGCCGGCGGCGTATTCGTGGATTATGATTCCGAATGGCTGAAGCTGGTTTCGCTGGAAGTGGCCGGCTCGGAGGTTCCCGCTCCCGCAAAACCGACAACGCCGACTTCAAATCCGACGCCGACTGCACCGGATTCTCCGGAAACCGGTAACGCATCTCAAACAATGTGGTGGATAATCGCCGTCATGGCGGCAATCCTTGCACTGACGCTTTCCGCAAACAAGGCATACACTCTGAAAAAGAACCGTTTATAAGTATTTCCCGTCGATAGCTTCGGCCGGTATATCCTTCCTGTCAAGGAATGGGTATACCGGAGAGGCTATCAACAAACGACTCATGCTAAAATCTGATGGAAATCTTTCATCAATTTCCGAAGATGAATTGTGCCGGAAAAGGCAGACGACGCCGCTGGGCTGTCGCCCAGCAAGGAGGATAACGCATTCTGGTGCAATTCAGGCCGGAAAGAATGAAAGTCTTTAATCAGATTTTAGCATCCGCTTTCCCCCTTTACTTAACCTCAAACTCGAAATAGGAGACACAGATGAAGGCATATCGGTTATTCAGCGTACTTTTGGCATTCTTATTCTGCCTGCTGGCAGCCTGTCAGGCACAGACCCCTGCCTCCTCAGACAATGCCGAGCAGACGGAAAGCACGATTTCGACGTCTGCCGGCTTCCGATCAACCGCAGCCTCGACGCAGACAACACAAGCGGCGGGGCGGGAAAGCTCCGCTTCCCATTCCGCTAGCGCACAAACAACCCATTCGGCGGCTACGACCACCACGGCTGCGGCTGCGACCGGCCCGGTCACGCTAAACTGGCAAAAAGCGCAGCAGGCGTACGCCTCGCGGGCCTACGGCGGCGTGGCCTGTCCGCGTATGCTCACACTGGCAAACGGAACCATTTTGTGCGCATTTGATGCGAACGATACGCAGGGCGGCAACAGTGTGATCAAGGTCATCCAAAGCCCGGACGGCGGAAAAACATGGACAGGTACTTCCAAGACCAACGAAAACGCCGTTATGAAACGGAGCGATACCCGCAGCTACGCCAATCCGTCGCTGCTTCAGCTGGATAACGGGGATGTGCTGGTGGCATATCGCGGCATGAGCGCCTCCTCCGGTGTAAAAGACAGCGGGCTGTTTGTCAGCGTCAGCCATGACAACGGACTGACTTGGAACAGCCATTCCACCATTTTGGATTATACCCAGCACGACGGCGGAGTATATGAGCCGTGTCTGCTGTATATTGGCGGCGTTGTCACGGTGTATTATGCCAACGATTCCGTTGCCGGAAACGGCGAAGCGGTCGGCACCGGTTTCTCCGGCAAAACGCCGCAGCCGGCAGTCACAACGCTGGCTTATCAGAACATAGAATATATGCAATGGAACGGCAGCAGCTGGGGAAATCGCACCATCGCCTGTAACGGGAAAAACGCCAATTCGCGTGACGGTATGCCCTCTCTCACACAGTTGCAGGACGGACGCTGGATGCTCGCATACGAGGCAAACAACACAGCCGGTAAATATCCGTTTATTCTGCGCTATAAGCTCTCCGACGACGGGTTGAATTGGAATACCGCGTCAGGCAGCGGAAACGGGACGGCGTATTGCATACCCAAGCTGGAGGGACGTAAAACCTCCGGTCCGGCGTTGGTCACGCTGCCGGACGGACGCATCGTTTGCGCTTTCCAGACGGATCAGGATGCCACAAAGGCAGGCGACGCAACCTCGGTGTTTCGCCTGATGATATCCAAAACCGCCGACCCGGCAGAGGGATGGGGAGAATGGCAGGACACTTTCCAGACGCCGGACGGCAAAAACAGCTTCTGGAACAGCATCGCCATTTCCGGGAATACTCTTTTTGCGCTGACCAGCACAAATTATCCGAGTAACTCTGTATATATCCGCCGTGCATTTATGGAGTGAGAAAAATGAGAAGGCTTTGTACAATTTGGGTGATAATCATGATGTTAATGAGTTTGTCCGGATGCGCCGAAAAGGTGCAAAAGGATCCCGAAGATGTTTGGGAAGAAAAGGTGATTTCCGTTTATGAATCCAAAAAGCGCGGCGGAGTCGCCTGCCCGCGGTTATACACATTAGCGGACAATACGCTGCTGTGCAGCTTTGACGCGAATGACGATAACGGCGGATACAGCGTGATCAAAGTGGTGCGCAGCACGGACGATGGGCTGACCTGGTCTCGCGATACCGTTGTCAGCGATACGCCGGATCGCATTTGTGCCAACGGCACGATGTATCAGCTGGAGAACGGCGATATTCTGCTTGCCTATCGCGCGAATATTGGAGCGGACGGCAAAGCGGAAACGACACCGCGGCATACCGCCATCAAAGTCAGTGTCAGCCACGATAACGGGTATACATGGGAGAATCACTCCACGGTGATCGCCTATGAAAACAACGCGGGCGGGGTATATGAACCGTGCTTCGTGAATATCGGCGGCGTACCAACGATTTTTTATGCCAACGATGCGGTAGGCGAACTGGCAGAGCTGGGCGTTGGGAAAACGGCAGACGGAACGCATCAGCCGGCTGTAACCAGTTTAGCTTATCAAAACATTGAGTATATACAGTGGATTGACGGTGAATGGAAGAACCGCACGATCGTTTGCAACGGCATGAACTCCGGTTCCCGTGACGGAATGCCGGCGATCACACAGCTGAAGGATGGACGCTGGATGGTAGCCTATGAGGCAAACAACACCGGCGGGAAATACCCGTTTGTTTTACGCTATAAGCTGTCGGACGACGGGCTGACATGGGATACCAGCATTGTCAGCGGCCGCGGCAATTTGCTGCACAGCCCATCGGTTTTGGGGCGAAAGGACTCCGGCCCGGCGCTGGTTACCCTGCCAAATGGCCGTATTTTCTGCGGCTTTCAAACGGATGAAAAGGCCAATACCGCCGGCGATGCGTTCCAGACGATGCGAGTGATGATCTCGTTGGGCGATACGGGGGAAGCGCTGGACCAAACGGAAAATTGGGGCGAGGTTTACGATGTGTTTGAAACGCCTCCGATTTATAACAGCTTTTGGAACGGAGTCGCTGTACACGGAAACTATGCTTACGCCGTTACCAGCACCAATTATCCTAGCAACTCGATTCGTATGCGCCGGATTTTGCTCGACAAGCTGGTGCCACCCGTTTCTTAACCGCTTTTGCCGCCGGCTTACAGCCGTGAAAATCCGTTCATCCAAGCTTGCAAAGCTCCAAGAGACCACCGAATAAATCCCATGTAACCGCTTTGACGCAGGCGCCATTTTGAATGAAATGGCGCCTGCGTTTTTACAGTTTTTGAAAAAAGTCTGAAGTGATACGATTCGCTATTCCTTTCGCGCGGCGGCTAAGGCGTAATGGCGATTTCCCGTGTTTGCCTATCAATATCCGGTCATCAATACAGAGAGTCAATTTTGCTCTTTCTTTTTTTAAAAAATATGGTACAATACGGGTATATCCGGAAATTTGCAACCGAAAGGTGGAAATGAACGAATGAATTTTAAAGCCTACTATGAAGACCTTACTCAGCTGCATGTGGGGACGCTGAGTAACCGGGCGTATTATATGCCCTGTGCCAACGCAGCGGAGGCGCGGGAACGGCCGGCGGTTTCTTCCCGCTGCCAGCTGCTCAGCGGCGATTGGGCGTTCCGGTATTATCCGTGCGCACAGGAGCTGCCCGAGGCTTTTTGGGAAGCCGACCAGGATTCGCAGGCGGTGACTCTCCCTGTTCCCTCGGTTTGGCAAAACCATGGCTTTGACCGGCACCAATATACCAATGTCAACTACCCGTTTCCGTATGACCCGCCGTTTGTGCCGGAAGATAACCCCTGCGGCGTCTACCGGCGCATGTTTTCACTGCCGGAGCTGGGCGGGGATCGGCTGTACCTGAATTTTGAAGGCGTGGATTCCTGCTATTTCGTCTGGATCAACGGCGCGTTCGTCGGGTTCAGTCAGGTATCGCATTCCACCAGTGAATTTGATGTGACCGATTTTGTACAGGCGGGAGAAAACCGGCTGTGCGTGCTGGTATTCAAATGGTGTGCCGGCAGCTACTTTGAGGATCAGGATAAGTTTCGTATGTCCGGCATTTTCCGCGATGTCTACCTGCTGCGCCGTCCGACGGCGCATATCCACGATTTTACGGTGACGACGCCGCTGTGCGAAGACTGTACGCGGGGCGAGATACGGGTGTGCTGGGACGCCACCGCGCCGCTGGCCGTGACCTGTACGCTGCTGGCGCCGGACGGAAGCCGGCTGTCATCACAGACCTCGGACACGGGCGAGGCTGCTTTCACGCTGGACGCGCCGGCGCTGTGGAGCGCAGAGCATCCGGTACAGTATACCCTGCTGCTGGAAACCGCGGGAGAGACGATCGCCCAACGAGTCGGTGTATGCAGGGTGGAGGTAAAGGACGGCGTTGTGCTGTGGAACGGCGCACCGGTGCTGTTCCGCGGCGTGAACCGTCACGACAGCGATCCGGTCACCGGCTATGCCATCTCCCGCGAACAGGCGCTGCGTGATCTGCGGCTGATGAAGGAGCACAACATCAACGCGATCCGCACCAGCCATTACCCCAACGCGCCGTGGTTTCCGCAGCTGTGCGCCGAATACGGCTTCTATATGATCGCGGAGGCGGACGTTGAGTCCCACGGCGCGCAGATGGTGGTCGGGCCGCAGGATTGGACGCACAAGTTCTGCGCCTTGGCGCAGGATACGCGCTTTGGCGCGATGGTGCTTGACCGTGTGCAGCGCTGCGTCATGCGGGACAAAAACTGCGCGGCGGTCGCCATGTGGTCGCTGGGCAACGAATCCGGCTATGGCGTGAATTTTGAGGCCGCCGGCCGCTGGGTAAAACAAACCGATCCCACCCGCCTGCTGCAATACGAAAGCAGTATTTATCATGCAGAGGGGTATGTCAACGACGTTTCCATGCTGGATGTTTACAGCCGGATGTATCCGGGTACGGACTTTATCGACGACTATTTTGCCGATCCCGAAACGGCGAAAACGCCGATGGTGCTGTGCGAATATGTGCACGCCATGGGCAACGGCCCCGGCGACATCGAGGATTATTATGCGCGGATGCGGAAATATCCCGGCTTCTGCGGCGGCTTTGTCTGGGAATGGTGCGATCACGCGATATATATGGGCCGCACGGCGGACGGCAGGCCGAAATATTTCTACGGCGGGGATTTCGGCGAGTTCCCGCACGACGGCAATTTCTGTATGGACGGACTGGTCTACCCCGACCGCACGCCGCACACCGGCCTGCGGGAATACAAGAACGTCATCCGCCCGGCACGCGCCGTTTGGGAGCAAAACAGCGTGCGGCTCACGAACGAATTGGATTTTACCGATTTATCCGCGTATCTGACAGTGGAGTATTCGCTGACCAAGAACGGCGACTGTCTGGCGAGCGGGACGCTGGAGCTGCCCGCGATTGCACCGCATACGAGCGCCTTTGTACCGCTGACGCTGCCGGAGCCGGACAGCGGGCGGTGGTATCTGACCCTCACCTATCGGCAAAAGGCCGATGCCCCGCTGACGAAGGCCGGCCATGTGCTAGGCTTTGACCAGCTGCTGCTGTTGGATGCGCCGGAGGCGCTGCCGGAGCTGACGGCGGGCGCTGTCCGGGTTCAGGAAACGCCGGCCGCCTTTGTGGTAGAGGGTGAAACGTTTCGGTACTCGTTCAGCAGGCGCACCGGGCTGATGTGCGAGGCGGCGGTGCAAAACCGCGCGCTGCTCACGCGGCCGATGGAGTGGAACCTCTGGCGCGCGCCGACCGACAATGACTGCGGCATTTCCTACGCATGGCGGGAGGCGGGATATGACCGTGCCCAGCCGCGCGTGTATGCGATGACGGCGGCGGTGGAAAACGGACTGGCGGTCGTGACGACGGAGCTGTCACTGGCGGCGGTCGCCCGGCAGCGTATTCTCACGATGACGGTGAAATGGACGATCGGCGCGGACGGACGGGCCGCGCTGGAGGTGGACGCGGACAGAGACACGCAGATGGCCTTCCTGCCGCGCTTCGGTGTGCGGCTGTTCCTGCCCGCGGCGCTGAACCGCTTCGCTTATCGCGGCTTCGGGCCCTATGAAAGCTATGTGGATAAGCACCATGCGTCGCAATACGGCTGGTATGCGTCCTCGGTGGCGGCGCAGCATGAGAATTATCTGAAGCCGCAGGAAAACGGCAGCCACACCGGCTGCGACAACGCGGCGGTGACGGCGGCGGACGGTTTCGGCTGGCGGGCGACCTCCCGGCAACCGTTTGCGGTCAACGTATCGCCGTATACGCAGGAGGAGCTGGCGAAAAAAGCACACGCCTATGAGCTGGAGCCGTGCGGGGAGACCGTGTGGTGTCTGGACATGCAGCAAAGCGGTGTCGGCTCCAACAGCTGCGGCCCGGAGCTGCTGAAACCCTATCGTCTGGATGCGGCGCAGCTGCATTTCGCGCTGACGCTTGCTCCGGTGGACGGAAAACAGTAATAACGAAACTGTACAGAAAGAGGCTGTATCCCGATGGGATACAGCCTCTTTTTAAAATAAGCGGTCGAGCAGAGCGGCGCAGCCCTCCCGTACGTCCGCATAGGTCGCGTCAAAATCTCCGGTGTACCATGGATCGGCGATGTCGCGGGGATGCGCGGTAAAATCCAGCAGCAAACGCACCTTGCCGGCGGGATCGCCGCCCAGAATGTGCTGCATATTGCGCAGGTTGCGGCTGTCCATCCCGAGCAGCCAATCCCAGCGCTCGTAATCCGCACGCGTAAGCTGCACGGCCGTTTTGCCGGCTGTGGAGATGCCCAGCCCCGCCAGCAGGCGGCGCGTGCCGGGATGCACGGGATTGCCCAGCTCTTCGGCGCTGGTGGCGGCGGAAGCGACGATCAGCCGGTCGCGGATGCCGCGCTTTTCCGCCATATCCCGCAGAACAAATTCCGCCATCGGCGAACGGCAAATGTTGCCGTGGCACACAAAAAGGATGCGCTGCACGCGCTTTTCCTCCCGGCTCATGCTTTCTCCTTGGGCGCGCGCATGGTCAGCGCGATACGCTTTTTCGGCACGTCCACCGACAGCACCCACACCTTGACCACGTCGCCGATTTTGAGCACCTCGGAGGGGTGCTTGATGAAGCGGTTGGTGATCTGCGAGATGTGGACAAGCCCGTCCTGATGCACGCCGATATCGATGAACGCACCGAAGTCGATGACGTTGCGCACGGTGCCGGTCAGCTCCATGCCGGGCTTGAGATCCTCCATGCCCATCACGTCGGTGCGCAGCAGCGGCGGCGGCAGCTCGTCGCGCGGGTCGCGGCCGGGGCGCTGCAGCTCTGCCACAATATCCCGCAGCGTCGGCTCGCCGATGCCGAGCTTAGCCGCCAGCTTATCCGCGCCCTGCGCCTCCACGCGCTGCGACAGATCACCGACCGCGCCGTTTTTCACGTCGGCGGCGGAATAACCGCACAGCGACAACAGCGCGTTCGCCGCGTCGTAACTTTCGGGATGCACGGCGGTGTTGTCCAGCACGTTTTGGCTTTCCGCCACCCGCAGGAAGCCGGCGCACTGCTCAAACGCCTTCGGCCCGAGCTTGGGAACCTTTTTCAGCTGTGCGCGGGAGGTAAACGCGCCGTTCTCCTGCCGGTAAGCGACGATATTTTTGGCGACGGTGCCGTTGATGCCCGCAATACGGGACAGCAGCGGCGCAGACGCGGTGTTCAGATCCACGCCGACCGCGTTCACACAGCCCTCAACCACGCCGTCCAGCGCCTCGGAAAGATGATTCTGCGGCATATCGTGCTGATACTGCCCCACGCCGATCGCCTTCGGGTCGATCTTAACCAGCTCCGCCAGCGGATCCTGCAAGCGCCGGGCGATGGACACGGCGGAGCGCAGCGAAACATCATAATCCGGGAACTCCTCCGCCGCCAGTTTGGAGGCGGAATAGACCGACGCGCCCGCCTCGCTGACCACCATGTACGACAGTCCGGTGCCCAGCTCGCGGATCAGCTCGGCGGTGAACACCTCGGTTTCGTGCGAGGCGGTGCCGTTGCCGATGGCGAACATCTCGACGTTATAAGTGCGGATGAATTTTTTGAGGATCTCTTTTGCCTGTTCGACTTTGTTGTGCGGCGGCACGGGATAGATCACGCCGGTGTCCAGCACCTTACCGGTGCCGTCCACGACCGCCACCTTGCAGCCGGTGCGGTAGCCGGGATCCAGACCGATAGTGACATGACCCTTGACCGGCGGCTGCATGAGCAGGTGCCGGAGATTGAGCGAAAACACCTTGATCGCCGCGTCGCTGGCGGTCTCGGTGATGTCGCTGCGCAGCTCGCGCTCGACCGACGGAAAAATCAGCCGGTCGTATGCATCCTCCGCCGCGGCCTGCACTGCGGCGGTGCAGGGGGAGCCGTCCCGCACATAGGTGGAACACAAAATATGCATGGCCTTGCTGCGGTCGAAGTCGATCGCGACCTTGAGGAAGCCCTCCCGTTCGCCGCGATTGATCGCCAGCACACGATGCCCCGCCAGCTTGCTCAGCGGCTCGCGGAAGTCGTTGTACATCGCGTACACGCTGTCCTCCTCTTTGGCGGCCTTGGTGACCAGCTCGCCGTTCGCCATGCACACCACGCGCAGGCGTTTACGCACGCCCGCATCGTCGGAGATGCGCTCCGCCAGAATATCTTGTGCGCCCTGCAGCGCCTCTTCGGCGGTCGCCACGCCCAGTTCCTCGTTGATATACGCGGCGGCAAGCACCAGCGGCTCGGCGCTGTCGCGTTTTTGTTCAAGCAGCGCGTCCGCCAGCGGTTCCAGCCCCTTGGCTTTGGCGATGGAGGCGCGTGTTTTGCGCTTGGGGCGATAGGGACGGTAAATATCCTCGATCTCGGTGAGCGTTGCCGCCGCTTCCAGAGCGGCGGACAGCTCCTCCGTCATCGCCCCCTGCTCCTCAATAGAGGCGCGCACCTTGCCGCGCTGCTCATCGAGATTGCGCAGATAGGTCAGCCGCTCGGACAGCTCGCGCAGGAGCTGGTCATCCAGCGATCCGGTGACCTCCTTGCGGTAGCGGGCGATAAAGGGGATGGTGTTGCCGTCGTCGATCAGCTTGACCGTGTTTTCCACCTGCTGGGGACGCAGATGGAATTCGGCGGTTAAGGTTTCCAGAATGTTCATAGTCGCTTCCTTTCGTCGTGTGGGTTAACATTCGCCGCGCAGGTGGCGGAGATAGACCTTGAGTACAGCCGCCTGCGTTTTCGCGTCGTCGATGCGGTTGTCCAGCACCAGCTGTGCCGCCTGCTCCAGCGGGATGCGCTCCACTTCAAGAAATTCGTCCTCGTCGGGATTCTGTTCGCCGTAGGACAGACCGGTCGCCAGATACATCCAGATGATCTCGCCGCAGTAGCCGGGGGAGGGATACAGCTTGCCGAGCGACACATACCGCTCGGCGACCGCGCCGGTTTCCTCTTTCAGCTCGCGTTTGCCGCATTCCAGCGGATCCTCGCCGGGCGTCAGCTTGCCCGCCGGCAGCTCCGAGATCACCTCGCCGTAGGGGTAACGGAACTGGCGCACGAACAGCAGCTCGTTTTCCGCGGTCAGTGCGGCGATGCACACGCCGCCCGGATGCTCGACCACCTCGCGGGTGGCGGTTGCCCCGTTGGGCAGCTGCGCCTTATCCACCCGCAGATTGATAATGCGGCCTTTGAATTTGTATTCCTGCGAAAGCGTGTGTTCGGTCAGATTCATAAGTGACGCTCCTTGTTCATATAGTGTAAGGAAACGCTGAGAAGATCAGCTCTTCCTTTATAGGCGGCAGGAGCCTTCCTGCGCCGGGGAAAGCAAAAAAGTGGGGTGTTTTAAGACATGGACATCATCACCACGCCGCAGCCGGCCGATGCGGGAACGGTGCGGGGGCTGCTGCAGGCGCTGCGCGGGCGCTATAATTTTCTGGACGCGATGCCGATCGGGCGCAGCGTGCTGGGGCGGGATATTTACGGCATGATTATCGGCGGCGGGCGGGAAAGGATCCTGTATGCCGCCGCCTTTCACGGGCAGGAATGGATCACGGCGCTGGTCCTGTTGCGGCTGTGCGAGGATATTTGCGCTGCGCTGAACCGGGACGGCCGGATCGCCGATATGGATTTCCGGCAGGCGCTGATCGGCCGCAGTCTGGTATTTGTGCCGCTGGTCAATCCGG
>CATWUX010000003.1 GCA_958354085.1 uncultured Oscillospiraceae bacterium | reverse complement strand
CAGATCGTCCAGCGACGCCGCATGAAAATGCTCCAGCACTTTCTGCGCGGCGGCATCATAGCTGAAATGCTCCGCATCGGCTACCTCCGGCTTCAGCCCCATACGCTGCGTCAAAAACGCGGTCAGCGCCGGCTGCGCCGCTGCGTCGTCGTTGAGCAAAATTTCGCTGGGCGCAAACCGCGCCAGCTCATTGGTCACGCGCAGAACCACATCCTCCCCCTGCAGCAGAGTGGTGTGGATTTCACCGGTCGAGCAATCGGCAAAGCAAAGCCCGGCATCGGCGGCTTTATCGCTGAGATAGAGCGCGCAAAGGTAGTTGTTCTTTCCCTCGTCCAGCATACTGCCTTCAATGACGGTACCGGGCGTGATGATCCGCACAATATCGCGTTTGACAAGCCCCTGCGCTGTTGCGGGATCTTCTACCTGTTCGCAAATCGCGACCTTGTAGCCTTTGGCGACCAGCCGCGCAATGTACGTTTCACAGCTGTGGAACGGCACGCCGCACATCGGCGCGCGCTCCTCCAGCCCGCAGTCGCGGCCGGTGAGAACCAACTCCAGCTCCTGTGATGCGATCTTGGCGTCATCAAAAAACATCTCATAAAAATCGCCCAGCCGGAAAAAGAGCAGGCACTGCGGGTGCTGTTCCTTTATCGCCAGATATTGCTTCATCATCGGTGTCATTTCCGCCATGCCGTTTCCCATCCTTCGCGTTGTGGTGTTGAAATAAAGCGCATAGGCGAAGGGCGTGCCGTACGCGTCTCCGCCTATCTTCTTTTATCAGTGGCACCCGCCGCAGCTGGCGCAATTGCCGCCGCAAGAGGCGTGTTCCTCGATCGTATACGGATCCTGTCCCTGCGCCGCGAGCGTCACAATGCGGCCGATACCGCTCACGACCGCATCCAGATCGGCTTTGGCCGCCGAATAGGCCGCCATATGCTCGTTCGCCATCACGCGGGCATAAACCTCGCGAATTTCCTCGTCCAGCTTGGTCAGCTTGGCGCCGTCCTTATCCTCTTTGCTGTTTTCGTTGTTGATCGCCATACGCTTGAGATTAAACTCCCCGATCAACCCCTGCAATTCGGCATCCTCATCCGCCGCCGCCTGCGCCATCTGCGTGCGAATATACCGCTCGTCCTGCTGCAAAGCCTCTGCCAATTCTTTTGCCATTTCCAAAATCTGATCCATGTTCGTTTCCTCCAGATATAGTATGTTAAAGTATTTTACCCATCAGGATCCAGCTTTTCGCGTCGGTAATCTCGACCTGTACCGTTTCACCGATACGGGCTGGGTCGCCCTCCACGCGCACCACGATGTTTTCCGGCAGCCGCGCTTCCAGAAAACCTTCGCCCTCGCTTTCCAGCAAAGCCGTATGCACCGAGCCGATCATCGTTGCCAATCGCCGTCCGGCGATCTCCTCCTGTACGCGCGTCAGCTCCTGAAACCAAGCGGATTTTTCCGCTGCCGGAACCGGGTCGTCCATTTTGGCCGCGGGGGTACCCTCGCGCGGTGAGAAGATGAAGGTGAACAGTGATACAAAATCCACCTGCCGGATCAAGTCCAGCGTCTGCTCAAAGTCTTCTCTTTGTTCGCCGGGAAAACCGACGATCACGTCGCTGGTGAACGCCACGCCGGGGATCGCCTGCCGCGCATACGAGATCAAATCGAGATATTGTTCCCGCGTATAGCCGCGGTTCATCGCCTTGAGTATACGGTTGCTGCCCGACTGAAACGGAAGATGAAAATGCCGCGACACCTTTTCGCAGGAGGCGATTGTATCAAACAACTCTTTCGTCGCATCCTTGGGATGAGAGGTCATAAAACGGATGAGAAAATCGCCCTCGATCGCGTTGATTCGGCGCAGCAGCTCCGGAAAATCCACGCCGTGTGCCTCTCCCTTACCGTAAGAATTCACATTCTGACCAAGCAGCGTTATTTCCTTATAGCCGGCCGCCACCATCTGCCTGGCTTCCTCGATGACCGCTTCGGGATCGCGGCTGCGTTCCCGCCCGCGGACATACGGCACCACGCAGTAGGTACAAAAATTGTTGCAGCCGTACATGATGGGCAGCCAGCCCTTGAATGTGCCGTCACGGTGAACCGGAATGTCCTCCGCAATCACGCCGTCCTCATTCGGAATCTCAATCACGCGACGCCCGCCGAGCAGCGCGCCGCTCATCAGCTCCGGAAACCGGTGCAGCACGTGTGTGCCGAACACCAATCCGACGAACGGATAGCTTTCCTGAATTTTCTTGGCGACGTGTTCCTGCTGCACCATGCAGCCGCACAACGCGATCAGCACATCCGGGCGCCGGCGCTTGATATGCTTGAGCGCTCCGACGTTGCCGAACACACGATCCTGCGCATGCTCCCGCACGGCGCAGGTGTTGAACAGAATAAAATCCGCCTCATCCGGCTCTTCCGTGAAACCGAAGCCCATTTGCGCGAGCATGCCCTTAATATGCTCGGAATCCGATACGTTTTGCTGACAACCGAAGGTGCGCACACACGCCAGCGGCGCACGATGTTCCCCACGGGCAGCATAAAACAGGCGCACCTGTTCGATATATGTTTGCTGTGACGCCAGCTCCTCCGGCGACACGACTCTGGTTTTGGACATAAACGGACAGTTTCCTTTCTCAACCCGTTTCTTACGGTAGTATCGTTTTATTATACCAAATTGTGACAACCTTTTCAATGGATAAATCTATAAAAATTGATATGTGTTGCTCGAAAAATGATTTTTTCAAATTCTTTCATCGCACGTTCAGGCCATAGCTTTTGAGAATATCTTTTACCATCTGTACCGTTTCGGCGTCAGGCGGCTGGGTAGCCGATAATTGATAAGGTTCACCGAGCGCTTCCCATTTATACTCCCCCATCTTATGAAACGGCAACAGTTCCACACGCTCAATGCAGGTGAAATTCTTCAGTAACCTCCCCAATTTATGTGCATGCTCCGCATCGGCAGTATATCCCGGCACGAGCACATGCCGGATCCAGACCGGCTTTTTGACTTGCTCACAATAACTCAGCAATTCCAATGTATTATCCATTCCCCGCCCGGTCAGACGGCGAAACAGGGCGTCCTCCGCCGCTTTTATATCCAGCAAAAGCAGATCGGCAGCATCCACTGCTTTTTGGCACAAGAGTAAGGAAACGCCGCCGGAGGTGTCCAGCGCGGTGTGCAGCCCATGTTCATGACAGCCCTGCAGAATGGACGCGGCAAACTCCGGCTGTGCCAATGGTTCTCCGCCTGACAAAGTGACGCCGCCGTTTTTAATAAAATTGTGATACCGCAGGATATCGCGCACGATATCCACGGAATTGGTTTCCTTTCCGTTTTCACCATGCCAGGAATCCGGATTATGGCAAAACAGGCACCGCAGCGGGCAGCCTTGTAAAAACAGCACGTACCGGATACCTGGACCATCCAAGGCTCCAAAACTCTCCACAGAATGAATCCGCCCCACCACATTTTCCATGATAACCGCTCCTCTTTTGGTATCTGATGATTAGATAGGATAAAGCAAGCGGCGGGGAAATTCCCCGCCTCTTGCTTTTTCACGCTTCATATACATCTAAAAACGTGTATGGAACGTTCGGTTGATAACGTCCATCTGCTGCTCACGTGTCAATTTAATGAAGTTGACTGCGTAACCGGATACACGTATCGTCAACTGCGGATATTTTTCCGGATGATCCATCGCATCCATCAAAACTTCCCGGTTCAGCACGTTTACGTTAATATGATGACCGCCCTCGTTAAAATAGCCGTCCATCAAACCGACCAAATTGGTCTTTTGCTCTTCCTCGGAATGTCCCAGCGCACCGGGCACAATCGAAAAGGTATAGCTGATGCCGTCCTCGCTGTAATCATACGGCAGTTTGGCAACAGACATCATGGAGGCGACACAGCCGTGGCTGTCCCGTCCATGCATCGGATTGGCACCCGGTGCAAAAGGCTCGCCGGCCTTACGGCCGTCCGGCGTGGAACCGGTCTTTTTGCCGTACACGACATTGGAAGTAATCGTCAAAATGGACATCGTCTGCTTAGCTTCCCGATAGGTGGGGCATTTCTGCAGCTTACTCATGAATTTTTTGACGACTTCCACCGCGATATCGTCTACGCGCGCATCATTGTTGCCGAATTTCGGATAGTCGCCTTCGATCTCAAAGTCAATTGCCAGACCGTCCTCATTGCGGATCGGATGCACCTTCGCATATTTAATGGCTGAGAGAGAGTCGCAGACAACCGACAAACCGGCCACACCGCATGCCATGGTACGCAAAACCTCGTTGTCATGCAGAGCCATCTGAATCTTCTCATAGCAATATTTGTCGTGCATATAGTGAATGACGTTCAGGGTATTCACATACAGTGACGCCAGCCAGTCGCAGATCGCGTCAAACTTTTTCATGACGTCGTCATAATCCAGATATTTGCCGCGGCAGGCGAGCAATTCCGGCCCGACCTGTACCCCGCTCTTTTCATCCCGACCGCCGTTGATGGCGTACAGCAGCGCTTTGGCCAGATTGGCACGCGCGCCGAAGAACTGCATTTGCTTTCCGATGCGCATGGCCGACACGCAGCAGGCGATGCCATAGTCATCGCCGAACTTCTTGCGCATCAGCTCGTCGCTTTCATATTGGATGGAGCAGGTTTCGATCGACATTTTGGCGCAATACTTTTTGAACGCCTCCGGCAGACGCGGGCTCCACAGCACCGTCATGTTCGGTTCCGGAGCAGGGCCGAGATTCGTCAGCGTATGCAGGAAACGGAAGGACATTTTTGTCACCATGTGCCGTCCGTCCGTACCAAGACCGGCGATCGCTTCCGTCACCCATGTCGGATCCCCGCTGAACAGCTCGTCATACGCAGGGGTACGCAGGAAGCGCACCATGCGCAGCTTCATGATAAAATGATCGACGAATTCCTGAATCTGCGACTCGGTATACCGGCCATCCTTCAGGTCGCGCTCCGCATACACATCCAAAAACGTGGAGATGCGTCCGATCGACATAGCCGCGCCGTTTTGCTCCTTTACCGCAGCCAGATATCCGAAATACAGCCACTGGATGGCTTCCTTGGTGTCCTGTGCCGGCTGTGAAATATCAAAACCGTAGGATGCCGCCATACGCTTGAGCGCTTCCAAGGCGCGTATCTGCTCTGCCAGCTCCTCGCGCAGACGAATGGCGCGCGAATCCATCACATTGTAATCCGCTTCGTCGTGCGAGCGGCGCTTCTCCTCGATGAGCTTGTCCACACCATACAAAGCCACACGGCGATAGTCGCCGATGATACGGCCGCGGCCATAGGCGTCCGGCAGGCCGGTGATAACGCCGGTTTTCCGAGCTGCACGCATTTCGGGAGTGTAGACATCGAAAACACCGTCGTTATGGGTCTTCCGATATTTGAACACTTCTTCCATCTTCTCGTCCATTTGCCGGTTATATGCCGCCAGCGAGTTGCGCACCATACGGATACCGCCGAACGGCATGATGGCACGCGTCAGCGGCGCCGCCGTCTGCAAACCAACGATCTGTTCGTTTTCCTTGTCGATGTACCCCGCCTCATAAGCGTCAATACCGGAAATCGTGTGCGTATCAATGTCATAAATCCCGCCGCGGGCACGTTCCTCCTGCATTAAGGCCGCTACCTTGTCCCACAATGCACGGGTACGCGGCGTTGGCTCCGCCAAAAAGCTTTCATCACCGTCATACGGCGTATAATTACGCACGATAAAATCGCGTACGTCTACAAATTTCTGCCAGCTGCCTGCTTTAAATTCTGTCATCTCCATCCCAACCTTTCTGCCAGGCAATCTATACTTTCTGTTGACGGAATTAGTATACCAAATTCCATAGGGATATACAATGCACAGAATAAAAAATAAAGCATACCGTTTTAGTATGGTTTTGTATATGTTGCTTATTTGCTAAAAAGCATCTGGTATATTTTAGCAAACCGACAGTTTTTATTTGGTTTTCCCCGGGTAAATCTTGACATATCCGGGAAATGCTATATGATAAGTGTATTCTATTACTGGAAAGGGCTCGGTTACATTCTATGAGTCAAAAGCTGAAACAGCGTCCAAAGAGCAAACGCTATATACGCCGCAGACAGCTGGTTATCGGTCTTGCCGTCCTGTTGCTTGTCATAGCTGTCACGCTTGTCACATTGGGCATCCGTTTTCTCGCCGGAATCATTCGCAGCACCTCGGAAAATTCTTCCTCTGCTTCGGCTGTCACCACCACGGAACAGCCCACCACCACAACCACGACCTATCCCACCATTCCGGCGGACGTATTGGACAATCAGATTACTGCACGTTGTGCGATTTTATACGATGCGACACACGACACGATCCTGTATTCGCGCAACGCCAATGAAAAATGCTATCCTGCCAGCATGACCAAGCTGTTGACGGCGGCCATTGCCGTGAAGCTGTGCTCTTCCGATGCGGAATTCGAGGTCGGCAACGAAATCAGCCTGATTGCCTACGATTCCACTACGGCGGGACTGAAAAAAGGCGACCGTCTGACCATGGAAATGATGCTGGACGCGCTGCTCATCCCCTCCGGCAACGACGCTGCCTATGTTATTGCCACCTACGTAGGGCGGCAGGCTGCGAACAATGACCAGCTGTCCGCCGAAGAAGCCGTTGCCGTTTTTGCCGGTCTCATGAACGAAACCGCGGTACAGATCGGTGCGTTAAGCAGCCATTTTGTGAACCCGGACGGCTATCACCACCCGGATCATTACACAACGGCAGCGGATATGCTGCGCATTGCGCAATATGCCATGTCTTTTCCGGAGATCAAGCGCTCGGTGTCCCAGCCCACAGCCCGGCACGTCCTGTTGTCCGGGCGGGATATCACCTGGACCAACACCAACGCCTTGCTGATACCGGGTACGGAATATGCCTATTCTTATGCAAACGGTATCAAAACCGGCACAACGGATGAAGCTGGCCCGTGTCTCGCCGCGTCAGCCAATAAATTCGGCGTTGACGTATACGCGATCGTCATAGATGCTTCCACCAGTCCGGATCGCTTTCTGGACGCCAAGGTGCTGCTGGAGGCGGCCTTTAAGCACGCCGGTATATAACGCATCTGCATAGGAACACAAGCCCATGAAACAATTGTTTCATGGGCTTGTGTTGTTTATGAGGATTTCCCCCGCATCCGTTGCACAACGATATTCCTGATACGGAGAAAAACAGTGGTATTGTCTAAAAGTCGAACCGGAATATGGAACATTTTCCTGTATACGCACATATCATGAAGTGAATGGAGGTGTTCTTATCAATAACAAAACTTGCTGTAATGATGAAAATATTGACAGGGCAATGATCCGCGAAACCGAAATGCGCATCTGGAAATGCATGGAGCGGGACTCTGATTGCGAACGCGAATGTGAATGTGAACGGCGACGCTGCTGTTGTTGCTGTTGCTGTTGCTGCAAAGGACCGCGCGGTCCAAAAGGGCCAACTGGTGCTACCGGACCGACCGGGCCGACTGGGCCTTCCGGGCCTGCTGGTGCGACCGGACCGACTGGGCCTGCCGGCGCGACTGGCGCGACCGGGCCGAGCGGGCCTGCTGGTGCCACTGGCGCAACTGGGCCTACCGGCGCAACTGGGCCGACTGGGCCTTCCGGGCCTGCCGGTGCGACCGGCGCTACCGGGCCGACTGGCGCGACTGGACCGACTGGCGCGACTGGGCCGACTGGCGCGACTGGGCCAACTGGTGCTACCGGGCCGACTGGCGCAACCGGACCGAGCGGGCCTGCTGGTGCCACTGGCGCAACTGGGCCGACCGGCGCAACTGGACCTGCCGGTGCGACCGGACCAACCGGCGCAACTGGGCCGACCGGGCCGACCGGCGCAACTGGACCCACTGGACCAACTGGACCGACTGGCGCGACCGGGCCGACCGGCGCGACCGGGCCGACCGGTGCTACCGGACCAACCGGCGCGACTGGGCCGACCGGTGCTACCGGACCGACCGGGCCGACTGGCGCAACTGGCGCGACCGGGCCCACCGGCGCTACTGGGCCGACCGGCGCGACTGGGCCTTCCGGAGATAGCGCCGCGTGCGCCTGTGTGGCACAAATGCGCAATATTCTGCAACAAATTATACAGCTCTATCCTACCGATAACGTGATTGTATCCATGGAAAGCGGCAACAATGTGAGCGGCCGGCCGGGCAGCCTTCTGCCTGCGCCCAATACCAATCCAAATGCCGGTCTCTTCCAGCTCACAAACAGCCAAGGTGTACCGCAGGAAGCGGTTTCTATTTGCAGAATTGCTGCTGTGCGCATTACCAGCGCCACCTATAATAATGCAATCACCTATCTTCTTACGCCCACACCCACACCTACAGGCTGCAGCGCCGATTGTGAAGCCGCTGTTCGTTCCTATCTGCCGGTAGGCACCCAAAAAGCCGCTATCAATGCCGGTGGCCAAACCGTGGCGCAAGGCACCGTTCTCAAAAATGAATTTGGAATATTAGTCCTTGTTGGCTCCAACAACAGCGATCCCACCTTTGTGTCCACCTGTAAAGCAGAAGTGTTGACGAAATAGGTTCGGTTGTCTGCACTTCCTTATTGCACCCAATCGGATTTTGTTGGCGAAAGCCTTACACGTGATCCCATGCACGACATAGCATACTTTTTGCATAGCGGTGAAAAGTATGCTATGCCATTTATAATGACAAATAACGGCTGTATAGGAGAGAGTCTTTATGAACCAGCTACGATTTCATTTACTGGGACTTGCCCATCTGGAAACGAACAGACGAAATTCCTCTTGTGCTTATACGCAAAAAATTATTAAATTAGCAAAAATGATCAAACAATATGGCCATACGATTTATTTTTATGGCGTTGAAGGCTCCGAAGTCGAGTGTGACACCTTTATTCCCGTATCCACGCAGGATATTCTGAAACAAACCTATGGTGAATATGATCGGGCAAAAAAATTTTTCCAACAAAATCCGCAGGATTTGGCGCATAAACACTTTAACGAAAATGCCATAGCCGCCATCCTACAGAACAAACAGGATCGCGATATTCTCCTGTGCCCTATGGGTGTTTATCAAAAGCCGATCGCTGACGCTGTTAATCTGCTCACTATTGAACCCGGCATTGGATATTCCGGCGTTTTTTCCTCTTACCGTGTGTTTGAATCCTATGCCTGGATGCATCACATCTATGGTTTACTCCATATCGAGGACGGCGCTTGGTATGATGCCGTCATCCCCAACTATTTTGAGCTATCGGATTTTCCTTTTCAACCGAACAAACAAGACTATTTGATCTATTTCGGAAGAATCATCAGCCGGAAAGGCGTGCAGATTGCTTCCGATATTGCGAAAGCAACCGGCAACCAATTGTATGTAGTGGGGCAAGGCTCTTTAGACGACCCCAATGAAGGGCTGCATTTGGGTTCTGAAAAGCACATTACATATCGTCCGGCCGTGGGTCCCGAAGAACGCGCCGCGTTACTGGGAAATGCGAAAGCGGTTTTAATGCCTACTTGTTATCTGGAACCATTCGGAGGCGTTAACGTAGAAGCGCAGCTTTGCGGCACACCGGTCATCACGACCGATTGGGGAGCGTTTCCGGAAACCGTTTTGCACGGTGTAACCGGGTATCGATGCCGAACGTTTGAAGAATTTTGTTGGGCTGTAAACCATATATCCAACATCCATCCTCAGCATTGTCGCGAATGGGCCGAAAAAAATTATTCGATGGAGCGGGTCGGAAAAATGTACGAGGAATATTTTCAAAGGATATACCGACTTTTTAATCAAGGCTGGTATGAGATGAACGAGGAACGTACAGAGCTTTCTTGGTTGGAACGGTACTATCCGGAATACGCTGCGGGTTCCAACCCCACCTAAACGGACAGGGCTGGCTGTAGCGCTACAGCCTGCCCTGTCTGCTTAAGATTGTTCTTTGTTATACGCCGAAAGCCACAATAACGCCGCCATTGTTGGCATACATCGTGGACAAGGCGCCGGTCGGTACTACCACGATTTCCTTGATTGCCTGACATTTGTTCAGCAAATCCTGCTTCAGCGCCTCCGCGCGTTTGAGACAATTGCAATGCGCCAGCGTCAGCCGCAGGCTACGCACAGGATGTGCCGCCGTCAGCGCTTCCACCTGCTCGACCAGCTTTCCCAGCGCATTCGCGATACCGCGCGCTTTAGCGACCAGCTTGATATCGCCATGCCCGTCATCTCCCATGACCGGGCACAGCGAAAGCACGGACGCAATCAGGCCGGGCACCTTGCTGATGCGGCCGTTTTTAATAAAGTTGCCCAAATCCTCCAAAACAAACAGCGTGCGTATGGAGGCGACCTTTTCCAGCACCAGCGGCAGAATTTCTTCATCCGACTTTCCGGACTGGATTTGTTCATGTATAAACATGGCCAGTGCAACCTCACCCGCAGAAGCGCTTTCGGAATCAATAACATGTATCCGCTTCTCCGGCGACTCTTTCTGAACAAGATCCCGTGCAACGCAGGCCGCATTGAAGGAGCCGCTCAGCTTCGAGGACAGTGTTACCACAAAGCAGCTATCGTATTCCCGCATATGTGCGGCAAAGGCCTCCACCGAAGGGCAGGCCGATTTCGCGCCGTGCTTGGATTTTGCCATATCGGCAATCAGCGCCTCAATATCCACCGTACCGTCATCCCAGTATTCTTCGCCGTCCAAAACCTGTACTTGCAGCGGGACGGAACGCGCTCGCATAGCTTCTTTCATCTCCGGCGTCAGGTCACAGCAGCTATCCACAATCAATCCAATACCCATATCTCGTTCCATTTCTCCGCTGCTTTTTTGTTTATAAGCACTCCTTACACAGCGGACAAAGGAATGCTCTTTGGATACACTCGGATGTTGCCATTCTGCCATTTTGGGCAGCCATGAATCGGACAAAATACCGTATGGTACGATATCAATATCATTTCATCTAGTGTATAATACCATATAACCCAGTGCTAGTCAACCATTCCAGTCCAATATTTTCTGTACATTTCATGTCCAAATTGTAAACTTTCTCAAAAACGGGAAAATCCCCGGTACAATCCTTATGCTGCTCCATAACGGCGAGCGCCGATATACCGTTCGGCGAAGTAACCGCTTTTTAAGCTTTGCAGTTTTGTCGGCGAATTCTCGTTGTTACACGAAATGAACTGATCGTTGCCGACATAAATCCCGGTAAAGGTTGCCTCGCCCGAATCATCCAGCGAGAAAAAGACGGCATCTCCCGGCTGGAGACCGCTTTTTTCCACCGGCGAGCCGGTCTGGAACATCCCGGTTGTACGCCGCGGGAGTGTGATCCCATTTTGCTTGAAGCAATAATAGACAAAGCCGGAGTTGTCAAACGTCGTCGGCCCGATCGCGCCGACCTCAAAAGTTGTACCAATCAGCGTACGCGCCAGATCGGCCACGGGATGACCGGTCGGTTCGCCGGACGGCGCCGACGGTTCCCCGCCGGACGGCGTTGAGCTTGCCGGTGAGGTAGCCTCTCCGGAAGAGGGCGTTGTGGATTGTATGGAGGCATCGCCGTCCGTGGTACCGGTCGGCCAATTAGGAGCGGTCACAGTCCCTGCGGAATCGCCGGGGATGGATACGACCGGACGGCTGATCGCCGGTTCAGGGCTTTGGCAGCCGGCAAGCAGCAACGCCGCACTTACACATGCAACCAAGGCCGCCAACCAAAGATGTGCTTTTCTATTCATAAAATTTCCTGCCCTTCTCTGAGATTTCACTGTCCTCAGTTTAACGCATTTCCTGTGGAAAAGCAAGCGCGAAAGCATTTGCTGACGGCTTTTCATCCAGCAATCCCCAGTTTTTGGAAAAATTTTCACCATTTATCGGAGATAAAAACTATAAAGCAATGGAAAACTTTGCAAAGGTAAGATTTTTTTCTACTTTTTCGGCAAGATTTATATGTTTTTCCAAAATAGGCATTGCTATAATTTCGCGAAAAGTATATAATAATATAAGTTTATTTTATAATTCGGCGTTTTTTATGGGATCCAGAAAAGGATGGTTGGCTGCTTGTGAAAAACAACATGGAAAACAACACAGCTTTGGATTGTTATCCGCTGTCAAACAGTCAAATGAATATATGGGCACTGGAGCAATCCTTTCCGGGGATTTCTCTCAACAATATCTGCGAAACTATTCGGATTCGCGGGACATTGGATATTGCGCTTTTACAAAAGTGCTTAAACCTGATTTTGGAAAATGACGCTTCGCTGCGTCTGCAGATCATGCGTACAGGCACGGGGGCACCCGTACAATATGAAGTGCCGTATGCCCCTTGTCAATTCCCCGTATTTGATTTTTCCGCATCAAACGAGACCGGCATCCGTCACTGGGAAAGCAGCATCACCCGCGAGGTTATGCCGGTGCTGGACTCGCCGCTTTTCTATTTCGCCATTTTGAAAATCAGCGAGCATGAAGGCGGCGTTTTTGTCAAAACCCACCATCTCATCTCGGACGGCTGGTCGCAGGTCGCGCTTATCAACCGGATTGCCCAAACCTATCTGGCGCTGCTGAACGGGGAAACCGTTGCACTGGAACCGTCTCCCAGCTACCGTCTGCACGTAGAAGAGGAGCAGCATTATTGTGCCTCCCCTGCCTTTGAACGCGACCGGCAATTCTGGAAACAGACGCTGGCGGGTTTGTCCCATCCGCCCTCTATTAAAGACTGCAACGGTGCGGAGATCAGCCCGGTCGGTCAACGCAAGACGTTCTGGCTTTCGGAACGGCTGAACCACGCGTTTTCTTCTTTTTGCACCAGCCACCGCATCGCACCGTTCGCCGTGTTCTATCTGGCTATCGCGATCTATCTCAAGCGTATCCGCGGCGCTGATAAAATCTGCATCGGCGCCCCTATACATAACCGCGGCAACCGCACCGACCGTCTGACCACCGGTATGTTCGTCAGCACGCTCCCTTTCTTCAGTGAGTTGGAGGAGGATTGGAGCTTTGAGGAATGTAATCAACGGCTGGCAGACAGCTGGCTGGAGCTGCTGCGCCATCAGAAATATCCCTTTTCCGAAATCACTGGGCTGGCAAAACAGGAAAATCCGAATGTGGATCGCCTGTTTCATCTGGTGCTGTCTTTTCACAACAGTCAGGCGTATCGTAATCGCGATACGTCTATTGCCTTTTCCGGACAATGGCATTACGCAGGTTATCAGGCTGAGCATCTCTGCATCCACCTCAATAATATGGAGGATAACCGGCGGTATTCCATCAATTACGATTATCTGACGCAGCTGTTCTGCGAGCAGGAAATTGAAAATTTCCATCACTATTTGGTGAATATCCTGACGCAGGCGCTGGCGGATCCGCAAAAATCCATTCGCGAGCTTTGCCTTTTGCAACCGGACGAGGAGGAAAAGGTTCTGTATACCTTCAATCGGACAGACAGCTTTTATTTCGGCGGTACATTATGGCAAAAGCTGCTGAGCGTCTGCTCCGACGTCCCCTCCCGCGTTGCAGTCATCCAAAACGGCGAGCGGTTTACCTATCGGCAGCTTCAGGCAAAAGCGAACGGGATCGCCCGGGAAATTGCCGTGGTGGCTCCCGGCGGCCGTAAGGTCATTGCTCTGCTGCTGCATAAATCCTTTACACTATACGCCGCGATGGCCGGTGTTATGCAGGCGGGCTGCGCGTGGCTGATCCTGTCGACAGAGCAGCCAAAGGAGCGGCTGCTCGAAATTCTGTCCGGAAGCGGTGCGGCCGCTGTGCTGGGCAGTCAGGATCTGCTGGATCAGTTTGGTCTGTCCGGCGGCCATATACCGGCACTTTGCCCCGACACGATGGCAGACAGCGAGGAGCCGGCATTCCCCTGCCCGGTCGGTTCGACCGACCTCGCCTACATTGTTTACACCTCCGGCAGCACCGGCAAGCCCAAGGGTGTGGAAATTGAGCAGCGCTCTCTGCTCAACTTTGCCGAGGCTATGGCTCCCATTTACAGTCAGGGCGCCGTTCTGTCGCTGTGCAACAGCAGCTTTGACGCATTTCTGCTGGAAAGCGCCGCTGCCATGCTGAACGGCTGCACCGTCGTGCTGCCTGCCGACGGCGAGCAAGAGGATCCGGCCCGCCTTGCGGAGTTGATCCGACGCTATGCGGTCGGCTTTCTCGCGCTGACGCCCTCACGACTGAACGCTTATTTGAAAAATCCCGCGTTCCGCGCCGCTGCCGCGCGGCTGGAATCCATCGTCTGCGGCGGCGAGGCGTTCCCCGCCAGCCTGCTGAAGCTGCTTTCCCGCTGCACGAACGCCCGTATTTACAACCAATACGGCCCGTCGGAGACAACGGTCGGCGTTTCCGGTGCGCTGCTCAACGGCGCCGCGCTGATCTCGGTCGGTTCGCCCATGCCGAACTGCCGCTGCTATGTGTTGGATAAGCATCGAAATCCTCTGCCCATCGGCGTTTACGGCGATCTGTATATCGGCGGCGTATGCGTCGGACGTGGCTACCATAACGCGCCCGAATTGACCGCCGCCACCTTTCTGGACAGCCCGTTTGAGCCGGGCGAACGGTTGTACCGCACCGGCGACATTGCTGCATGGACGGCTAACGGTGAGCTGCTGCTGAAAGGGCGCGAGGACGGGCAGGTCAAGCTGCGCGGCCAGCGTATCGAACTGGACGAGGTTGCCGCGCGCCTGAGCCTGCATCCCGCCGTACGGCAGGCGGCGGCACGTCTCGTGTCGCTCGACGGGCAGGATATCCTGACGGCGTATTATGTTGCAGAAGCGCCGGTCTCCGAGTCGGAACTGCTGGAGTTTGCCGCAACCTATCTGCCCGGCTATATGATTCCCGCCGCGTTTGTGGCGCTGACCGATATTCCGCTGACTCCCAACGGCAAGACCGATTATGCCCGTCTGCCGCTGCCGCGCTTGGAAACGGAAACGGCTTTGGGAGCCGTTTCCGCTATGCAGGAAACGATTCTTTCGGTTTTCCGCTCCGTGCTGAATCGTCCGGATATGACGGTGACCAGCGATTATTTCCTCTGCGGCGGCGATTCTCTGAATGCGCTGGAAACGCTATCGGCGCTGGAGAGCGCGTTCGGCGTGCGTCTGCGCGTTGCGGATCTGGCCGCCTGCCGCACAGCGCAGCGTCTGGAAACCCGTCTTGGCGGCAACAGCGAAACCGCCGTTTTCCTGCCGAGCTGTATGCAAAAAGCGCCGGAGCTGTCCGGCTACCCTCTTACACCCGCTCAGCTGGGAATGTATTTTGAAACCCAGATGGCTCCGGAGCGCACTTCATATAATATGCCCTGCGGCTTCCGCGTACCGGCGCTGCCGGACGTGGCGCGTCTGCAAGCAGCTTTTCAGCAGCTGGTCGATGCGGAATCGACTCTGCGCACCGTGTTCGTACCGGAGACGGCCGGTATCTGTCAGCGTGTTCTCCCTGCTGTACCGGCGTCGTTAGAGTCACAAACAGCCGGCACCTTGGAAGAAGCGTGCGCGGCGTTCGTGCGCCCGTTTGATTTGTCCCGCGCTCCGCTTATGCGCCTGGCCGTTTGGCAGGATGCGGACGGCAGCGGCGTCGTTCTGATGGATCTGCACCATATCGTGGGCGACGCCTTTACGGCAGCGTTGCTGCTCCGCCGGCTGGAGGCTCTGTATCGCGGGAAAACGCCGGCCGTACCGTTTGTTACCTATCCCGATTACGCCTGGTGGCGGGACCAAAACAGCTCCCGGCTGATTGACACACAACAGGAATATTGGCGCGGGCAAATGGACAACGCACCCGCATTACCGGACATCCCCACCGATTTTCCGCGCCCGAAGCGTTTTGATTTTCTCGGAGCCGTATGCGAGTGTGCGCTTCGCGCCGAGGATACCCGCCGCTGTGAGAAATACTGCGAGCGCACGGGATTGACACCGTTTATGCTGTTTGCCGGCGCTTTCGGCATTCTGCTCTCCAAGCTGTCCGGAAGCCGTGATTTCTTTGTGGGAACACCGGTTTCGGTGCGGCGCGATCCAGCGCTTGCCGAAACGGCCGGTTTATTCGTCAACACATTGCCGCTGCGTCTTGCGCCGCGGGACGACCTGACCGTTTCCGCCTATCTGGCGCAGGTGCGCGACAGGATTATCGGTATGCTGGATCATCCGGACATACCGCTGGACACGCTGGTTTCCATGGCGGGCGCTTCGCGTTCGGACGGACAAAACGCGCTGTACAACACGCTGATTTCCATGCGTCCCGTAGACGTGGACGCGTTTACCTTTGACGGCATGGCGGTGGAACCGGTGGCGGTTCCCGCCGGCAGCGCCAAGCTGGAGCTGAACTTGGAAGTTTCCAAAGGACGAGGCTGCTACCGTTTCCGTCTGGAATACGCCCGCAGTCTGTTTGACGCCGACACGGTAGCGCTGCTCGGACGCAGCCTGATCGCCGTCGTACAGGAGATTCTGCGTGCGGACGATACACTGCTGAGCGATTGCAGCGCGGTCTCCCCTGCCGACCGGTTCACACTGTTTGAGCAGCCCCGCGCTCTTTGCGCCGCCTATATCGATCTGTCGATCGACCGTCGTTTTGATGCAGTGGCAGACATTCATCCTGACGCACCGGCTTTTATCTTTCACGGGGAAACACTCACCTTCGGCGAGATCAAGGCGCATTCCGATGCGCTTGCCGGACGCTTGCAGCGCGAAGGCGTACAGCCGGGCGACCGCGTGGGAATTCTTTCCCGCCGCGGCCCGGAATTGCCTGTCGCGATGCTCGCCGTACTGAAGGCCGGCGCGGCGTATGTGCCGATGCTCCCCTCTTTCCCCGAAAACCGACTGCAATACATGATGGACACCAGTGAGACCGTCTTAACGCTGTGCGACAAGGAAACGCTGTCCTCCCGCACAGCCGGGCTTACCGGACGCTTTCTGGAAATCACCCACGAAACCGCCGGCGGCTATACCCCGCCTGTACGAAACAACGCCGCGGATATCTGCTTTGTGCTGTTCACCTCCGGTTCTACCGGACAGCCCAAGGGTGTGCGCATCCGTCATCGGTCGGTATCCAACCTGCTGGCGGCACTTTCCGAGCCGCTTTCCGGAGAACCGGGCGGTTTCCTGTGTACGACCAACGCGATTTTCGATATTTATCTTACCGAAACACTGATTGCCATGGTGTTCGGTCATTTTGTCGTCATGGCGGACGAAGAGGAAATGCTGCTGCCGTGGAAAACGGCAGAGCTGATCCGCCGTCACGGCGTAAAACGGATGCAGTTCACCCCCTCCCGCGCGCAGCTGTTTTTGGACAACGCCGCATTTTTTGAAGCGGTTGCCGGCACGTCGCTGGTGATCCTCGCGGGCGAAGCGCTCAAGCGCCCGCTTGTACAGAAATTCCGCGAAGCCGGCTGCGGGCAGGTATGGAATATGTACGGCCCGACCGAAGCCACCGTGTACGCCACGGCGGCCAACGTAACCGACGCGCCGCGCGTGACCATCGGGCGTGTGTTTCCCAACTGCCGCGGCTATATTCTCGATTCGGACAGGCGCCCCGTCATGCCCGCCGCGTTGGGTGAGCTGTGCCTTGCCGGCGAATGCTTGTCGGATGGCTATGCCGGGCGGGACGACCTGACGCAGCAATATTTCGTACCCGATCCTTTCTTCCCCGGACAAACCATGTACTGTACCGGCGATATCGTACGGCTGCTGCCGGACGGGCAGATCGAATATATCGGGCGGCGCGATCACCAGATCAAGCTCAACGGCCAGCGAATCGAACTGGCGGAGATCACCCAGAAAATATTGGATTCCGGTCTGGTCGCGCAGGCTGCCACCATCGTAAACCGGGACGGCAGCTTCGCATCGCTGCGCGCTTTCGTTGAACCGCGCGCCGGAGAAGCCGTGGATCCCGCCGCGATCCGGCAGGCGCTGGAGGCGGAGCTGCCCGCATACATGATTCCCTCCGAAATTCTCGTGCTGTCCGCGCTCCCGCGTACTGCCAGCGGGAAAATGGACGTCAAGGCGCTGGAAGAATGGAAAGCGGAAACCGAAACGCAAACGCCGGTCGAAAACAATCCTCCGGCAGCATCGTCTGCGCCTTCTTCCCCAGAGACGGTTATGACCGTGCCGGAACCCCCTGCCGTATCGGCTGCTTCTCCCGCACCGGAAGCCGCCGCGAAGGATCCTGTGGCTGTTTTGCCGCCGCTCTGGAAAGCCACCTTGTCTGCAAATACTGTGGACGCGGATCGTTCTTTCTTTGAGCAGGGCGGCACCTCCTTAGGCGCGCTGAATCTGCTGAGCCAATATTATAATCACCACTTTGCCATGACGCTGGCGGATTTTTACGACCACCCCACGCTGAATGCGCAGATAGCGCTGCTCGGCGGTACGCCGGAGATGGAAAAAGCCGCGCCGGCGGAAGCCTTGACAGCGCGCGCGGCAGAATTTGCCGCATCCGCTCTGCCGCAGGCGGCGGTCGTTCCCGCTGCATCCGGTATATCCAAAAACGCAGTGCTGCTGACCGGCGCGACCGGCTTTTTAGGCGCACACCTTTTGAGAGCGTTGCTTGAAGAGGGCTATTCCACGGTTATCTGTCCGGTACGCGGAGATCCGCGCCGTCTGGAAACCGTGCTGTCGTGGTATTTCGGCAGCGGCTGGTATAACGCGTGCGCCCCGATGATCGAGCCGGTTGCCGGCGACATTACCGCGGACAACTGCGGAATCGCCGATGATGCGCTGCCCGGCATACTGGCACGCACCGGTCTTGTGGTACACGCAGCCGCGGATGTGCGGCACTATGCCAGCGACGACGAACCGGAACGCACGAACCGTACTGGAACCGCCAACGCCATTGCTCTGGCGAAAAAGGCCAACGCCCGTCTGGTACACATTTCCACCGTCAGTCTGGGCGGGGAATATCTCCTCGACAGCCCGCAAACCACGCGAGAATTCACCGAGCAGGATTTTGACATAGGCCAAAACTGGCGGGACAACATTTATCTGCGCGGCAAATTCGGCGCAGAAGAACTGGTACGTGCCGCCGCAGCCGACGGTTTATCCGCCGTTATTCTTCGGGTCGGCCGGCTGGTCGGGCGCAGCACAGACGGTGTTTTTCAGAAAAACGCTTCCTCCAACGCGCTTTGGAGCTTAATCAACGGTCTTTGCTGTCTGGAACAAATAGACGCCGCTGTTGCCGAGATGCCGATGGAATTGACGGCGGTGGATGAATGTGCGCGTGCCGCTGTCATGCTGCGCGATGCGCCTGAACCGGTTTATCATCTGTTCAATCCGCAAATGCTGCCGATTCGCGAGCTGCTCTTCGCTTTGCGGCACCGGCTGGCGGAAGTGGACAGCACCGCCTTCCAAGCGCATCTCTCCGAAAAGCTGCTGGCAGGCTATGGTGCGCAGCTGGCACCTCTGCTGGCGCAGTATAATCGGCTGCTGCGCATTCCGATGCGGATCACGCCGGTCTGCGATGCCACAACAAGAGAGCTGCAAAAACGCGGCTTTGTCTGGAAAACGCCAAATGCAGCCATGCTGCTGCGCGCATTTCCGCACGGAAAATAACGGTTTTAACGGAATTTCTGAATTTTATATCTCATTACGAGGGGTGATCCGGTTGCCTATTTCCAATACCATGCTGATTGTGTTTGCGGTAACGATTGTTCTGATGGTGGCTTTTGTCCTCAAGCTTACGCGCACCCGCAACATTATGCTGATTCACAAATGCTATTTCGCCGCGGCCAGCCTTTTGATCATCTGGCTGCTGGTCCTCATCGGAATCCGTTATACCAACCTGCAAAACACCGGTATGATGATTTTCTGGGATGCGATCACCACCAGCTGCGCTGCTCTGATTCCCCCGTTCTCTCTGTTGTTTGCGATTTGTTACACCAAGGAATACGAACATCATCTGCCCAAAAGGTATCTATGGGTGTTCGCCATACCGAGTTTAACAATCCTGATGGTATCCACCAATCCGCTGCACCATCTGTACTATACGGTGTTTTCTCTGGAAAACACCAAGGTGCAGTTCGGCCCGTATTTTTCTATCCATTCCTTTTATTCATTTGCATGCGTGGCGCTGTCCGTCTTCCTGATTATACGGTTTGCCGTCAAAACAAAAACAAAGCTGCACATTCAGCAAGCCGTGCTGTTCACGATCGGCAGTCTGGCCCCCAGCATCCTCAACCTGATTGTCGTCTCCCGGCTGATTGACGCAACGATCGAGATCACGCCTCTCGGTTTCATGGTCACTATGCTCTTTCATGGATTTGTTATCTATCGTCTGCACTTTTTTGATATCAAACCCATCGCTATGCAGCAGTTGCTCAATTGGATTTCCGACTGTTATCTGGTTACAAACCAATCTGGTCTGGTCATCAACTATAATCAGCCTTTTATGAATCTTCTCGGTAACCAGCAAGGTATTCGTGAAAATGTTTTTTTGAAAGACTGTTTACGTGCCGAGGACGTGGAAAACAAAACAACACTGTATAATTTGTTGACTGCCATTCAGTCTTGCACGGACAATAACGCCCGCGTTACCTATGAGCAAGCCATTACCAAGCAGGAAAACGGTGAACCCGTGAAAGGCTTCTATATGGTAGAGGTCACGCCGCTGACAGTAGGCGGTGAAACTTGCGGTTTTCTGGTGATCTTCAAGGATGTCACACAAATTAAGCTGAATATGCAGCAGCTGCAGGATAATCAGGTCAAAATGATGGAACGGGAGCGTCTGGCGTTTTTGGGACAGATGGTCGGCGGTTTGGCCCACAACCTGAAAACCCCTATTATGAGCATCTCCGGCAGTATTTCGGCAACCGAAACGCTGCTGCGCGAATGTGAACAAAGCCTCGGCGACCCGGAAGTCACCGAGGAGGACTACCGCGAAATCTACGGCGAAATCGGCGGCTGGTGCGAAAAAATACGGGAAGCATGCGCCTATATGTCGGATATTATCAGCGCGGTTAAAGGGCAGGCCAGCAACATGAACGTGTCGGAAGGCGTGGAGTTTTCACTGGAGGATACGATCAAACGGGTTGCGCTCCTTCTGCGGCACGAATTATTGAATAAAAATTGTTTGCTGAAAATCGACAATCATTTTTCGAACAACGTGGACGTCCTGCTGCATGGTGACATCAACAATCTGGTACAGGTCATCGCCAACTTAGTGTCCAACGCCATCGATGCACAAAAGCCCGATGGGAATCACGATATTGTCATTAGCTTGTTTCGCAACGATACGATGCTGCATATTACGGTGAAGGACTATGGCATCGGCGTTTCGCCGCAAGTGCGCAAGAGCATTTTTCAACAAATGGTCACCAGCAAAGGTACGTTGGGCACCGGCTTGGGCGTGTTTATTTCCAATACCGTTATCCGCGCCAAGTTTGACGGTTCCATGTGGTTTGAAGACAATCCGGAGGGCGGCACGATTTTTGGCATTGCCATCCCGATGGAAAACGTAAAGATCTTGGAAAGAAAAGAGGTGGACGGGCATGAGGAAGAATAGAATCGTCGGGCAGAAAAATGAATTTTCCATTCTAACGCTGGACGATGACGAAATCATGACCCTGACCCTGCAATCCTATTTTCAGGGAGTCGGTTTTCGGGTAGACGTGGAAAATGATCCTTTGAAAGCCATCGAACGTATCCGTACCGGGCAATACGATATTCTGCTTCTGGACTTTTTGATGCGTCCTATCTGCGGTGACGAGGTGGTGCGGCAGATTCGGGAATTTAACCGGGATCTGTTTATCATCCTGCTGACCGGGCACAAGAGCATGGCGCCGCCGATCAAAACCGTGCGCGAACTGGATATTCAGGGATACTACGAAAAAAGTGACCGCTTTGATCAGCTGGAACTGCTGGTGGAATCGTGCGTAAAGTCTATACGGCAGATGCGTACCATCCGCAGTTATCGGGACGGTTTGCAAAGCATTCTGGACCGTGTCCCGGCCCTTTCACGGCAAACCGATACGGAACAGATGCTGTCCACCGTTCTGGAGCAGGTCTCGGCGTTGCTTCCTTGCCAAAACGCGTATATTTATCTGGATTTGTCCGTTCTCGGCGCACAAAAGCTGTGTCAAGACACTTCAGCCGCCTGCTTTTGCGGAATCGGGCATTATACCGACAACCCGCAAGCCGGGCGTGATGGCTTGCACATATGCGATACACAAGAAAGCGCTGCTGTGGTACAACAGGGCAATCAGCTGACCGTCCCCTTATTTTCGGAAAATCACCAGCGTTTTGGTGTGTTGACTGTTGAACTTTCCGACAACATCCGCGCGGAAAGCATACAGCTGTTTGAAGTGTACTCGAAACAGGTCAGCGCCATGGTAAACAGCCAGATTTTCCGTTCTCTCTTGCAGGTGCAGAATCACGAACTGGTACAAGCCTATGCCGATCTGCATGAAAATTATATCGGTACCGTGGACGCCATGCGGCAGATGGTGGATGCCAAGGACATCTATACGCGCGGACATTCGGATCGTGTGTCCTTCTACGCGGTGCATATAGCGGAAAAACTGCAAAAAGATGACGCTTATCGCGAACGGATCCGCATAGCCGGTTTATTCCATGATATCGGCAAAGTGGGCATTCCGGACAGCATCCTGCTCAAAAACGGTAAACTCACACCGGAGGAGTATGCGCGAATCCAGCAGCATCCGACTCTGGGGCGCAAGGTACTCTCCTCCATATCGGCATTTCGCGATATTCTGGATATTGTGGAATCGCATCACGAGCGATACGACGGGCACGGCTATCCACATGGCCTGCAAGGGGCAGATATTCCGGAAGAAGCGCGTATCATCGGCGTTGCTGACGCGTTTGACGCCATGACGTCCAAGCGCGCTTATCGGAACAGCTTGACGCCGGAAGAAGCCATCCAAGAGCTGAAAAACGGGCGCGGCACACAATTCGACGCCGATGTCGTTGATGCTTTTCTGGAAATTTTACAGAATTTTCAGGCTCTGCAGGATCAGCTGGCCTGGACCTATGCCGATGTACCAAATTGCTGAAGGAGAACATAAAGCCATGAAACAATACGCCCCCAAGCCGACACATTATTATACACAGTTCAAAGAATTCCTAACCGATGCTGCCGCACAGTTCGGCGACAAACCGGCTATTACCACCTATGCCCGCAACGGCAGCGCATCCACCAAAAGCTATCGCGAGCTTGCACAGGACGCCTTTACCTTTGCTCAGGCGCTGTGCGCCAATGGATTGTGCGGCAAGCACATCGCGCTGGTCGGCGAGAACAGCTATGAATGGCTGGTCGCCTATTTTGGAACGGTCGCCTGCGGCAGCGTAGCCGTGTGCATCGACATTGAACATTCCGACGACATTATCCAGCAAATGATCGTACAGGCGGATACGCAAGCGGTTGTGTGCTCGGAGGCGCTGGCGTCTCTGCTGGAGGACGTCGGTGCAGGTCAGCGGTTGATTGTGATGCATCCGCAGGAGGAAAGCGCGGACAGCTTCGCCGCCTTCTGCGAAAGCGGTACTACCCCTGAAGCGACCGCGTTGTTTGAGGCTATTTCCCCGGCAACTGAGCAAACGGCAGCCATCGTCTATACCTCCGGCACGACCAGCACCGCAAAACCGGTCATGCTCTCCCACCGGGCGATTTTATCCAATGCGGCGGATTCGCTGACCTTGCTGGACTCCCGCGAGAAGGTCTTTGATTCGCTTCCGCTGTATCATACCTATGGCTTTACCTGCGGCATCATGTGCGCTCTGATCCGCGGCCTCCATGTATGTATCACCTGCGATATAAAGCGGATGATGCAGGAAATGACCTTGTATAAACCGGGTATGCTGGTAGCCGTCCCGCTTATCATTGAAGTTCTTCATGGATATGTCTGGTCTCTCATCGAAAAATCCGGCAAAAAGCAAAAAATCCAGCGGCTGATGAAGCTGGAAAAGGTCTTGAACAAGCCGAACTCCCTGCTGGCAGCCGAAATGCCGGCGATCCTGAAAGGGACGTGTCTGGAGAAGCTGGATATTCTGTTATCCGGAGGCGCTTATTTGTCATTGGAGGTGGCGCAGGATCTGCTGCACTTCGGTATAACGGTATTGCAGGGCTACGGCATCACCGAATGTTCTCCCAGCATTTCCTGTAACCGCAACGAAGATTTTTGTCTGGATTCCGTCGGTGTTATTTTGCCGGGAAATCAGGTGAAGTTTGAGGAAGATGAAATTCTGGTGAAGGGCTATGCGCTTATGAACGGGTATTACAACGCCCCCGAGCTGACGGCGCAGGCTTTTACGGAGGACGGTTGGTTTCGCACCGGCGATCTCGGCTATCTGGATAAACGTGGCCATCTGCATATCACCGGCCGGAAGAAAAATCTGATCGTCATGAAAAACGGGAAAAAGGTAGCGGCGGAAGAAATGGAAAATGAAATCCGCCAAATGCCGCTGGTAAAAGACGTCATGGTCTACGGCGCGTTGAGCGGCAGCTCGGCCGACGATGTCAAAATCGCCGCTGCAATCTACCCGGATCCGGAGCTTACCTCCCATATGACCACTTATGAGGTTTTGGCGCATTTACAAGACTCTATTGATAAGTTAAATGCCAAACTCCCCACCTATAAGCAAGTACAAATGATCAATATCCGGGAAACCGATTTTGACCGCACCGCGTCCCATAAAATTAAGCGTCAAACCGTATAAGGAGGCCTTCCTTTTGTTAGAAGTCATAAAAGAAATCGTATATAATGTCACAGGCCATACGAACCTCACGCTCAACACCGACTTTGTCAAGGATCTGGCTCTGAATTCCTTCGATATTATGAATATCGTGTGCGCGTTTGAGGACCGATTCAATATCACGGTGCCTACCCGCGACGTGTGGCAGCTCCGGCAGGTGAGCGATGTGATCGCCTATCTGAAAGAAAAGGGAATCGAATGACACCTGTACATGTTTTTGTGTGCGGCCTGCAGGACGGCCGCACCTCCGGCGAACGGCTTGCGCTGTTCGCCGCCGAATATGCACAGAGTATGAACCTGCCGCCGATTACTGCCAATATGGTGTATGGAACACGCGGTAAGCCTTATTTTGATGAAAGTCATCTTCATTTTTCCATTTCCCATAGCGGCGAATTCTGGGCATGTGCGTTTTCCGATGCGCCGCTTGGGCTGGATCTGCAGCAGCACAAAACCTGTTCCATGCCCTCCATTGCGCGCCGCTTTTTTCATCCGCAGGAAACAGCGTGGCTGCAAGCCAATGATTATGCCGGTTTTTTCCCGGTTTGGACGGCTAAGGAAAGTTATGTGAAATATACCGGAGAAGGCATTACAGACGCTTTTTCCGCCTTTTCCGTTGTCAATGACAACGTTATTTCGGGCTGCAACGGTTCCATCTTGCGGCATGTCCCTTTCCGCGAAGATTACACCTTGTGTGTCTGTACTCCGGAACCGGTTCCCATCACGCTGATAGAGAAACTTTAATACACCCAAAAAGAGCAGAAGCCATTTTGGCTTCTGCTCTTTTTGGGTAGCGTATAAAAGGTAAGTTGCTTAACAGGCCAGCATAGCCAACCCGCATTGCACGTCTTCAATGACCTCGCGCATATGTACAGGGAAAACCGCATGTTTTGCCAAAAAATCCATCAAAGCAAGTGTTATCTCGTGACTGGACGAAATATTCTCAACCCGTTCTGTATGCCATACCCCATTGGATAACTGCGGCGAAAGCAATTGACAGGAAATACCATACCCCATGGTTCCTTCCTCCGGAACGGAAGAAATCAGCTCGTAGTTTAATTCATAATACTCGTTATCTTCCGAAGCAATTGCCACAGTTACCGTATATGGCTGCATTTCTCCACACACCGCCCTGCTCACTTTTTAGTTTTCGTGAATGTATTTCACGCATCTAGTATAGCAAAAGTCGGTCACAAACGCAATACTACTTTGGTTGACAAGGATGCCTGCTTGTGTCAATTGTTTCTCTATTCTGTCTCAAACCGCACATGTTGATCACTCAGATAAAATTTTATCAATTCCGATCGGGATGAAATATGTAATTTTTTATAAGCATTGGAAATGATTTTTTTGACGGTCCCTTCCGAAATATCTAATCGATATGCAATAAATTTATTTTTGTCCCCATTGGCTACCATTTCTAGAATCTGGGATTCGCGTGCAGTCAGTTTCACATTCATGCGCATACTGAGCTTCATTTTTTCTGTTGTGTCCGTACTGGCAATCAACAGCTTAACAACACAGTCTCCGCGCAGAATGGGATTGATATTCAGATGAAAAAACATAACCGTGCCGTCTGCGTTCGCTAAACGAACCTGTTCCGAGACCGGCTGACGCAGCAGACAGGCTTTCTGATACACTTCCGCCTGCGAAAAATCGCCTAACTGCGCCGTATATTGATTCCAAAACAGCAAAAACGGTGAATTCGCACGCTGGATGACTGGCTTGGCAGGCTGTTTTACATCCATCAAGCACAGGCCGTTGACAGTGTTGTCAAACAAACAATCACACACTATTTGTTGTCCGTCCTCTTGCTCCGTTACCAAAGAATTCGTAAAATTCTGAATGATACAAAGCGCATATAGCTCTCCTTGAATCATCATCGGCGTGCAGGACATCAAGGTATTCACCTCTCCGCCGGGAACCGAAATAGATAAAGGGAAAGAAGGATTGCAGCCCTTTTCAAAGCTGCTCTGGCATTCCTCGTATATTGTATTTACGGTCGTTTCTTTGAATATTTCGGCCAACCCCCGCCCTATCAGCTGTTCTGACGGCAGATTCAGCAAATAGCCGAACACGGCATTGCAGCTGCATACACGAAGCGTTTTCGGTGTATTTCCGGCGAGTAATACCACGGCATTAGTAGAGACAGAATACAAGGAGGTTAAAAATACATCCAACTCCTGTAAGCTGTAAATATGGTTAAATGCACCCTGTGCCAACCGGCCTATTCCGTATATCCACGTTGTCTGCGAATGCGATATCGGCGTTATCGTAATATTCCAATACTGCAATCGGCCATCGACCATAGTGGCACGCATATATTGACAAACACAATTTTCTTCCACACAGTGGCTCATCAATTCCAACAACCGCCGAGCCACTTCGGGGGGATAGAGTTCTTCCAGTGTCAGGCCAAGCGATTGTTGTGCATCGATGTGCATATTCTCGCAATTCAGCGGATTAGAATAACACAGCCGTATCCGATTGTCTGCACAAACCTCATAAGCAAACACGACGCAATCTTCGACCGGTGTAAACTCACTGAACAAATACACTCTTTTCCCCTCTTCTCGACAGAAGCTACAATACAATTCCTGCAAATTTGATCCGGTCTTTAGAGTATCGTATTCATACAGCGGTGACCATTGTCATGCTTTGTAAAGCCACCGCAAATCCCGAACAATATCTCGCATTTCCCTTTATAAAGATACCATACAAACGTATTCATTCTACACTATTTGCTGAACTTTTTCAATCTATTTATAGCCGAATTTTTTATTGAATCAAAGCCATATTGCCGCCATTTTTCGACATATTTCTATCTATAATCGCCTCGATCCATTGTCACCTTTTTCTCTCTCGGTACGTAAACTTGTACAGGGAGGTGAAATATTATTATGTGTTGTTGGATTTTAGTAGCCGTTGCCGCCATTCTATGGTGCAACCACGGCAACGACTGTGATTGTGACTGCCGTCGCGGATGCGGATGCGAACGCAGATGCGAGCGCGAACGTGGATGCGGATGTGAAGAATCTCGTTCAGAGGAGTCCTGTGAAAATGACTGCCGCCGTGCGCCGAGAAACTGCTCCCAGCGTTGCTGCTGAGAACTTTTAATGTGTGATCTGAAGAGCGTTTTCGTTCAAGCGAAAACGCTCTTCGCTGTTCTTCCCTGCCGCAGCTGATTCACATCATTGATAAGCCGCAGAGAGTTTTTCATGTTTTTTCAAAAAAGCTCTTGACGGGAACAACAGAGTTTGGTATAATACCAACGCAATAAAGAAAGTTCATAGATGCTACTGTGGCTCAGCAGGTAGAGCAGCTCACTCGTAATGAGCAGGTCGTCCGTTCGAATCGGATCAGTAGCTCCACAAAAGACCGTTAATTGTTCAATTAACGGTCTTTTGTTATCTAAGGCTCCGGGCTATACCGGATTCATGATGCATAGAAAATAAAAACTCCATTTGGTATTGTGCGGTCTGGCAACGGCACAATACCAAATGGAGAACCTTCAAACTATTTGTGTAGGATCGTGCCGCCGCCCAGCACAAGCGTGTCCTGATAAAACACCACCGCCTGTCCGGGAGTGACTGACCGCTGCGGCGCATCAAATACCAGCCGCGCCGTGCCGTCCGTCTGCGGAAACAGGGTAGCAGGTGCGGCGGGCGCCTGATAGCGGATTTTGGCGTGCAACCGCAAAGGCGCTTCGGGAGGCGCAATGGATACAAAATTAAGGCGGCCGGCCGTCAGCTCGCTCGACAGCTGCCGTCCTTCGACCCCCAGTATGACCCGGTTGTTCACCGCGTCCAGCTCCACTACATACATCGGCTGTCCCAAAGCGATCCCCAGTCCCTTTCGCTGACCGATGGTGTAATGGCCGATGCCTTTATGCCGTCCCAGCACCCGTCCGCTTTCATCCACAAAATCTCCCGGCTGCATGGTGCGGCCGGTATACCATTCGATAAACGCGGCGTGTCCCTCTTTGGAAACAAAACAGGTTTCCATGCTGTCCCCTTTATCCGCCACCGGCAGCGCATGCAGTCGCGCCAGTTCGCGTACCTGTGCCTTTTCCAGCCCCCAGAGCGGGAACAGCGTATGGGACAGCTGCTGCTGCGAAAGGCCGTACAGCACATAGCTTTGGTCTTTGCCGGAGTCGGCGCACCAGAGCTGCCAGCGACCGGACGCTTCATCATAGGCGGTGCGTGCATAATGCCCGGTAGCCAGCGCGTCCATTCCGTTTTCCAGCGCGTAATCCAGCATGGCGCCGAATTTGATCGTGCGGTTACAGGTGACACAAGGATTCGGCGTACGGCCGGCAAGGTATTCCGAGGCAAATTCATCCACTACGCAAGCGCAAAAACGATCCGTGAAATCCAGCACACGATGCTCGATATCCAATTTTGCGCATACGCGCTGCGCATCCTGAATATCCTGCTCTGCCGTTTCGCCGCTCAGCTCCGCCAGCCGCCCTCCGCGCAGCCGCAGCGTTACCCCCACCACTGTATATCCCTGCTCTTTAAGCAGTAAGGCAGCGACCGAGCTGTCTACACCGCCGCTCATGCCTACCAAAACTTTTTTGGCCATATCGGTTCTCATCCTTTCGTTCCCACGCTCAGTATGACACAAAACCGCCGCTCTGAAAAGGAAGTTCGGAGCGGCGGTTGTTTCATCCGTTTTGGCGGGACATCAGAGCGCTTTCCGAATCGCGTCCCAATACGCCTGAAAAGCCTGCTCATTTTTGTTATCGCCCGGCACATAATAAACCGTATCCTTCAAAATATCCGGCAAATACTGCTGTGCGACCCAGTGCTGGGGAAAATCGTGGGGATACTGATAAAACTGCCCCTTGTGCGGGTTGTCCTCCCCGTCGAAATGCTTGTTTTGCAGTGCACGGGGAATTGGCCCCAGCTTGCCGGCACGCACGTCGGCGAGCGCCGCGTGGATGGCATTGTGCGCCGAATTGGATTTAGGCGCCTGACAAACCAGCACAACCGCATCTGCCAGCGGCAGGCACGCCTCGGGCAGCCCCACCTGTAACGCCGCATCCACAGCCGCTTTCACAATCGGGATGATCAGCGGATAGGCCAGCCCCACATCCTCGCATGCGCACACCATCAGCCGCCGGCAGGCGGACGGCAGATCGCCCGCTTCCAGCAGCCGTGCCAGATAATGCAGCGCCGCGTTCGGATCGGAGCCGCGCATGGACTTCTGATAAGCGGACAGGATATCGTAATGCTCGTCGCCGTCCCGGTCATAGCGCAGTGCGCTGCGTTGTGCCAGCTGCTGCGCAGTATCCAACGTGACGCGGCGGGTACCGTCGTCCTCCGGCGGAGTCGCCAGCACGCACAGTTCCACGGCGTTGAGCGCTTTGCGCACGTCGCCGCCGCACGAGGCGGCAATATGTGCGCTCACCCCTTCTTCAGGCAGGATGGGCGTATGCTGCTCCTGCTCCAGAAAACGGAAACCGCGCAGCACCGCCTGCTCCACATCCGCGCGCTCCACCGGTTTGAATTCAAAAACAGTGGAACGGCTGAGGATGGCGCTGTATACATAGAAATACGGGTTTTCGGTCGTAGAAGCGATCAGCGTAATTCGCCCGTTTTCGATATATTCCAGCAGCGTTTGCTGCTGCTTCTTATTAAAATACTGAATCTCGTCCAGATACAGCAAAATCCCATTCATGCCCGCCAAGGTATCCAGCTCGTCCACCACGGCTTTGATATCCGCCGTGGTGGCATTGGTTCCGTTGAGCTTGTGCAGCCGCATATCGGTGCGCTTGGCGATCATACGCGCCAGCGTTGTTTTACCAATGCCGGAAGGGCCGTAAAAAATCAGGTTGGGAATGCGCCCCGATTCGATGATCGTGCGCAAAGCCTTGCCCGGTGCCAGCAGATGCTGCTGCCCGACAATATCTTCCAGTGTTTCCGGACGCATCCGGTCTGCAAGAGGCGCTGCCACACACTCACCACCTTATCGCTGAAAAACAGCGGATCAATACAGCGGATACCGTGCGCATATCTCGCTGACGGTTGCGCGGATCGCATCCGCTTTTCCCTCAAAATCGGTCACGGCATCGGCAATGCAGCCGGCGATCAGATCCATATCGCTCTCCACCAATCCGCGGCTGGTGACAGCCGGCGTACCGATGCGGATACCGCTGGTCACAAACGGCGACAGCGGCTCGTTCGGGATGGTATTTTTGTTGACCGTAATGTACACCTCGTCCAGACGATGCTCCAGCTCCTTGCCGGTGATACCTGTTTCACGCAGATCCATGAGCATCAGATGATTGTCGGTACCGCCGGACACCAGCTTGAGTCCGCGGTTCATCAGCCCGGCAGCCAGCGCCTTGGCATTGCGGCAGATCTGGTCGCCATACGCTTTGAATTCCGGCTTGAGCGCCTCGCCTAAGCATACCGCCTTCGCCGCGATCACGTGCATGAGCGGGCCGCCCTGCGAACCCGGGAAAACGGCTTTGTCGATCGCTTTTGCAAACTCTTCGCGGCACAGGATCATGCCGCCGCGCGGCCCGCGCAGCGTTTTGTGCGTGGTCGTGGTCACCACTTCGCAGTACGGAACGGGATTCATATGGTTGCCTGTGGCGACCAGTCCCGCAATATGCGCCATGTCCACCATCAGCATCGCGCCGCAGGCGTCCGCGATTTCCCGCAGCAGGTCAAAGCGGATTTCACGGCAATACGCGCTGGCGCCCGCCACGATCAGCTTCGGTTTATGCTCCATCGCCAGCGCACGCACCACGTCGTAATCAATAAAACCGGTTTCCTCGTCCACGCCGTAGGGAACGAAGTTATATAGCTTGCCGGAGAAATTAACCGGAGAACCGTGCGTCAAATGGCCGCCGTGCGCCAGGTTCATGCCCAGCACGGTATCACCGGGCTGCAGCAGCGCAAAATACGCCGCCTGATTGGCCTGTGCGCCGGAATGGGGCTGTACATTGGCATGCTCCGCCCCAAACAAACGGCAAGCGCGTTCGCGCGCAATGTTCTCCACGATATCCACATCCTGACAGCCGCCGTAATAGCGTTTGCCCGGATAGCCTTCCGCATATTTGTTGGTCAGCACGCTGCCCATCGCCGCCATCACAGCGGGAGATACAATATTTTCCGAAGCGATCAGCTCCAGATTCCGGCGCTGGCGGAACAGCTCCTTTTCCATTGCTGCGCCCACTTCTTCATCGATTGCTTTGACAAAACCGATGGTGTCCATTTTGTTCTCGTACATAATCCGAATCCCCTTTTTGAAGCATTATGTCATATCATACCACTTTTTGAGCATAATGCGCAAGAGCAAACGAGAAAATTCTCTATTTGACAGCGTTTTTTTTTCATGTTACCTTATAATAAAGCGGATATGTGTATTCGCTTCCCTCTCTCGACAAAATATCCCATATGGAAAGGATCATGGATATATGCCCAGACAGACTAAAAAGCAAAAGACCGCCCTTCTGGCGGTCGAAAAATTGAAAGAACGCTATCCGGAGGGCATTTGTTCGCTGGAATATGGCGATGCTCTGCAGCTGCTGATTGCGACGCGGCTGTCCGCTCAATGTACAGACGCGCGTGTCAATCTGGTCACGCCGGCGCTTTTTGAACGTTTTCCGACACTGGATGCGTTTGCAGACGCCTCGCCCGAAGAGGTCGGCACGTATATCCGCTCCTGCGGCCTGTACAAGACTAAGGCGCGCGATATTGTCGCCATGGCAAACGCGCTGCGGGAGAATTACGGCGGCGTGATTCCGAATACCGTGGAAGAGATGGTGAAACTGCCCGGCGTAGGGCGCAAAACCGCCAATCTTGTCTGCGGCGATGTATACGGTGTACCGGGCGTTGTCGTAGCCGACACACACTGCATCCGTATCACCAATCGGCTCGGATTAACGGATTCCAAAGATCCGTATAAAGTGGAACTTCAGCTGCGCGAGCTGTTGCCGCCCGAGGAAAGCAACGCCTTTTGCCATCGGCTGGTATTGTTCGGACGAGAAATCTGCGACGCACGGTCGCCGAAATGTGCCGACTGTCCGCTGCGCACGTTTTGCCCTTCCGCGCCGAAATAAGACTCAGTCCTGTTCATCCAGCGTCAGTTCAAACGCGGGCAGGAATTCCTCCAAAAAACAATCGGCTGCCGGAATATGCAGCGCACGGATCGCCTCCTCGGTCGCTTTACGTGCCTTGGCAAACTCCATATTCCCCTGCCGCAGCTCCTCTACACACTTAATAAGCGCCGCCAGCTTGTCGGCCGCTTTTACCAGCCGTCGCTCTTCCTGCCACTCGTTGTCCGGCTGCAGGAGCGGGCGATAATCCGCCTGTATATCCTCCGGAAGCATGCCGAGAAGCTTATCGGCCGCCACGGTTTCCACCTGCCGGTAAGCGTCCCGAATTGCCGGATTGTAATACTTGACCGGTGTGGGCAAATCACCGGTCAAAATTTCAGGCACATCATGATACATCGCCAGCAGGACACATCTCCCCTCGTCTACATGGCCTGCGAAACGGCGATTGGTCAACACCGCCAGCGCGTGCGCCAATACCGCGACATCCTGAGAATGCTCGCAGATATTCTCCGCCCGCGTATTGCGCATCAGCGCCCAGCGGGTAATATATTTCATACGCGATAATATGGCAAAAAAGTTTCGGCTCATCATGACCACTCCCCATGCCCCGAAGCGGGGCTGCATCTATTCGCTGCAATTGAGTATAGCATAGCGCAGCCGCAAAGTCCAGAAACAAGAGAACGCCAAATTTCTGCAAGGAAATCTCAAATTTGTGAAAATTCGGGCAAACAACCTATGTTTCTTATTTTGTTTTTCTAAATATTACAAAAAACAGAAAAAAAGAGGGCGCTTTTTTACATTTTTCCTTGCGAAATTTCTTACAATATAGTATAATACTGTTTGATACATTTTTATATGAATTCTTTTTAATTCCACACCGGAAGGAAGTGTTTTGATGTTTCTTCCTGATTTATCGTCGCTGCAGGCGCAGGCGATTGAGGAACTGAGCGGGCTCCATCGCGATTTATCCGTCTTGTCCGACCGATCGCTGCACGATTTTGATCCGGCACACACGGCGTTGATTATCGTGGACATGGTCAACGGCTTTGCTGTTTCGGGCGCTTTATCCAGTCCGCGCGTCGGCGCGCTGATCTCGCCGATTGCTTCGTTAACGGCCGCCTGCACGCAGTATGGAATCCCCATCGCGGCCTTCGCCGATACACATGAACCGGACAGTCTGGAGCTGGAAACCTATCCCCCGCACTGTTTACGCGGCACACCGGAAGCACAGCTTTGCGACGCGATCGCTTCCGCGGGGCAAATCACGATCATCCCCAAAAATTCGACGAACGGATTTTTAGAACCGGCTTTTACCGATTGGCTGGCGCAGCATCCCGACATCACGACTTTTCTGGTGGTGGGCGATTGCACCGATATCTGCGTGCTGCAATTTGTGTTAACCGCCAAAGCGTGGTTCAACACCCTCAACCGCGCAGCGGAAATGATCGTTCCGCTCACTTTGACAGACACGTTTGACGCGCCCGGACATCCGGCGGATTTTATGAATGCGCTGTCTCTGCTCCTGATGCAAAAGGGCGGCATTTCGCTTTGCAAAACCATTACATTTTCAGAATAAGGTGGTGTATGTTTCGTGACTTCGCTGAATCATTTTGATTGTGATAATCTCACGATGCTGACCGATTTTTACGAGCTGACCATGGCAAACGGCTTTCTGAAAAACGGAAAAGGAAATCAAATCGTTTACTTTGATATGTTTTTCCGCCGTGTGCCGGATGAGGGCGGCCTTGCCATTATGGCGGGCGTAGAACAACTGGTCAATTACCTGCGTAACCTCTCCTTTACGCAAGCGGATATCGAGTATCTGCGATCCAAGAAATTATTTGGTGAGGATTTTCTCACGTATTTACAGAACTTTTCCTTTGCCTGCGACGTTTGGGCCGTACCGGAAGGCACGCCGATCTTCCCGCATGAGCCTATTGTGACCGTGCGCGGGCCGGTCATGCAGGCACAGTTTATCGAAACGATGGTGCTTCTGGCAATCAATCATCAGTCGCTGATCGCCACCAAAGCCAACCGTATCGTGCGCGCCGCACAGGGACGCACGGTCATGGAATTCGGTTCGCGGCGCGCCCAAGGGTATGACGGTGCGATTTACGGCGCCCGTGCCGCCTATATCGGCGGCTGCGACGGAACAGCCTGTACCATAGCGGATCGCGAATTTGGTATCCCCGCCATGGGGACGATGGCGCACAGCTGGGTTCAGTTGTTTGACAGTGAGCTGGACGCCTTCCGCGCCTACGCACGGGAATATCCCGCCGCCTGTACGCTGCTGGTGGATACGTACAGCACGTTAAAATCCGGCCTGCCCAACGCGATCCGCGTATTTAATGAGGAGATCGTTCCCTGCGGCTATCGTCCGCAGGCGGTGCGTATCGACTCCGGCGATATTACCTATCTGAGCAAAAAAGCGCGCAAGATGCTGGACGAAGCGGGGTTCCCCGACTGCCGTATTATCGCCTCCAATTCGCTGGATGAATATATCATCCGCGATATGATCCTGCAGGGCGCGTGTGTGGACAGCTTCGGCGTCGGCGAACGGCTTATTACCGCAGCCAGCGACCCGGTTTTCGGCGGGGTTTATAAATTGGCCGCCGTTGAATCAAACGGTAAAATTATTCCCCGCATCAAAGTCAGCGAAAACGTCACCAAGATCACCAACCCCTGCTTTAAGAAACTTTGGCGTCTGTATGACAAGGAAAGCGGAAAAGCGATCGCGGATGTCATCACCTTGCACGAGGAAACCATCGATGACTCCAAGCCGTATGTCATTTTTGATCCGGAACATGTCTGGAAACGTAAATGTGTGGAAAATTTCACCGCCGTTCCCCTGCTGCAGCCGCTTTTTGAAGCTGGAAAATGTGTATATCAGGATCGCGCCATTACCGAGATACGCGCTTATTGTAAGCAGCAAATCGACAGCATGTGGGATGAAGTGCTGCGCTTTGAACACCCGCACAAATATTATGTGGATCTTTCGCAGCCCCTGTGGGACGAAAAGCAACGGCTGTTGGCGGAATACAGTTTATAAAAAGCGCATTCATTCACAAGAATTTCACACAGTTGGCGATAATATTCGATATAATAGAATAAGTAATATGAAGTGGAGGACTTGAAAATGCCGAAGTTAATCTATGTTTTTGGAGACGATAACAAGATGCTGGATACCCTCGTTACCTCTTTGCGCAACAACGGCTATTCCCTTGAATACACCAATATTTCAGAGGAGCTCAGTTCCAGCAGCATTACCGCGGACATTGCTTTGATCTGCAAAGCGGTCGCTCCCAGCTCAAAAATAACGATGGGCGGTCTGACGGTCGATCTGGATAACATGTCTGCTTGCAACGCAGCCGGCGAAAACATTCATTTTACCCCCACCGAGTTTGCCATGCTCACCTATCTGATGAAAAACGCCTCCCGGGCTGTACCGCGCAGCGAGCTGCTCCCCACCGTTTGGGGATTTGAAAACGATTCCGCCACGCGTGTTGCGGACGATACCGTAAAACGTCTGCGCAAAAAGCTGCAAGGCACGACGCTCGCTATCGAAACTATTTGGGGCTATGGCTTTAAAGTGCGCGAACGCTGATTTTTATGCACATACAACCGAGCTGCCGCCTGCTATTTTCCGAACGTTTCGGAGTATGGCCGGTAGCAGCTTTCTTCTTTTACAAAAGAAAGGCAGGCCGAAAGTATGCCCATTATTTTACCGCCCTTTATAGAGTCGCTTCTGGACCGGTTTACACAAAACGGAGCGGAAGCTTATGTGGTCGGCGGTTGTATACGGGACAGCCTGCGGGGAGAAACGCCGCACGACTGGGATGTGGCAACCTCCGCGCTTCCGGAACAGACGATAGCTATGTTCTCCGATTGTACAGTAATCCCGACCGGTCTGCAGCACGGTACGGTAACGGTTCTGTGGCACGATATGCCGGTGGAAATCACGACGTATCGGGTGGACGGAGCATATTCTGACAGCCGTCGTCCGGACTCCGTGCAATTCACGCGCAGTTTGACGGAGGATTTGCGCCGCCGCGATTTCACGATCAATGCCCTTGCCTATCATCCGGCACACGGGCTTGTCGATCCGTTCGGCGGACAGGCGGATTTAGAAAACCGCTGTATTCGATGTGTCGGCGATGCGGATACCCGTTTTACGGAAGATGCCTTGCGCATCCTGCGAGCCTTGCGCTTTTCGTCCGTTCTGGGCTTTTCCATCGAGCAGGAAACCGCACGCAGCCTTGTGCAGCTGCGCGCGCGGTTGGACGCCGTTGCACCGGAGCGTATCGCCTCCGAGCTGACCAAGCTGCTGTGCGGCGAGAATGTATGTGAGGTACTGCTGGATTATGCGCCGGTCATCACCCAGCTGTTGCCGGAATTGGCGCCGGCTGTTGGATTTGCGCAAAATTCGCCCTATCATTGCTACGACGTTTACACGCACATTGCCCACAGCGTGGCTGCCGTTCCGGCAGATCCAATTCTGCGCTGGACGATGCTGCTGCACGACAGCGGTAAGCCGGCCTGCTATACGCAAGATCAACGAGGCGTGGGACATTTTCACGGTCACGCCGCCGTAAGTGAGCCCTATGCGGAAACGGTCCTGCGGCGGCTGCGGATGGACAACGCCACCTTGACTGCCGTATGCGAGCTGGTGCGTCTCCACGACGTTCCGATCGAACCGACGGAACGTGTGGTTCTCCGCTGGCTCAACCGTATTGGTGAGGAGCGTTTGCGGCAGCTTTTGCTTGTAAAAGCTGCCGATTGCGCCGCACAAGCGCCCCATGTGCGGGATCGTCTGGAACTGCTTCCGCGCATCTCGGCGCTGATAGAACAAATCAAAGCGTCGCACAGCTGCTTTTCTCTGCGTACTTTGGCTGTGAACGGCAACGACCTGCTGGAACGCGGAGCGCCCGCCGGAAAGCCGGTCGGTGAGCTGCTGGAAAGGCTGCTGGACGCCGTTATAAGCGGCCAACGTCCCAACGAAAAATCGGCGCTTCTGGCGCTGGCGGATCTGTGGATCTGCCAAATGCAAAAATAAAGGAGCCTGCTTATGTCCGGCTGTACGCTTTGTCCCCGCCGCTGTCAGGCAATCAGAACACCGGAAACACTGGGAATATGCGGCGTTCCGGCACTTCCCACGCTTGCCCGTGCCGCCCTGCACACCGGCGAAGAGCCCTGTATCAGCGGCACACGCGGTTCCGGAACCGTTTTTTTCTCCGGATGCCCGCTGCGCTGCCTGTTTTGCCAGAACCACGTGATCAGTCACGACTGTTTCGGGGAAACGGTTTCCATCGAACGTCTGACGGATATTTTCCGCGAACTGGTCGAGCAGGGCGCGCACAACATCAATCTGGTCAATCCAACGCATTATGTCCCCGCTATTCTGAAAGCGCTGGAACGCTACCGCCCGCCGGTTCCGATCGTATACAACACCAGCGGTTATGAGCGCGTTGAAACGCTGCGTCGGCTGGAGGGAGCGGTCGACGTCTATCTCCCGGATCTGAAATACATCCATGCCGAACCGGCCGAGGCGTATTCCGGCGCGGCGGATTATCCGCTCATGGCTACGCAGGCCATTCTGGAAATGGCGCGGCAGACAGGTGAATTTCAATTGGACGAGCACGGTATGGCGATACGCGGCACCATGGTTCGCCATCTCGTCCTCCCGGGGAACACCCGCGAATCACTGGCAGTGCTGGACTGGCTGGCAGATCATCTGCCGGATGGCGTCTGGGTCAGCTTGCTGTTCCAGTACACGCCGGTTGTGCCGCTGCCGCAGTATCCTCCTCTGAACCGCGCGTTGACCAAACGGGAATGCCGCAAGATCTGGGATCACTTGCTGGAGCGCGGATTGACGAACGGCTACGTACAGGAGCTGTCCAGCAGCGGACAGCAATATATTCCGTCTTTTGATTTAACCGGCATTCGCTGACAAAAATCGAGAAGCCGTCACACGGACAGGATATCCCGCGTAAACTGGCATATGCGCAGCCGGGGAACGCGAATAGAAGCGGCGTTCCCCCTTGTAAAGGGGTGTGGATATGCGACCGCATTTACAGTCCCGCAACCGTTTTTCGATTTTTCGCTCACGGTTTCCGCCGTCGCGCGCGGCACGAAAACGCATTGCTTT
>CATWUX010000002.1 GCA_958354085.1 uncultured Oscillospiraceae bacterium | reverse complement strand
ATGCCCGTGAGGCGATGGGCGAGAAGGCCAGCTATCTGAAGCTGGGCATGGTCAATCCGCTGCCGGTCAAGCTGATCCGCGATTTTGCCGCCAATGTGGACGAGCTGGTCGTCATCGAAGAACTCGATGACATTCTGGAAACCCACTGCCGCAAGCACGGCATCCCCGTGGTCGGCAAGGAAAAATTCTCGTTCGAGGGCGAATTCTCCCAGGCGACCGTTCGCGCGGCGCTGCTGGGCGAAACGCCGGAATACCACACCTTCGATCAGCCGATCCCGCCGCGCCCGCCGGTGCTGTGCGCCGGCTGCCCGCACCGCGGCTTGTTCTATGCGCTGAAGAAATGCAAATTGTATGTCAGCGGGGATATCGGCTGCTATACGCTGGGGGCGCAGGCGCCGCTGTCCATGATCGACACGTGCGTGTGCATGGGCGCGTCCATCAGCGGCCTGCACGGCTTCAATATTGCGCGCGGCAAGGAGCAGGCGCAGAAAGCGGTGGCCGTCATCGGCGATTCCACCTTCATTCACTCCGGTATCACCGGGTTGATCGATATTGCATATAACAAGGGTATTTCCACCGTGATTGTGCTGGACAATTCCATCACCGGCATGACCGGCCATCAAAACAATCCCGCCAACGGGCTGACCATCAGCGGCGATCCGACCGTGGCGGTGGATCTGGAAGCGCTGGCGCACGCGATCGGCATCCGGCGGGTGACGGTGGTCGATCCGTTCGATCTGGAGGCGACCCGCGCCGCCGTGGAGGCGGAGCTGGCGGTGGAGGAGCCGTCGCTGATCATTTCGCGCCGCCCCTGCGCGCTGCTCAAGAATGTCAAGCACGCGCCTGCTATGACCGTTGACGCGGACGCCTGCACCGGCTGCCGCGGCTGTCTGCAGGTCGGCTGCCCGGCCATTTCGGTACACGGTGAGGACAACAACGGACGCGGTCACGCCATCATCGATCCGACGCAGTGCGTCGGGTGCGAGGTGTGTGCCAAAGTCTGCCGCTTCGGCGCGATCCGTCCGGGCGCGTCCAAGTAAGAAAGGGGGAGAGATCCTATGTCAAAGGTTACCAATATCCTGATCGTTGGCGTGGGCGGACAAGGGACGCTGCTGGCCTCCAAGCTGATCGGCGCGGCGTTTGTGAAGCGCGGCTATGATGTAAAAGTCAGCGAGGTACACGGCATGTCGCAGCGCGGCGGCTCGGTCGTCACCTATGTGCGCTATGGCGATAAAGTTCACTCCTCGCTCATCGAGAAAGGCGAGGCGGACATCATTATTTCGTTTGAACAGTTGGAGGCGGCACGCTGGCTGCCGTATCTGAAGCCGGACGGCGTGCTGATCGTCAACACGCAGAAAATCGATCCTATGCCGGTTATCGGCGGCACGGCAACCTATCCGGAAAATATCCTGCCTACGATCGAGCAGATGGGAGTGCGCGTGATCGCGGTGGACGCGCTGTCTCTTGCCTTGCAGGCGGGCAGCGCCAAGGCCACCAATGTCGTGCTGTTGGGCGTTGCAGCCCGTTTTATGGGGCTGGACAAGGATAAATGGCTGGATATTCTGCGCACAACCGTCCCCCCGAAAACCATTGCAGTTAATGAAGCGGCGCTGGAGCTGGGCTATGCTGCCGGCGCGGCACAAGGAGAGTGAGTCAAATGCCGTTTTTTCAACCGGAAATTGAATGTGCTTCCCGCGATTATATTCACGCTGTGCAATCGGCGCGTTTGATCAAAATGGTGAAGCACGCGTATGAAAATGTACCGTTTTACAAGAAAAAGCTGGACGAACTCGGTCTGAAGCCGGAGGATATCCATTCCATCGAGGATGTCACCAAGCTGCCGTTTACGGTCAAAAACGACCTGCGTGACAACTATCCCTTTGGGCTGTTCGCCGTGCCGCAGAACCAGCTGGTGCGCATCCATGCGTCGTCCGGCACGACCGGCAAGCAGACGGTCGTAGGGTATACGGCGCACGACATTGAGGTGTGGTCGGACGGCACGGCGCGTGCCTTGTCCGCTGCCGGCGCGACGCCGAAGGACTATGTCCACATCTCGTATGGCTACGGTTTGTTTACCGGCGGCCTGGGACTGCACTACGGCGCGGAGCATCTGGGGGCGACCGCGATCCCGGTTTCGTCCGGCAACACCAAGCGGCAGGTGCAGATTTTGCAGGATTTCGGTTCCAATATCCTGTGCTGCACCCCGTCCTATGCCATGTTTATCGGCGAGACGATCCGCGATATGGGCATTGATCCGAAGACACTGCCGCTGCGTGCGGGTATTTTCGGCGCGGAACCGTGGACGGAGAATATGCGCCGGGAGATCGAGCGGCTGCTGGACATCAAAGCCTATGATATTTACGGCTTGTCCGAGATTGCCGGCCCGGGCGTGGCGTATGAGTGCGAATGCCAAGGCGGTATGCACATCTGCGAGGATTATTTCTATCCGGAGGTCATCGATCCCGATACGCTGCAGCCGCTGCCGGACGGCGAATACGGCGAACTGGTATTCACCTGTATCGGCAAGGAGGCGCTGCCGCTCATCCGGTATCGCACCCGCGATATCTGCTCGCTCAAGCGTGAGCCGTGTGCCTGCGGCCGGACGCTGATCCGTATGACCAAGCCGAAGGGACGCAGCGACGACATGCTGATTATCCGCGGCGTCAACGTGTTCCCGTCACAGGTCGAGCATGTGCTGCTGGAGACCGGTATGGATCCGAACTATCTGATCCTTGTCGATCGCAAAAATAACCTCGATACGATGGAGGTGCAGGTAGAGATGAACGCCTCGCTGTTCTCGGATACGGTCAAGGATCTGGAAAACGCCGAAAAGCGTATCGAGGCGGCGCTGCAAAGCACACTGAATGTGCATGCACGCGTGCGGCTCATGGAGCCGGGCAGCCTGCCACGTTCCGAGGGCAAAGCAAAGCGCGTGATCGACAAACGTGTGCTATAATCCCCTTGTTTTTTTACGGTTTCCGTGGTACTCTTATAGAAAGAGAACCGGGAAACACACAACCTGTATTTGAAAAAGGGAGGGCATCCTATGGTGATCAAACAGTTGTCAATTTTCGTGGAAAACAAGGCCGGTCGTCTGGCGGAAATCACCGCGACGATCGCCGCTGCCGGCATCGATATCCGTGCCCTGTCCATTGCGGATACCACCAACTTCGGTATTCTCCGCCTGATCGTGGATAAGCCGGATGTGGCGGAAAAGGCGCTGCGGGAGGCGGGACTGACGGTGTCGCTGACCAACGTCATTGCGGTTGGAATTCCCGATCAGCCCGGCGGATTTGCGGTTGCCATGAAGGCGCTCGCGGATGAAAACGTGGACATCGAATATATGTATGCGTTCATTTCCCGTGATGAAGGACGCGCCTGCGTGATTTTGCGTGTAGGCGACAACGACGCCGCCATTGCGGCTTTGCAAAAAAGCGGCGTAGAGATCCTCACGCCGGAAAAAATCTATTCCTTATAAAAACGAAAAAGAGCGGGCTGGGTTTCGATCAAAATCCAGACCGCTCTTTTTTTGTCCGCTTTGGTAACAGCGCTGTAACCGGAGGGTAACGAGAGGTTACAAAAAATGCGGCGTATGGTGAAAATCCTAACAAAACTGTCACCGGATTGTAACCGAAAAAGACTACCTTTTTTGCTGCCGATTGTATACACTGAAGATGAGGAAAACGATGCCCGCAGCGGGCGCGAATACAAAAAAGGGGTAGATTTTTATGAGAGTTACGATACGCACATGGCTTGGCGGTTGTCTGGCGGCTTTGAGCTGCGCCGCATTATTGGCTGCCTGCACAGCACAGCAGCCGAGCTCTTCCGGCGGAGCGTCTGCGTCAACGGCAGACAGCACGTCCGCGACGGAGGCAGCGTCCACGTCCACGACCGTTTCCACACAAGCAACGGAAAGCACGGCAACGGAAAGCACCGCTTCCGCTACCGAAACGACCGAGCCGACATCCGCGCCTGCCGATACACGGGATGCGGCGGAACTGGCGAAATCCCTGCTCGGCAAACCGTTTAAAATGGGAGCGACCGGGCCGGACGCGTTTGACAATTCCGGTTTTGTGTATTATTGCTTGCGCCAGACCGGTGTGGATTGCCCGCGCTTTACCGAAGCGATGTACGCCGCCGGAAAGCCGGTTGAAAAAGAGGCGCTTGTACCCGGCGACCTCGTGTTTTTCTATAACGACACGCCCGGCAGCGTGGATCTGGTCGGTCTCTATATTGGGGGCGGGGAGTTTGTTTCCTGCAACAACGAGAATTCCCCGACTGCGATCCGCAAGCTGAACGCATTTTATTTTGCCGAACACTATGTCGGCGCGCGCCGGTACTGATACGATTCTTCCGGCAAAAAAGCATAGCTTCGCGGTTGCTTTTCCAGAGAAAAACCGCCGTCCTCGAACGAAGGCGGCGGTTTTGCACTATCTGATGCCGTTTACGGCAGCACATTGCCTGCGGCGCGGTAGATTTCATACCACTCGGGGCGAGTGAGCGTGATGTCGCTGCCGCGGCACATTGTAGCCAGCCGGTCGGCGTTGGTCGTACCGGCGATCGGCTGCATATTAGCGGGATGGCGCAGCAGCCACGCAATCACGATGGCGGTGTTGGATACGCCCTTTTCCGCTGCCAGCCGGTTGATTACGGCGTTCAGCTCCGGGAAACGGGGGTTATCAAGGTAAACGCCGTCAAAGAAGCCAAACTGGAACGGCGACCACGGCTGAATGGTGATGTCGTGCAGCCGGCAATACTCCAGTACGCTGCCGTCGTGATTCACCGATGCGGGGTTGGCCATGTTAACATTCAGTCCGCAGTCGAACATACCCGTGTTCATCGGCCCGAGTTGCAGCTGATTGGCGACCAGCGGCTGGTTTACATAGCGGCTGAGCAGTTGCATCTGCATGGGGTTTTGGTTGCTGACGCCGAAATAGCGCACCTTGCCGCTCTCGTATAGGTGGTCGAAGGCTTCCGCAACCTCCTCCGGCTCCATGAGCGTGTCCGGTCGATGCAGCAGCAGAACGTCGATATAATCGGTATGCAGACGTTTGAGGCTGCCGTCTACCGAGGCCAGAATATGCTCTTTGGAAAAGTCGAAATACCCTTTGCAGATACCGCATTTGGTTTGCAGGATCATGGTTTCGCGCACAGCGGGCGACATATTGACCGCTTTTGCGAAATGCTCCTCGCAGGCGCCGTCGCCGCCGTAAATGTCGGCGTGGTCAAAGAAATTGATGCCGTTTTCCTGCGCGGTGGCGATTAACCGTGCGGCGTCCTCCACGCTCAGCTGGTTGATCCGCATACAGCCAAGGGCAACGGCGGAAACCTCCAGCTCGCTGGCGCCCAATCGCAAACGTTTCATAACCGACACCTTCTCCCGTCTTTGTTTTCAGGCTTGCTTATTTCAATATCGTGAAAAGCGTGCCGATCACCGGCAGCGGTTCCTGACGGTCGTTGATGACGTTGACGATGCCGAGAATCGCCAGCACAAGCCAAGCAAGGCCGCACACGGCGCTCAGAATCCCGCCGACTATCCAGCCGATCACCGGGATTACGCGGATGACGGCCGTAACCGCGCTGATCACCAAGCCGACGATGCACAGGATCAGTCCTTGATTGGTGTGGTATTTGACCTTGGGATCGTCTTTCTCGATGAACAAGCCCAGCAGGCACAAAATGCCGATGTAGTCCAGAATGCAGATCAGTTTTACGGTGCTGTTGTTGTTTTCACTCATGACAAAAACTCCTTATGTAAAATTAAACTTTGTTAGGGAACACCCTTTTGTAGTATAGCAAAGAATTTGCGGCTTTTCAAGGGATTTTCTTGGTTTATTTGATGTGGTGAAGTGAAAGATCGTGCGAAAATAGGCGCTCCGTCTGCTCGGATTTTCATTTTCATATTCTCACCGCCTCTCGCTGAAAAAATGGCATGAAAAAAGCGCCGCAGCAAAATGCCATGACGCTGATTCAAATTTCATGTGGTTGTAAATTATTTTAAATTCGGGTTAGGAGCATATTCCTTAATTGTTTTACCATCTGCCCATGCTTTTCTAGCTTCATTTAAAGTCCACTTCCCATTTGCCCCAATTTCGTCTGGATGCCTTTGCTGGTATCCATCTTCTTCCCAACCGCAAATCGGGCAAATCTCAAAACTTCCGTATTTCTCGTCCAAATACCTATTTCCGCAAACCGGGCAAGGATACTTTTCTTTATTTTCCATTCTTTTGATCCCTCCAATACCAATCTGCGCCTTAGTCTCCTCTGCCGAATCTGAGACTCCAAAGGGACGGTGCATTTCTGCATCGTCCTGAATCACCTGATCATCCTTATATTGCAATATTGCAGCCGTTATTCAATCGGCTTTCCTTCCGCCCACGCTTTTTTTGCTTGGTTCAAGCTCATCCTGTTGGCTCCACCCTCCTCATCTGGATGGGTAATCTGGTATTTCTCATTTTCCCACCCACACACATTACAAATATCGTAATCGTCTTCCTTTTCAAATTCATATCGACCGCAAACCGGGCAAGGATACTTTTCTTTCTTTTCCATTCTTTTGACCCCTCCATACCAATCTGTGCCTTAGTCTCCTCTGTCGAATCTGAGACTCCAAAGGGACGGTGCATTTCTGCATTGTTCTGAATCATCAGTATATGGTTTTATTGGTTTTTGTAACTTCCTTTATTAGGAAAACTTCGTTTAATTGTTTTCCCGCTCTTCCATGCCGATACTGCATCGTTAAGCGTCCATTTTCCATTTGCAAAAGCAATATCACGGTTTTCTCGTTGATACCATTCATCATACCAACCACACACAGAGCATGTGTCATCTGTTGCAATTCCATCGAGAGTAGCATTTCCGCAAACCGGGCAAGGATACTTTTCTTTCTTTTCCATTCTTTTGACCCCTCCAATACCAATCTGTGCCTTAGTCTCCTCTGTCTAATCTGGCAGATTACGTCTTCTTTCAGCTTAGAGGATTGGTATTCAACGCATCGTTTTCCCTTCAACAGTATCATATTCGCCGTTGTTTTGCAAGGCGGTTCTTTTTGAGTGAAAACAATCTTTGCTATTTCTTTGGAAATCCTTAAAATTGGCTTAATCCCCTATATTTTCACCGGAAAGCATGGTATACTGAGAAAAATCTTAAAAAAGGAGATGCGGCAGTGAATAAAAAGCCATTTTGGAAGCGATGTAATCGCGGGTTCGTGGTTTCGATGGCGCTGTTGGCGGCCGTACTGGTGTACGTTCTGGCCGGCATCGTGATTCTGCTCCCGGAGAAAAAACAATTGCGGGCGATGGCGTCGGATGTCGCCACGCTGGTAGAGCAGCAGATGACATTCAATGCGGAGCAGCTGGAGGCGCTCAAAACCGACGAGGGCTTGGCGGCGGAGCAGCAACGGATTATAAACGAGATAAGACCGCTGTTCTGGGAGGAGACGGAATACCTCCAGCCGTCCGGTGCGTTGTTGGCCGGGCTCGGGCAACAGATCGCCTACAACGAGTTTGCGGCGACGGAAGTGGAGCGGGTCGGTACGGACAATAATGCCTGTACCATTAACGAGGATGTAGCGACCGTTTCCGTGCGGTATAGGCTGCAGCTGACCGGCAGACCCATCGACGGAGAAAGCAAAGACGAGCAGACCTTGAGCGGCTGGGTGGAGCTGACTCTTCTTTGCAAAAAGGTCGATGGCGAATGGAAAATCTTCAATATCAGCAACGCGTGGACATCGTATGACATGACGGGAGGGTGGATGATTCGATGAATCCGGTTTTGATTTTAGATCAGGTATGCAAATCCTTCGGCACCCGCCCGGTTGTTAAAAACGTCAGCCTGACCGTGGGGGAGGGCGAGGTGTTCGGCTTTCTCGGCCCGAACGGCGCCGGTAAAACCACCACGATCAAGATGATCCTCGGTCTGCTTTCCCCCGACAGCGGGACAATTGTGATTGACGGCCACAATTTGGAAACCGACTTTGAAGCCGCGATGAAGAAAATCAGCGGTATCGTCGAAAATCCGGATATGTACGGGTATTTGTCCGGTTATGACAATCTGGTGCTGCAGGCACGCGCCTGCGGTGTGGATAAAAGCCGCATCGACGAGGTGGTGCAGCTGGTCGGGATGCAGGTGCGCATCCGTGAAAAATTCAAAAGCTATTCCTTGGGTATGAAGCAGCGGCTGGGCGTGGCACAGGCTCTGCTGCGCAACCCCAAAGTGCTGATTTTGGATGAACCGACCAACGGACTGGATCCCGCCGGTATTCAGGAATTCCGCACGATTATCCGATCGCTGGCACATGAGCACGGTATTTCGGTGCTGGTGTCCAGCCATATTTTGCAGGAAATGCAGCTGATGTGCGATACGGTCGGGATCATTCACAACGGCAAGCTCATGCAGGTCAACACGATGGAAGAGCTGACGCGGCAGGGGAACGCCAATACCTATCGCTATGTGCTGCGTCCGATGGAGACAGCTGTGGCCTTGCTGCAGCAGCACCTCGGCGACCGGATCATCAAGGTCGAAGATCAGTATGTCGAGCTGCACATTTCCGAGGACGAAGTGCCGGTGGTGAACCGCAAGCTGATGGAACAGGGCATCGACCTATACGGCTTGTCCGCGGTCGGCAACACACTGGAGCAGTCCTTTATGCAGATCACAGGGGGAGGGAATGTCGTTGTATAACTTGCTTCAAAACGAACGGATGAAGCTGTATAAAAAGCCATCCACCTGGATTATTATCAGCGTGATCGCCGGCCTGACGTCGGTGATGCTGGTCTTTATCGGTATCGGCAGCCGCATAGGCGAGTTTTGGGACGGTTACTCATGGGAGGATCAGTATAAGAGCCAATTGCAGTATGAGCAGTATAACCAGAAGGAAGCGGATCCGACGATTGCGATCCCGGCCAAGTATCAGGTGGAAAAGCTGCAATATCTGCTGGATAACGAGATCCCGCCGGAGGATTGGCGCACGGACATCGCGGACTATCTCTGGGGTGCGCAGGGCGAGGCGGCGCTTTGCCAATGGATGCTTACGCAAACCGAATATGAGCCGGAATACGCCGAGCTGGAGCAGACGGTGGCAGATGCCCAGGCGGAAGCGGTCAAATGGCAGGCAATTTTGGATTCCGGTGACTGGAAAGCCCTGATCCGGCAGCGTCTGGAGGATGTGGACAGCGATTCCTCCTTGTCCACGGAAAAGGAAAAGGAAGCGCGCCGCGAGGTGCTGCGGCTACAGCTTGAGCTGGAGATCGAGCCGATCTCACAGGATGCGTACTACAGCCCGTTCGTTTCCGCGGACAGTCAATGGCGCACGACCGAATTGCAGCAGGTGGAGGACAACAAGCTGAGCCTGCTGCGCGGTGAACAGAACGGTATGGCGCTGACCTCCACGCAGCGGAAAAATATCGAGACTCAAATCGAGGTCTCGCTGGAACGGCTGCGCACGGACACAGCGCCTCTGGATATGACGACCTTCGGCGGGCTGATGGATTTCAGCACATCCTCGCTGGAGCTGATCGCAATCGTGCTGGTGGTGATTGCCGGCGGTCTGATTGCGGGCGAATGCAGCACCGGTACGGTCAAGCTGCTGCTGATTACGCCGCATAAACGGTCAAAGATTTTCTGGTCAAAGGCGCTGCTGATGCTGGAAGTGACGGCGATTATCGCGGGCGCCATGCTGGTGCTCTCGTTCTTGATCAGCGGGTTGCTGACCGGCTTTAAAGGGATCGGCGACATGCAGGTTGTAGCGCTGTTCGGCGGCGTGCGCCGGCTGCCCTATCTGTTGTATGTGCTGCTTAAGTACGTGGTGTTTTTGCTGCCGGTGCTCACCTATGGCGCCATGGCGTTGATGCTGTCTGCCGTTACGCGTAAAAACGCCGTGGCGGTCGCGATTTCGCTGCTGCTGATCTATGGCAGCGAGATGGTGATGACGGTTTTGGTTGTGCTGTCGCAGGTGTTGGGGATGACGATTCCGGGTGTACGCTTTTTGCTGTTCTCCAATGTCGGTCTGGCACAATATTTCCCCTCCGTATCGTTTGGCGGGATCGATACCGGCGCGTTGATGGTCGTAGACGGTACGATGACGCTGGGCTTTTCGGTGTGTGTACTGCTGGTGTATATGGCGTGTTTCCTGTGGATTGCACGCGATAGCTTCTGCCGCCGCGACATCAAATAGCAATCGGCCCCCCGGCTTTTGCCGGGGGGCCTGTTTATGGACTGCGTTTGATCGGCGGACGAGGACGAAAATCTCCGGCGTCAAAGCGCTTTTTGAGCTTTTCCAGCGCCTTTTTTTCAATGCGGGAGACATAGGAGCGGGAAATGTTCAGCTTTTTGGCGACTTCGCGCTGCGTGAGCGCGTCGCCGATCAGGCCATATCGCCATTCGATGATCTCTTTTTCGCGGTCATCCAGACTTTCACGGATAAAGCGATAGAGCTTTTCGGCGTTGATTTTCAAATCCAGATCTTCAAGGATGGTATCATCCTGAGCGATAACGTCCATCAGGGTGAGCGGGTGTCCGTCTTTATCGGTGTCGATCGGTTCCATAATGGACACATCCTGCGCGGTTTTCTTGTTGGCGCGAAAGTGCATGAGGATTTCGTTTTCAATGCAGCGGGAGGCATACGTGGCGAGGCGGATGCCTTTGGTGTTGTCGAAGGTGGTGACGGCTTTGATCAGTCCGATGGTGCCGATCGAGATCAGGTCGTCCTGGTCGCGGACAGAGCTGTAATATTTTTTGATGATGTGTGCGACCAGCCGCAGATTGTGTTCGATCAGTTGGTTGCGCGCCTCCAGATCGCCATGGTCATGGTAAGCGGTCAAATATTCCTGTTCCTGCTCCGGCGTCAGCGGGCGCGGAAACGAGCCGGAATTGACCACATGCAGCGCCATGTAGAATATATTGGACAGGGAATGCAGCAGTTCGAGTAGCATATGTGTTCCTCCGTTTCTTTCGGAGTAATAGATATGCGGTTTTGGTCAGAAAATTGCCTGTCCTGCCGGATTTTGGGACAGCTTATCCGGAACCGCTTGCAGAAGCGCAAAACGCCCGCAAAAACCGTGGTGCGGCGGTCATTGCGGGCGTTTTTTCGTTGCGATAGATTATTTTGTGGAGACATCCGGCGTTTCGTTCGTGCGTGGGGTTTCGTAATTGACGCGGTAAAACTCATCGACCGGACGTAAAATCCAAAAACGGCGGCAGCCTTTCATATGAAAGTAGAGTATCACCGCCATGACGAGGCTGCCGGCCATACAGATCATGATATCCTCCATCGTGTCGCCTACGCCGGTCGCGGCGACGTTCTGAGAATCGTGGCCGAAAAGGAGAAAACCGAGGTATTCCCAGATTTCCCACATGGCGGAAGCAAATTGGGTGGCGAAAAACGAAAAGCTGGCGCCGACGAGCGCGTCCCTGTGCAGCGCGTCGGTTTTATCCTGCTTCATGGCCAGATAAACGCATAGCCCGATCTCCGTAAAGACGAACCCGCAGAGAAAATGGGCGAACAGATCGTAGTAAGCAAGATACGTATAAAAGCCCAGCGCCGTGCCGAGCTGGAACGCGAGAAAGATGAACAGCAGCAGTAAGCTGTCCATTTGATAAGCGGGACGCAGTCGGAACACCTTGCGCACCAGCCAGGGAAGCGGCAGAAAAGCCAGACCGGCAAAGCCGACCAGACCGCGTCCAAGTCCGCGCTGTGCCCAGTTATAACAGCCGATGGCGATGGCCGAAGCAGCCGTCAGCAGGAGAACGGCGTAATAGATTTTTCGGGAAAGGGAACCGGTTTTTTTCATGTGCGTGAATCCAGCCTTTCTATACGGGTTGAAGCAGCCGCTTCTATACAGTATGCACGGAAAAAGCCGCAACGTCAAGTATTGCAGGAAAATTTGTGAGAGAATACGCTATAAGGCGTTTTTTTCAAGATTCGACGGAAAATATGGTTGAAAAAAAGAGGGTTGTCCTTTATAATAAAGTATTGAACCTTTGCAAAAAGGAAAATAGGCTATAAACAAAGAGGAGAATGTACGTTGGGGGACTTTTTAAAACAGTTTGAGTTCCTGTATCAGGGGATCGCTTACTTTTTCGGAACACACACCGAAATCGTAGATGGGCAAGAGGTCGTTATACACGGATGGAAAATGCTGGTCATGTTTGCAATCGGCGCCTTGCTGATTTATCTGGCATTGGCAAAAGATTTTGAACCGGCACTGCTCATGCCGATGGGCTTCGGCGCCATTTTGGTCAACATTCCGTTTTCCGGCGCGATCAATCAGATGAACGAAGCTCTGGGCTATGAAGTGCCCGGTATCGTGGACTGGCTGTTTAACGTGGGTATCGAAGCAGCGGAAGCGATGCCGTTGTTGCTGTTTATCGGTATCGGCGCGATGATCGACTTTGGCCCGCTGCTGTCCAATCCGAAAATGCTGCTGTTTGGCGGCGCGGCGCAGTTCGGTATTTTCCTGACCGTGTTGGTGGCGTCGTTTCTGTTCCCGGACTTCAAGGACGCGGCGGCAATCGGCGTGATCGGCGCGGCGGACGGCCCGACGGCGATTTTGGTTTCGCAGATTTTCAAATCGCAGTATATGGGCGCGATCGCGGTTGCGGCGTATTCGTATATGGCGTTGGTGCCGATCATACAGCCGGCAGCGATCAAGCTGGTGACGACGAAAAAGGAACGCATGATCCGCATGCCGTACAATCCGCAGTCGGTGTCCCGCAAAACGCGTATTTTCTTCCCGATTATTGTCATGATCATTGCCGGTCTGGTATCGCCCGCCTCGGTGTCGCTGGTGGGTATGCTGATGTTCGGCAACCTGCTGCGCGAGTGCCTGAAGCTGGACAGCCTGTCCCAGACGGCGCAGACGACGCTGGCGAATCTGATCACGATCCTGCTGGGCCTGACGATTTCCGCGAGCATGAAAGCGGAGCAGTTTGTGGACGTGGCGACGCTCGTGATCATGGGCTTGGGATTGGTTGCGTTTGTGTTCGATACGATCGGCGGCGTGCTGTTTGCCAAGCTGATGAATCTGTTCCTGCCGGAGGGCAAGAAGATCAACCCGATGGTCGGCGGCGCGGGTATTTCCGCGTTCCCGATGTCGGCGCGTGTTATTCAGAAAATGGCGCTTAAAGAGGACAACCAGAATCACCTGCTTATGCATGCGGTCGGCGCGAACGTGGCCGGCCAGATCGGTTCGGTCGTGGCGGGCGGCATCATCCTCACCGTTGTGCCGATGCTGGTGAAATAAGGAGGAAGCGACAATGACAATCCAATGGACAACCGAAAACCTCGGCAGCGCGCTGATGCTGATGCTGATGGGAATGTTGGGCATTTTTGTCGTCATGGCGATCATTCTGGTGGGCGTCGTGCTGCTGAATAAATTTGCAAAGGATAAGCCCAAGGATGACGACCAAAAAGGCGGCTCCAAATAACGATTCCCTGAGAAAGGAACATTTGAACGATGGCTGACAACAAAAAGATGGTGGAAGCGATCACGTCTATGGACGTGGACTTCGCTCAATGGTATACCGACGTGGTCAAAAAGGCCGAGCTGGCGGACTATTCCGGCGTGCGCGGCTGCATGATCATCCGTCCCTACGGCACGGCGCTGTGGGAAAATATCCGCAACGATCTGGATGCGCGCTTTAAGGCGCTGGGGCATGAGAACATCATGCTGCCCATGTTCATTCCGGAGAGCCTGCTGCAAAAGGAAAAGGATCACGTCGAAGGCTTTGCGCCCGAGGTGGCGTGGGTGACGCACGGCGGCGAGGAACAGCTCAGCGAGCGGCTGTGCGTGCGTCCGACCTCCGAAACGGTATTCTGCGATCATTATGCGAATATCATTCATTCTTATCGGGATCTGCCGAAGCTGTACAACCAGTGGTGTTCGGTGGTGCGGTGGGAGAAAACCACCCGCCCGTTCCTGCGCACGATGGAGTTTTACTGGCAGGAAGGGCATACAATGCACGAAACGGCGGCGGAGGCCATGGCGGAAACCGAGCGGATGCTGAACGTCTATGCGGATTTCTGCGCCGAATCGCTGGCGATCCCGGTGGTCAAGGGCCGCAAAACGGACAAAGAGAAATTTGCCGGCGCAGAGGCCACCTACACCATCGAAGCGATGATGCACGACGGCAAGGCGCTGCAGAGCGGTACCAGCCATTATTTCGGCGACGGCTTTGCCCGTGCGTTTGACATACAGTTTACCGGTCGGGACAACAAGCTGCAATACCCGCACCAGACCTCGTGGGGAATGTCCACCCGTATCATCGGCGCGATCATCATGACGCACGGCGATGACAACGGGCTGGTGATGCCGCCTGCCGTCGCACCGGTGCAGGTCGTGATCGTGCCGATCGCCCAGCATAAGCCGGGCGTGCTGGAAAAAGCGGCCGCGCTGCGTGACCGTTTGAAAGCGGTCGCACGTGTGAAAATGGACGATTCCGACAATTCGGCGGGCTGGAAGTTTGCGGAATATGAGATGAAGGGCGTGCCGCTGCGGCTGGAGATCGGCCCGAAGGATATCGAAAACAATCAGTGCGTGCTGGTGCGCCGCGACAATCGGGAAAAGACCGTGGTTTCGCTGGATGAACTGGAAACCGCGATCCCCGCGCTGCTCAAAGCGGTGCATGACGGGCTGTATGCGAAGGCGCTCGCACGCCGCGAGAGCATGACCTATTCTGCGACCACGCTGGAGGAGCTCAAGGAGATTGCCGATAACAAGCCCGGCTTGATCAAGGCGATGTGGTGCGGCGATCTGGAATGCGAAATGAAGCTCAAGGATTTTGCCGGTGTTTCCAGCCGGTGTATGCCGTTTGAACAGGAGCATTTGGCCGACACCTGCGTTTGCTGCGGCAAGCCCGCCAAGACGATGGTGGTATGGGGGAAAGCGTACTAAAGAAAGCTCCCCCGGAGCTTTCTTTAGTACTGAAAAAGCCCTGTCGGCGCGAAACGCCTCCTGCCGCTAAGGCGGCAACGGTCTTTTTCGCCGGCGGATGCTCCCCCGGAGCTTTCTTTAGTACGGAAAAAGCCCTGTCGGCGTGTGAGCCGATGCACAAAGACGATATTTTCATTTTAAAGGAGACGCGTTATGAATCAACTGGCGATGCCTGTCAAAGGCGATCTCGTAGCGATCATGCATACCTCCATGGGCGATATTTCGATTCGCCTGTTTCCGGAATATACGCCGAAAACGGTGGAGAATTTTACAACCCATGCCAAAAACGGTTATTATGACGGTCTGAAATTCCACCGCGTTATCAATGATTTTATGATCCAGGGCGGCGATCCGCGCGGCAACGGTACCGGCGGCGAAAGCATCTGGGGCGGCAGCTTCCGGGACGAATTCCACCCCGATCTGCATAATCTGCGCGGCGCGCTGTCCATGGCGAACGCCGGGCCGAATACCAACGGCAGTCAGTTCTTTATCGTACAGGCCAAGACGGTTTCCGCGAATCTGCTTGGACAGATGAAGCAGATCCCCGACAGCTACCCGGAACAGACCGTGGAAAATTATGCGGCTGTCGGCGGCACGCCGCACCTCGATTTCCGGCACAGCGTGTTCGGACAGGTGTTCGCGGGCATGGATGTTGTGGACGCGATCGCGGCGGTGAAAACCGACCGGAGCGATATGCCGTTGGAGGATGTGACTATCTCGTCGATCGACGTGGTAGAATACGAAGGGTAATGCGACTTCTGCAATATACAACAAGTATTATTGCGGCGACAAAAGCGGGCTGTTGCTGCACGATTTTCGGATGACAGAAAGGAATTATGCCGAGATGAAATATGGTTATCGCGCTGCCGCGATGGCAGTTTCTGTACTGTTGCTGGCCGCCATGCTGGGCGGCTGCAAGAAAGAAGTGCAGTTGAACACAGCGACGGATGTGTATACGGACAAAAAGGTCGGATTCCAGCTGGAAAAGCCGGCGGCCGGCGAAGAGGTTGCGGTGATGGAGACCAGCATGGGGACGATCACGTTCCGCTTTTTCCCGGAGGCTGCGCCCAAGGCAGTGGAAAATTTCCGCAAGCTGGCGGAAAAGGGCTATTACAACGGCGTGACGTTTCACCGTGTGATCGAAGGGTTTATGATCCAGGGCGGTGATCCCGAAGGCACCGGCGCCGGCGGCGAAAGCTATACCGGCAAGGATTTTGAAGACGAATTTGATAAAAAGCTGCTGAATCTGCGCGGTTCTCTGGTGATGGCAAACGCCGGACCGAATACCAACGGCAGCCAGTTCTTTATCAATCAGGCCGGCCCGTCCGGCAAAACCGCTGCGGAGCTGAAAGCGGCGCAGCAGGAGACGCTGGATAATTATCTGGCGGCCAAGGAGCAGATCAAAGCGCAGTATTCCAAGCAATACAGCAATTGGGAAGAACTGTTTGAAAGGCAGTACGGCACCACGCCCGCCGACCCGGCGAACATTCCGGACGAGGTGTTCGAGGTGTACGCCAAAACCGGCGGTAATCTGCATCTGGACGGCGCGTGGCGCATGACCGGCGGGCACACGGTGTTCGGGCAGGTCGTGGAGGGCATGGACGTGGTAGACGCGATCGCCGCGGTGAAGACCGATGACAATGACAAGCCCCTTGAAGCGGTCACGATTACGTCCATCACCTTTGTCCCTTACGCGGGATAAGCTGCATAACCGCCAAACAGTCGTATGAGGTGTTTTCCGTACACGGGAGCACCGGAAGAGACAGGAGGTTGCGATGAACAGGAAAAAGCGTATATTCGTTGTCGTGTGTGCGGCGTCGCTGCTGATGTGCCTGGGCGGCTGCCGTGATGTGCCGTGGATGGGCGGAAGTTCCGCGCCGGCGAGCTCGGCGGCACCGCTTGAACAGCCCGAACAGCTGCAGCTGCCGAACGCAGATGACACGATCGCGGTGCTGCATACGTCGCTGGGCGATATTGTGATTCGCTTGTTCCCCGAGGTCGCACCAAAAGCCGTGGACAATTTTCAACGTCTGATCCGAAGCGGCTATTATAACAATCTGCTTTTCCATCGTGTGGAAGCGGATACGCGGATCCAAAGCGGCGATCCGACCGGAACGGGTCTGGGCGGCGAAAGTGCGTCTGGTACGCCTTTTGCCGATGAGTTCAGCGATCAGCTTCTGAACCTGCGCGGTGCGGTGGCCATGGCAAGCGACGCGCCGGACAGCAACGGCAGCCAGTTTTTTATCAACACCCGTCTGCCGGCTCTGTGCGCGGACGTGCGTAAAGAGACGGAACAAGCCTATGCGGACCACCTGGCCAACGCCGAGGAAGCGCGTGGTTACTATCAAACGGTTTATGACCGGCATCAGGCGGAGCTTGCCGCGCAGTACCCGACGTTTGACGCGTTTTTTGCGGCGCAGTACGGGCAGATTACCGATCCGGAAAAGGTGCCGGAGAAGGTTTGGAAGTATTATGAAACCTATGGCGGAAATCTGGCCTTTGACGGTGCCTTCCGCCAGATCGGCGGCAGCACGGTGTTTGGACAGGTCATTTCCGGCATGGAGATCGTGGATGCGATTGCGGCGCTGAAAACCGACGAGGCGCAAAAGCCGCTCACCGACGTGACGATCACATCCGCTGAGCTGCCGACCTATGCCGCATGGAAGGCGGCGCAGGCGTGAATTTTCGCCGGAATTTCCGCATATGAAAGGGACGACAAAAACCTATGCCGCAACTCAATATTGTGCTGGTGGAGCCGGAAATTCCGCAGAACACCGGCAATATCAGCCGTACCTGTGCCGCCACCGGCGCGCGGCTGCATTTGGTAAAGCCGATGGGGTTTACGATTGACGATAAAAAGCTCAAACGTGCCGGGCTGGATTATTGGCATTTGCTGGACATTACTTACTATGACAGTCTGGCCGATTTTTTTGCGAAAACGAACGGCCCCTATTTCTATTTTTCTACCAAAGCCAAGCATATCCATTCCGATATGACATATCCGGACGGCGCGTATTTGGTGTTTGGCAAGGAGACGGCGGGGCTGCCCGAGGCACTGCTGCATGAGAACCCGGAGCGGTGTGTGCGACTGCCAATGCTCGACGATGACACGGCGCGGTCGCTCAACCTGTCCAACAGCGTGGCGGTCGGCGTGTATGAGGTGCTGCGGCAGTGGGGGTATCCCGCGCTGCGCACGCAGGGACATCTGACGCAATATGATGATTAACAAGAGGGCGGGCAGTTCGTACGAACTGCCCGCCCTCTTTGCCTGCAACAGGATTAAGCGTTTTTCTTCTTGTGCCGGTAGCGCAGCACGACCAGTACGGCGGCGGCGACGACGCACAGCGCCGGCAACAGAACGGTTGCCCACGTTTCCGCCGTGAACGGTTCGGTTTCGGTACGGAACAGGTTGACGATAAACCACACGTCAAATCCGGCGGCAGCGATCACGGCCGCGAACGGCAGAGCCGTGAACAAGCCTTTGAGCTTCAGCGGATGATCCGCCGGTACACGCGAAGCGGCGAACAGCAGCGCCGCCCCCAACACGATGCCGACAACGGTGACGATGCCGAACCGCATCCAATTCACCTGTGCGAGCAGCGTAATATCAAAGCCGCTGCCGATTTGTATGGCGCTGAACACGGCGACAATATCGTAAACCGCTGCAGCGGCTAACAGCACCTTGCCCAGACCGCCCAGCAGGATCGCCAGATCCGCTTTCGGCTGCTGCGGCTGTGCGCGGGTGATGGTTTCCGCCCGGAAATCCAGCACCTTGGAAAGATACAGCGCGCCGACGATCGTGACCAGCATTTCCGGCAGCATATAGGTGGCGTTGTACGCCAGCGAGAAGATCAAGCCGTCCTTGTCCGGGATGGAGACGCCCGCCCAGACGGTGCAGCCGGAAATAACGTGGCAAATGTACCGTGCAATGCTGGCGAGAACGGTGCCGGCCACCAGAGCGCTGCTCTGCTGCGGAAACACCTTGCGGAACACGCCGCCTAAGCCGAGACAGGCGAAAGCAATGAGATAATCCAGCAGCAGAATGGCGGCGACCGCGCCGATGGAGGTGCCGTAGGTCAGATTGTTCATGCCGAGCAAAAGCTGCATCACGCCATAGGCCAGACCGGTGAAAACGCCCCAGACTGTGCCGTGACGATAGGCGATGAGCAGGATCGGAAGCATACTGCATGCGGTGATGCTGCCGCCATAGGGAAGCTGCACGATGGCGATCAGGCTGAGCACCGTGGCGAAAGCAAGCATGAGCGCGCTTTCCGTGAGACGTAGGGTGGTTTTGTTGCGCATAGGGATTCGTCCTTTCTGTTGGCAGCAGGGCTGCCGATTGTATCATTGCGTTTTCCGCTATTACGCCACAAACCCCGGTGATGTGATGCCGTTTTTTAAAAAACAGCATCCAAAAAGCCCCTCCACGTGTTGGTGGAGGGGCTCAAAAGATACAGGTAACGCGCGCCGAGCGCACGATCTGTCTTTATAAAACATCCCTCCGCCGGCATTATCCGGATCAGGTATAGGGTTAGAAGCCATGCTTCCTCTCAGCCGGCAGCCGCCAGCACCCCTTGTTTGTTTTGTAACGGATTTCGCACTACAAAGCATACACGCTTTTTCGACAATTGTCAAGTAGGGAAAGAGATTCGCCGCGCGTTTTGCTCAGTCCCAGATAAATCCAAGAGAATCGGCGGTGGATTGCACTTCCGCAATAAACCGGACATACAGCTGCTCGCCTGTGCGGGCAAAGGCGGCGTCGCCCGTATGACCGCATAGGGAGGCGAAGGTCTCGCCAACGCGCTTTTCCACCTGCCGTCCGTCGCGGACGCACAAATAATAGAAGGAGAACGCGCCGGATTCCTGCAGGTCATCGTAAAATGCCGGGGCGGTCGTATGCAGCGTATTGTAAAAGATGTTCTGCGCCGTTTGCGCGACCAGACTGTCCGGCAAAAAACATTCCAGACCAACCTCAACGGCAAAGGCCAGCAGGATGCGCCGCTGCGTCAGCAAAGCGCTGTCCTGTTCGGGAGCATCGCCTTCGATGGCCGATACGCTGTCCGCCATGATGGCGCCGAGGCGCCGTGCCCGGCTCAGGTTGCCGTTGTTTTTGTGATGTTCCAGCAAACGCGCGGTTTGTTCTGCGCTGTCCCGTATTGTGCCGGATGCGTTGCCGAAGGAATCGCCGGCAATTTTCATATCGCTATCGTCCATCTCCGTTCACACCTTTCCGTTTCGCATTTCCGTGAAAAAAGTGCCTTTGTGTTCCCGCTTTTATTTTTGCAGCGCCTGCGTGAGGGCAACTGCCAGCTGGTCCGGGCAAGAGGTAGGTTTAAACCCGCAGCGGATGCCGGAAAGGCGGCGGATCGCCTCCTCGGCGGTCATACCCTCCACCAGCCGTGCGACGCCCTGACTGTTGCCGCTGCAGCCGCCGTCAAAGCGCACGTTTTTGACGATACCGTCCTCCAGATCGAAGGTTATGCTGCGCGAACAGACGCCTTTGGTTTTGTATTGATGCTGCATGGAATATCGTCCTTTCCGTCCTAGTATATGTTGTCCAAAAAGCTTGCAGAACCGGTTTGTCCGCAAATTTTTATATCGCGATCTCTACGGATTCCGCCGGCGGCGCTTATCCTTGTAGGCTAACAGCGCCTGTACATGCTCGTCCGCCATAGCCGTGCTGCCCAGCGGGCGCGCTTTTTTTGCATACATGCCGTGAAAATCGCTGCCGCCGGTCATCAGCAGACCGTTTTTTTCTGCGAATTCCTGCAGCTGCGCCGTTTCTTCGGCGGAGTGTTCCGGATGCCAAACCTCAACGCCGTCCAGCCCGTTGCCGGTCAATTCCTCCAGCAGCTCCTGATTGCCGTAGAAAGCGGGATGCGCCAGCACGGCGATGCCGCCCGCACTGTGGATCAAGTCCAGTACCTCCCGGGTGTCGGGATATTCGGTTTCCACCAGCGCAGCGCCTTGGCCGGGCGCAAACAGCTTGTCATAAATTTCGCCGTAAATGGTATCGGCGTAACCGGCATCCATAAGCGCGTGCATGATATGCTGTTTGTATACATTGGTGCTGCCGGTCGCACAACGAACGATGAGCTCCGGTGTGATGGGATAATACCGCATCACTTTGCGTACCATTTGCATAGCCGCCTTTTTACGGCTGTCGCCGATGCGGCGGCACAACCCTTCCAAACGGTCGGGTGTGTCGCATTGATAGCACAGCAGATGCGCTTTTTTCCCGCGCGCCGTGTCGAAAGTCGAGAATTCTACGCCATGGATCACCTTCAGCTCCTGGCGCTTGCCGATAATGACCGCGCGCGTTGCCGCAGCGGTCGTGTCATGATCTGTCACGGAAATAGCCGATAATCCCCGCCGCTTTGCAATGGCGATCAGTTCCTCGATCCCCAGAGAACCATCGGAAATCTTCGTATGACAATGTAGGTCGCAGGCCACAAATACACCCCCAAGGTAATAACGGACACCGTGTCCGGGAACAACGGGAGTACCTACTCCCACAAAGAAAACGTTCAGCGAAATTTTTCATAGGAAACCTTTCGCTGAACGAACGAAATTATACGCTCACGGCGTTTTTCCAACATTTCCAATACGTTTCGCACTGGTATCGATGAGAAAGGGCGCAACCACCCAAATTATATGAATAGCATACTTTTATTATACACAATTTTCCATGAAAGTACAAGCGAAAATCTGCCTAACTTCGCGCGGAAGTAGAGGGGGAATTTGGCACTTGTCACCCGCTTGCCGGTATTACGGGCAACCGACATAAAAAAAGAGACGATTGCCCCCGGACTGGCATCATGAAGTGCCTGGGTTGCAAGCGCCGAAAGCCGGATTATAATAAACGAACCAAGGATAGCACACCGGCTGTGGTATGCTATCCTTGGCTTTTTATTGTCATTTCGCAGAATATGCGAGGATGGATTGACGCAGACGCGGTTTTTTCAGAGCCGTCAGTTTCCGCATTCAATGCTGATTTCGTTGAATTTGGCAAGGATGGTATCCAGACCGATAGCGGCTTTTTCTTCGCCGCGCAGGTCGAGTACGCTGCGCCCTTCGTGCATCATGACCAGCCGATCGCCGTATTCCAGCGCGAATCGCAGATTGTGCGTGACCATCAACGAGGTTACGCCCTTGCGGCGTACCAGATCATTGGTCAGGCGCATAACGGTTTCGGACGATTTGGGATCGAGCGCGGCGGTGTGTTCGTCCAGAATCAGCAGGTCGATGTCCGTCATGCTCGCGATGACAAGTGCCAGTGCCTGCCGCTGTCCGCCGGACAGCGAGCCGACCGGAATGTGCATCCGGTTTTCCAGCCCCATGCCGCAGGTCTCCAGCAGCGACCGGTAGTAATCCTCCCGTTTGCGGTTGACCGCACGGCCGAGGCCGTAAGCACGCTGTTTGTTGTCAGCGAGCGCCATGTTTTCCATCACGGTCAGGTTACCGCAGGTGCCTTTTTGCGGGTCCTGAAACACACGCCCGATAAACGCCGCGCGCTTATGCTCACTCATGCCGGTGATGTCCCGTCCTTCAAAAAGGATCCGTCCGCCGTCCGGCGGGAGCGAGCCGCACAGCAGATTGAGCAGCGTAGTTTTCCCCGAGCCGTTGGAGCCGATGATGGCGACAAAATCGCCTTTTTCCACCGTGAAGTCAAAGGAGTCGAACAGCGTGGTTTCATCCGGTGTACCGACGTTGAATTTTTTGACGATCTGCTCGAACTTAATCACGCACAGTCCTCCTTCCCTTATCCAGCACGTTGCCGAAAACCAGTACCAGCACAAAAATGACGACCATCAACAGCTTCTGATATTCCGATGGCAGTCCCAGCTCGCTGGCGACCGACAGACACAGTTTATACAAAATCGAGCCGAGAATCACCTTGGTGGTCGGTTTTAGGAACCGCACCTTGCGGAACAGGCTGAGCCCGATGATGACCGAAGCCAGTCCCAGCACGACCATGCCGGTCCCCATTTGCAGATCGGCGGACTGCTGTTTTTGCGCCAGCACCGCGCCCGCCAGCGCCGCAAAGCCGTTGCCCAGCGCCAGTCCCAGCACCTTTGAGGTGCCGGGATTGCGGGCAAGCATGGTGACATACTGCGCGTTGTTTCCGGTTGCGCGCAACAGCAGCCCGGATTTGGTGGTAAGGTACCAGTCCAGCCCCCATTTGCATAGCAGGATAACCGCCAGCGCGATAATCAGAACACGGAAATCCAGACCGCCGATGTCCTTGGGCAGGAAGGACGCGGGGACGGATTCGCTGAAGATGGTGGGCTTTTTATAGAACGGCGCAACCGACGAACCGCCGGTTCCCGCCATGACAAGCACCAGATTGATGGAAAGCAGAGCGGTCATGACCAAGATTCCGCACAACAGCGGGCGAATTTTCAGCTTGACGTGCAGCAATCCCGTAACGCAGCCCGCCAGCATCCCGCCGGCGAAGGAGACCAGCAGACACAACCACGGATTGACCCCCTGCCGGATGAGGACGGCGGTGATGACCGCGCCGAGCGGCAGGGTGCCGTCCACCGTCAGGTCAGGGAAATCCAGAATGCTGTAGGTGATATAGACGCCCAGCGCCAGAACGGCGTAGAGCAGACCTTCTTCCAATATCCCCTTGAAAATACCCAGAACAATGTCCATGCAAACCCTGCTTTCCTTTTCATTAACCCGTTTATTCCGCGGAGGTGGTCACTTTTTCAGCGCCGGCGTACGCCTCCGGAATGGCGAGGTTGAACTGTGCGGCTACGTCGGTGTTGATGACCGGCTGGCTGTCCTTGACCAGACCGACCGGCACATTGCCGGCGGCTTCTCCATTGAGTACACGGGCTGCGATCGCGCCGGTTTGTTTGCCGAGTGCGATATAATCCAGCGATTCCGCTGCCAGACAGCCGCGGGTAACCTGCTCAACCTCCGAGCCGTATACCGGGATTTTTGCTTCGTTTGCCTTGGCAAGCAGCGTGTTCAGGTTGTTGACCACGTTGTTATCGGTCAGATTCGTGATGCAGTCCACCTTGGCGGCAAGGCTGGCGCCGTTGATGGCGACCTCGGAGCCGTTTTGGATGCCCTGCTTGACGATTTCAAAGCCGTAGTTCGGCGCGAGCCGCTCAAATTCGCTGATTTGGGACAGGGAATTGGCTTCATCGGTCGTGTAGAGAATGCCGATTTTCTTCGCGTCCGGCTGGAATGCGCGGATCAGCTTGAGCTGCCCTTCCACGTTCAGCAGGTCGGAGGTGCCGGTGCAGTTGTTTTCCGGTTTGTCCAGCGATTTGACCAGCTCCGCTTTCAGCGGATCGGACACGGCGCAGAAAACCGTGGGAATATCGGTGTTCAGCGCGGCGGAGAAGGCAGCTGCGGCGGCCGGCGTGGCGATGCCGATGATCAGATCGTACTTTTTGTTGACCATGTTTTTCGCCAGCTGCTGCGTCGTTTCCGGCACGCCCATCGCGTTTTTGAAGTCGATGACCGCGCCTTCGCCGTCCACGAATCCCGCTTCCTTTAATCCTTCCAGCAGGCCCTTGTAGCAGTTATCCAGTGAGGCGTGGGGAGCGTATTGAATGATGCCGATTTTTTTCTTGTTATCGGTGTTCTCGCCGCCGGTTTTAGCGGTGCAGCCGGCCAACGGCAGTGCGGTCAAAGCGGCGCACAGAACCAGCGCCGAGATTTTCATCAGTTTGGAACGGTTTTTCATAAGAAAGACTCCTTTTAAATTAAAATGGTGTGAATCGGTTGTCGAGGTTTCTTCACGCCATCGCCATCGCCGCGTCTCCATTGCTCAGCCAGCCCCTTTCGTAAAAATAAAAACGCTCTTGTCCCATACATTGGGACAAGAGCGTGAAAAACTCCTGCGGTACCACCCGATTTCGCCCGCCGAAAACGGGCGCACTCAAACATGCACACATCATGCACTCTTCCGGGTAACGGGGGAAGCGCCCGTCGCACCTACTGCCGTGTTTGAGCGGTTTCGGATTGCCCTCCTGAGTCCATTCCGCACAGCCGCCATTGCCGCAATCACACCCTCTGCAGCTCTCTGGAAACGCCTGACGCTCCGCGTACTACTCTCAGTCAACGGTTTAATCTGTTGCTGTCAGTATATGCCTTCGGCGCGGATTTGTCAAGGGGCAGTAGGAAAAAAATCAAAAAAATTTGTGCGCCATGGGAATACAAGGGATGGAACGGTTTCGGCTCCCGCCACCGGTGCCGCGGTTATTCCTCCTGCTCGGCTGCCAGCTGCAGCTGCTCCCATTCCTCCATCAGACTTTCCAAAGCGGCGTTTTGCTGTTCCAATTCGGCGGAAACTTCCAGAATGCGGTTGTAATCCGCGGAAACCTCGGGGGATTCCAGCTGGGTGTGCAGCGCGGCGATGGCGTCCTCGGCCTGCGCGATCGCCTCTTCGTTGCGGCGGATGCGCGTAGCCAGCCGCCGGCGCGCCGCTTCCTGCTCCTTGCGCAGCTTATAGGTGTTTTCCTTTGCCGGCTTAGGTGTTTCCTCTGTGGGGGCTTCCTCACGGAATTTCTCTATATATGCGTCATAGTTGCCGGGGAAGGATTGACAGCCGTCGGCGGTCATGCGCAGCACGCGGTCGGCCATGCGGTTAATGAAATAGCGGTCGTGCGAGACGATAAAAATCGTGCCGTCATAACCGGACAGGGCGTCCTCCAGCGCTTCGCGGGAGGAGATGTCCAGATGGTTGGTCGGCTCGTCGAGCAGCAGCAGGTTGTCCCGCGCGAGCATCAGCTTGAGCAGCAGCAAACGGGCGCGCTCGCCGCCGCTGAGCAGCCCGACCTTTTTGAATACCGCGTCGCCGCGGAACAAAAACGCCGCCAGCGCGTTTCGCAGCTCGGTCTGCGTCATATCCGGATAACTGTCCCATACCTCATCCAGCGCGGTTTTTTCCACGTCCACACCCGCCTGTGTCTGGTCGTAATAGCCCACCGTCACCTTTGAACCGAGGCGGAAATAGCCGGTTTGCGGCGACAGCTGCCCGTTCAGAATACGTAACAGCGTAGTTTTTCCGCAGCCGTTGGGGCCGAGCAGGAACACGCGCTCGCCGCGCCGGATCTGAAAGGAAACGTTTTGAAACAGCGTGTGTCCGCCGAAGCCCATGGACAGATCCTCGGCGACGAGTACCTCGTTGCCGCTGGTATAGCGTGCGGTGAAATCAAAGCGGATGGTGTCCTGCTCTTCCTCGGGAATTTCCAGCTGCGCCTTGAGGCGGTCGACGGCTTTTTGCTTGCTTTCCGCGGTGCGGATGCTCTTTTCGCGGTTCCATTGCTTGAGCAGCGTGATATTGTCCTCGATGCGTTTGATCTCCCGCGTGGCGGTCTTGTAATGCTTGGTGGCGATTTCCCGGTCCTTTTCCCGCGCCGCGCGGTGAGCGGAATAGCTGCCGTTGGTCGCGTACAGCCGCCCGTCGCACAGCTCCAGCGTGCGGTTGGTGACGCGGTCGAGAAAATACCGGTCGTGCGAAATCACCACGACCGCGCCGGTATAGGCGCGCAGAAAATCCTCCAACCATTCAACGGAGGGGATGTCCAGATGGTTGGTCGGTTCGTCGAGCAGCAGCAGCTGGCTATCCGACAGCAGCAGCCGTCCCATCGCCGCTTTGGATTTTTGCCCGCCGCTGAGCGTGGAAACCGGCTGAGAAAACGCCGATTCGTCAAAGCCCAACCCGATCAGTACGGCGCGCACACGGCTTTTGTAATACAGCCCGCCCGCGGCCTCAAATTGCTCCTGCAGCAGCTGCTGCCGCTCGATGAGGGCGACGTTGCCGGCTTCGGCAGCGGACAGACGCGCCGTGATCTGCGCCAGCTCCTGTTCGAGGGCGATGACCGGCGCAAACACGCTTTCCACCTCGTCCCACAGCGTGCGGGAACCGTTCGTGCCGACGTGCTGCTCCATATACCCGATGCGGGTGTCGCGCGGGCACACCACGGTGCCCGCGTCCGACGCCAAATCGCCGGTCAGCATCCGGAACAGGGTGGTTTTCCCGCAGCCGTTGTCGCCGACCAGCCCGATTTTGTCGTGTTCCTGTATGTCGAAAGTCACGTCCGAAAACAGGACGCGTTCGCCGAAGTATTTGGTCAAATTGTGTGCGGCAAAGATAGTCATGAGAGGGGTACACGCCTTTCCGTTGTCGTGGATTCCCTTTTTAAGTGAATCCACGCTAATGACAAAGATATGCGATCAGCAGGCAAAGAAGCGCCAGACCGAGCACGGATAACGCGACGGTGAGCAGCACTTTGGGAACGCTGACCGGCGACCGCCCGGAGATCATTCCGGTCTCGCCGTTGAGGAGGAAGGGATAGACCTTATTTTTATAGGTTTGTGACGACATCCACACCGGCAGAAGAATATGTTTGAAGCGAATGTCGGCAAACCGGTGATCGTATTGCATAAAGCGGTAATGGTCGTAGCCCTCGCAGCTTTCCACATGCGACTCCATCTGCTGTTCCATGGTGCGGGAGGTGGTCTGCCACGCTTCGCCCACGCCGATGTCGTATCGCTCGGCAACAAATCCCGCGAGATATTCCGGGGTATACCGTTGCAGATATTTGAGCGAAAACGCGCCCAAGCCGTTCAGAAGGCGCCTGTCTAGCTTGCTGGACGCGCAGGCTTTGATATCGTCAAACGACAAGGTTTCGCTGCCCGAGATGGAGTACCAGTCGGTTTCGGTCGTGGTATAGGTTTCGGTTTCTCCCTTGTCGTTGGTGCGGGTATGAGTCACGGTACGGTCGCGCCCTCCCTGCCCGGAATAGCGGCTGTTCAGCGCGGCGTCAAATGTCCAGAACGGAATATATACGCCTTGCAGTTCCGCGGTGCGGCGGTCGCTTTCCCGGAACGCCTTCGGCGCCCAGAAGCGTTTTTTCATCCATGCGCGAAAAGCCTCGGCCGCCCGCGCACGGGAGATCCGGAACGGCGACAGCGTTTCCGGCAGGATACCGGTCGTGCTGTCTTCGCAGTCGCGCACATAGTGGCTGCCGCAGAAAGGGCATACAGCCGTCATGGCGTTGGGCGGCAGGACGATTTGCGCACCGCAGCCGGTGCAGGACAGCGTGTGGCTGCTTTGTGTGCTCCAATCGGGTGCGGTGTAGGAATCCGTGGACGGATCGTAACCGTATTCCGGTGCTTCGATCCGTTCAGAGGCAATCGGTTGCCGACTGCCGCAATGGGTGCATAGCATTTTCTGCGAATCCGGATCATACAGCAATTCGCCGCCGCAGCCGGGGCAGGAAAACCGATCGGCAGAAACAGTGGTGACGGGCATTTCAGTTCCTCCCAAATTCCAAAGGGTTCCGCAAAATTTTCAAGGATAAAAAGCGCGAAAACCATCACATTTGCTTTTCAAGTATAGCACAATCCGCGACGCTTTAAAAGGGCGATTTGGGAAAAACCTCTGTACAAACTGCCGCAGCAATGGTACAATAAACAGGATTTCTGTATATTCATGGAAACAGCCTCTCTTTAGGCCATAGGCAACAGGAAAGGGATACCCGGATTTTGGATCGTTTTGGCAAGCCGGGGTATCGCGCAGATAAAGAAGGTGTATCTTTGGAGAGCGTTGACGTAGACATTGTTTTTCGACAAGCCTATGCCAAATATTATAGTGCGGTGCTGCGGTATATCAAAGTTCGGCTGTATTATGGCGAAGGACGGGCGGAAGAGTGCGCGCAGGAGGTGTTCCTGTTGCTGTACCGGTCTCTGCCCTCCATGCAGGACGAGGAACATATCCGCGCATGGCTGTATAGAACGGCGGACAATCTGCTGGGCCGTTATCATCGCCGCTATCAGGTGGAAAGCAAGCATGTGGCTTTTTATGAGGATTATGCTCAGAAGGAGGACGATGCGCGTCTCGCGTATTGCCCCGATCTGGATCTGCTGGCGGATCAGGCGATACCGGTCGATGAGTATAAGCAGCGGATACTGGAGCAGCTGTCCGACGCGGAACGGCAGGCTTATACGCTGTATTATGAGCAAAAGCTACCCGGACGCGAAGTGGCGGAAAGATTGGGCGTGTCCGAAAATGCTTTGTGGGTGCGTCTGAACCGGCTGCGCGCGCATATCAAGCAGCTGATTCAAGAATTATCCTTATAGATTTGTGAACTTTTTTCTCAAAATGAAAAAACTTTGTAAGGTTCGCGCGTTTTAAGCGATTACTATTACAGAGGGATATTCTAGTTTATACCAGAAAGGGGCAAGAGCGCATATGAATGATCAAGAAACCAGACAAGCTTTGCTGGACATACTCTGTGCGCGCCCGCTCCCCTCGGACGATAGTGCTGCCTTGCGTGAGAAGCTGGATGCGGAACTGGCGAAACCGGATGAACAGGTCGATTGGGATCAGGTGGACAGATGGGTCGAAGAGATTTGCCGGGCAGACGGTCAAGCCGTGATCAGCGAGATCCCATCGCCGGATGCGTTGATCGCCAAGGCGAAGGCACAGCCGCAGCCGTCTGCCGGCACACCGCCGCGATCAAAGAAGGCTTCCCGGCACAAGCGGCGCACGCTGCTCTTGATTGCGGCGTGCAGCGCGCTGCTGGTTATGCTGGGAGTAGCGGGGATCAGTGCGGAAAATCCGGAGTTTTTCCTGTTTGAGGATTTCATTCAATGGACGTCCGACGGCATTGTGTTCAATTTTAAAGAAGCAGGTACTCCCACCACACGGCCGGCGGAAGAAGTTTCCGCCTGTAAGCAGGAGCTGCGCGATCAGGTGCTGGAAAAATGCGGGATAAAGGATCTGGATATTCCGGAAAAGCTGCTGGCCGACCATACGGCAACTGTGCAGAGTATTCAGTATAACGGTGTGCAGGGCGCGTTTGTGGAATACAAAAAAGGCGACTTGATCGTCAGCTGTAAGGCGCAGCCGATAACGGAACAGGATAACGCTTCGGTGAAGCTGCTCGGAGAATATACGCGCGGCGAAACCTTTACGGTGGGAGAACGCACGATTTATTTTGTGCAAAAAGAGGACAAGGTGGCGGCTTTGTATGTGCGCAACGGCATTTGCTATCTGTTCTTTTCCGATTATGATTGGGACACCACGAAGGATTATCTGAACAGCTTATCCGCTCAATAACAAAAAAACACAAAAGGGACGTCACCGGCAGAAAACGGCGGCGCCCCTTTTGCATAGTTATTGGTTTTCTTCATCAGGCTCTTCGGGAACAGCGGCAAGGATCGCTTCGTCAGCGCCGAACCAGCTGCGCACTTCGTTGCAGATTTCTTCGATAACCTCGACGATTTTGAAACGCACCTCATATTTCTGCGGTTGCGTGACGATGTCCTGTTGCGGAGGCGTGAGCACATCTTCCAGCTCGCTGTGCTCCACGGCGGTGGAAACACACATCGGCGGGAACACCACGCACCACCAGTTGCGCCCCTCGCCCTCACCGATGGAAATGCGCAGCGCATCGTACATGCCGGCCGGCAGCGTAACGGTTTCATACACCCGTGTGGTGAAATACATATCGCACAGCTCGGCGCGCACGGTGTAATCGTAGCCCTCGTCCCATACGCACTGCTGCGCCGCCGCCTGCAATTCCGGCAAACGGGCTTTGGCTTGTTCGAGCGCTTCGCCCTCGGTAGTGATCCGGTCAAACAGGCCCGCGGCCGTTTCGGTGATGGTGTCGCGCACCTTCAATTTCAACGCCTGATCCTCTTCGGAATCGGAATTGGCGAGTACGTGCAGGCGCAGCACGCTTTCCCGGATTCCGGCGCATTCGTTGGAAAAACCGCAGACGGAGAGGACAATCGCCATGACCAATGCGACCGCGATCGCTTTTATCAATTTTGACATATGTAAAACCCGCCTTTCGTTCCGACTGTTTTCGTTACATCGGAAGTATGGGCGGGTTTTGTTTGGTTATACAGCAGAATAAGAAAAATTTTCCGATCGTCATTCTTCGACGGGGCCGGTCGTGCAGGGCCGGCACACGAAAACGGTATATCCGTCCCTTTTCAGCAGGTCGGCGCAGCGTTTGGCGGCGGATTTTTCTTCAAAAATGCCGAATACCGCCGAGCCGCTGCCGGTCATGGCGCAGCCGAGCGTTTGCTGCTCCCGCATTTCGTGGGCGATCGCGGCTACCTCGGGCAGATCGACCGCCTCTTGAAACACGTTGCAGAGCAAACGGCCGACTTCGGCCAATTCGCCGCCGCACAAAGCATCGGTCATGGCGGAATTCAGCGGCCGCCGTTCGATCTCCGCCGCATCGATACGGCGGTACGCTTCGGCGGTGGACACGCCGACGTCCGGCTTTGCCACCGTCAGCCAGCAGTCCGGCATGGACGGCAGCGGCGAAAGGATCGTGCCGGTTCCCGTCGCATTAGCGGCGCCGCCGAGCACACAAAACGGTACATCCGCGCCGATTTTGCCGCCGATCCGGCATAACTCATCGGTCTCCAGCCGGGCGTCCGTCAGGATGTTCAGCGCGACCAGCACACCGGCCGCGTCCGCGCTGCCGCCGGCCAGACCGGCTTCCATGGGGATTCGTTTTTGCACGCGAATGGCGATGCCCGGATTCGGCAATGCGGTTTCCGCGAAAAACGCCTGCGCCGCCCGATAGGCGGTGTTGCGCTCGTCGCTCGGTATCCGTTCATCCGACACATCCAGCGTGATATCGCCGGTGCCGGTTTCCTTGACCGTGATGCGGTCGCACAGATCGATGCTCTGCATGACGGTGTGGATGAGATGATAGCCGTCGTCGCGGCGGCCGGTAACATCCAGTGTCAGGTTGATTTTCGCAGGAGCGAGGACGGTGACGGTCATCGTCGGTTTCACACCTTTCGGCAGGAATCCACGAATTCCTGCATACGTTTGAGCGCTTCGGTGATATGCTTGATCGAGTAGCAATACGAAATACGCACAAAGCCTTCGCCGCTGCTGCCGAACGCCGTGCCGGGCACGACCGCGACGTGCTTTTCTTGGAGCAGCCGCTGGCAGAATTCCTCCGAGGACAGGCCGGTGACCGCTACGGACGGGAAGACATAAAACGCGCCCTCCGGCTCAAAGCAGGTGAGCCCCATGCGGTTGAGCCCGTCCACGATCAGCCGCCGGCGGGAATCGTATTCGGCGCGCATCATGTCTACATCCTCGTCGCCGTTTTCCATCGCCTCGATGGCGGCATACTGTGCCGTGGTCGGCGCACACATGATGGCGTATTGGTGCAGCTTGACAATGGCTTTCATCAGCGGAGCGGGGCCGCAGGCATAGCCGAGCCGCCAGCCCGTCATGGCGAACGCCTTGGAAAAACCGCTGACAAACAGCGTGCGTTCCTGCATATCGGGGATCGACGCGAAGCTGACATGCCGGCGCTGCCCGTACGTCAGCTCGCCGTAGATTTCATCGGACAGCACCAAAATATCGGTGCCGCGCAGCACGGCGGCGATCTCCTCCAGATGCTCCCGCCGCATGACCGCGCCGGTAGGGTTGTTCGGGAACGGCAGCACGAGCAGCTTGGTACGCGGTGTAATGGCGGCCTTCACTGCCTCCGCCGTCAGCCGAAACGCATCCTCCGCACGGGTGACCAGCGGCACGGCAACGCCGCCCGCCATACGCGCCAGCGGCTCGTAGCAGACAAAGCACGGCTCCGGGATCAGCACCTCGTCGCCCGGGTTGAGTACGGCGCGGAAGCATAGGTCGATCGCCTCGCTGCCGCCGACCGTGACGAGAATTTCTGTTTTGGCGTCGTAGGTAATGCCGTTGTGCCGCTGCACATACCCGGCGATGGATTCGCGCAGCTTGAGCAGGCCGGCGTTGGGGGAATACCACGTTTTTCCGTGTTCCAGCGAGGCGATTCCCTCTTGGCGGATGTGCCACGGCGTGGAAAAATCGGGTTCGCCGATGGACAGAGAGATGACGTCCTCCATCTCATTGGCAATATCAAAAAACCGACGGATTCCGGACGGCTTGAGCACCGACAGGGTTCGGTTGAGCAGGGACTCATAATTCATAGGGTTTACATGGCTCCTCTCTCGTCCTTTTCCTCACCGAGGAAAACTACGCCGCTGTCTTTATAACGGCGCAGCACAAAGTGGGTGGCAGTGGACACAACAGAGTCGAGAGTGGACAGCCGCTTGGCGACGAACATGGCCACTTCTTTAAAGGAACGGCCGCTGACGACGATCGAAAAATCGTAGCCGCCGGACATCAGGCAGATGCTTTCGACCTCTTCAAAACGCAGGATGGTTTCGGCAATGCCCTCAAACCCGCTGTCCTTTTTGGGCGTGACACGCAGCTCAATGATCGCCGTGACGTATTCGCGATCGGTGCGATCCCAGTCGATGAGCGCCTTATAGCCGCGGATAACGCCGCTGTTTTCCAGCGCGGCGATCTGTGCCTTGACCTCCGCCTCCGTGCAGTTGAGTATGACCGCCAGCTGCGCGTCGGTCATACGCGCGTTGGTATCCAACAATTTCAGCAATTTATCCATCGTCTATCCCGTTCCTTTCTATGATTGCGTGTGCGGCAGAGGGCAGCTCGGCCTTCTGCGGCTGAACGATATACCCTGTAAGTATACCACGTCGGCGCCGGATGCGCAAGGCACGTGTGAAGAAAAAGCGCCGGTTTTCTGTGAACAATAGAGAGAAGGCGCCGCAAAAGCGACGCCTTCTCTCCAAAATCTACCATGCATTTATTCTACCTTTGGGAGTTTGCTGCGATAAGCGGCGAGTTCCTCGTCGGTAGGAATATAATCACTCATTTCGCCTTCGTGGAACTTCTCATAAGCCACCATATCAAAGTAGCCGGTACCGGTAAGGCCGAACACGATCGTTTTCTCTTCGCCGGTTTCTTTGCATTTGAGCGCTTCGTCGATAGCCACACGGATGGCGTGAGAGCTTTCGGGCGCGGGCAGAATACCTTCCACTCTGGCGAAGTATTCGGCCGCCTCAAACACTTCGGTCTGCTTGACGGAGGTGGCTTCCATCAGCCCCTGATGATACAGTTCGGACAAAGTGGAGCTCATACCGTGATAGCGAAGGCCGCCGGCGTGGTTTGCCGAGGGGATGAAGCCGCTGCCGAGAGTATACATCTTGGCGAGCGGGCAAACCATTCCCGTATCGCAGAAGTCGTAGGCATACACGCCCCTTGTAAAGCTGGGGCAGGACGCAGGCTCAACGGCGATAATGCGATAATCGGCTTCGCCGCGGAGCTTTTCGCCCATAAAGGGGGCGATCAGGCCGCCGAGGTTGGAACCGCCGCCGGCACAGCCGATGATGATATCGGGTTTGATGCCGTATTTGTCGAGAGCGGTCTTGGTTTCAAGACCGATGACCGATTGGTGCAAAAGCACCTGATTGAGAACGCTGCCCAGCACATAGCGGTAGCCGTCATTCGTAACGGCTTTTTCTACGGCTTCGGAAATGGCGCATCCAAGGCTTCCCGTAGTGCCCGGATGCTCGGCGAGGATCTTCTTGCCGACTTCGGTTTCCATGGAAGGAGAAGGCGTTACCGATGCACCATAGGTACGCATCACCTCACGGCGGAAGGGCTTTTGCTCATAGGAGCACTTTACCATAAATACCTTGCAGTCAAGGGAAAAATAGGAACAAGCCATAGAAAGAGCAGTGCCCCATTGACCGGCTCCGGTTTCGGTGGTGACGCCTTTGAGCCCTTGCTTTTTGGCATAATAAGCCTGCGCAATAGCGGAGTTGAGCTTGTGGGAGCCTGAGGTGTTGTTGCCCTCAAATTTGTAATAGATTTTGGCGGGAGTACCGAGCTTTTCTTCCAGACAATAGGCGCGGACGAGGGGGGACGGACGGTACATTTTATAAAAGTTGCGGATATCTTCGGGAATCTCGAAATAGGGTGTGGTATCGTCCAGCTCCTGCGCGACCAGTTCTTCACAAAATACGGCCGCAAGCTCTTCGGCTTTCATAGGCTGGTGGGTGCCGGGGTTAAGAAGCGGTGCGGGCTTCTGCTTCATATCCGCCCGCAGATTGTACCAGGCTTTCGGCATTTCGCTTTCGTTCAGATAGATTTTGTAAGGGATTTTTTCGGTTTTCATTGTCTTTTCCTCCATATCGATTTAGGTTGATTTTGGTTTGTCAATCGGGCTTTTAGGAAAATTTTGAATACGGCGTCCCAGCGGGCGCCAGCGCTTTGTGAATAACATGGTATTGACCTCCTTAAAATAGAAAAAACTCCTTTGGCCTATCTCTTGTCAAAGGAGTTTCAGAAAAAACAAAAACGTCCTTGACAGAAATATACCTTCTGTCAAGGACGAATAATACAACTATTATCCGCGGTGCCACCTTGATTCACGGCATGACCCGTGCGCTTCGCAGGATACCAACATATCCCCGGCTTTTATACGCTCGCCTGCAGCGTCGCAGAGTACTCTGGAAAATTCCATTTGACTGCGCCCTCAGCGGTCCATTTGACAACGTGTTTCTTACCTGACTCTCAGCACCACAGGCTCTCTGTAAAGGCATCCTTGCCGTTATCTCCGCTTCAACGGTTTGAAGTATTAAATTCATAACATATCTTACTACTCTCCTGTGCGTTTGTCAATACAAAGCGCAAAAAAATTTCAAAATCTCTCAAAAATAGCTCTGTACAGCAAAAGCGCGGTTCTTTTTGAACTTTATGTGGCGGCTCGCATATTACCGGAACGAACGGTTACACTAGTCGGAGAAGAAACGGATTCATAAAGAATGGAAGGACAGGATGTATATATGCGGCAATCCTCGTTTTTTGAAGGCTGGTATTTTAAGCATCAGTGCGGTGAGCATACGCTTGCCGTCATTCCGGGCGTGCATCAGGACAGCTATGGACGGCGGGCGGCGTTTATTCAGGTGATCACCGAAAGCCGGTCGCATTATGTCGCGTATCCGTATGCGGCGTTTCGGTCACAGCCGGATCGGCTGGCGGTCAAAATCGGCCGTTCGGTATTCACCACACAAGGGTGCTGTCTGCACATAGACGCGCCGGGGCTGTCGCTGCACGGGCATTTGTCGTATGGCTGGATCACACCGCTGTCCGGCGATATTATGGGGCCGTTTCGCCATGTGCCGGGCATGGAATGCCGCCATGGCGTGATCAGCCTCGGGCATGAGCTGCACGGCGGGTTTGTGTTGGATGGCGAGACGATCACGATGGATGGCGGCACCGGTTATATTGAAAAGGACTGGGGCAGCGCTTTCCCCAAGCACTACCTGTGGACGCAGTGCAACACCTTTTCCAAGCCGAACACGTGTATTATGGCGGCTGCGGCGATCGTTCCGGTGGGCGGGGCAAAGCTGCGGGGCTGTACGGCAGTCGTGTTCAACGAAGGCGTGGAGCATCGGCTGGCGACCTATCACGGCGCGCGTGTCGCCTGTGCCTCCGACACGTTTCTGGAGCTGCGGCAAGGTGCATGGCGGCTGACCGCCGAACGCCTGCGGGCAGCGCCGTACCGGCTGTATGCGCCGGCCGCAGGCGGGATGACGCGCCCGATCCATGAGCATGCGGCCTGTACGGTCGAATACCGCTTCTATCGGGGCGAACAGCTGCTTTTGGAGCAGGTGAGCGATTCCGCCGGCTTTGAATGGGTATGACAACAGCAAACGGCTCCCTGTTCGTGGAACAGGGAGCCGTTTTGCGATGGCGGAGAATCGTATCAGATAAAAACCCATTGCACCAGCGCGATATACACAAGCGAGCCGGCGCCGATACTCAGCAGCGGCTGGCGCTTCCAAACGTGCAGTCCGGCAACGCAGGCGATACCGATCAGCTCCGGCAGCCCGAACGGCGCAGCCGTCCATGTCACGCTTTTCAGGCAGTAGACTACCAGCATACCGATGACGGCGGGCGGCAGCACCTTGCCGAGGTAAACGATGACGGCGGGCGGCTGCTTTTTGTCCGGAAACAGCCAGAACGGCAGTGCACGCGTCAGCAGCGAGCCAAGTGCGACCGCGACGATGATGCCGAAGGTTTGAAGTGGAGTCAGCGTCATGGCGTCACCGCCTTCCGGCGCAGCACCAAAAGTGCCGCCAGCATCGCCAACATGGCGGGGATCAAAAAACGATCCGCGCCGAACAGCCACAGGCAGACCGCAGCCGCGCCGACGCCGATGAGCGCCGAACGGCGGTTGGCGCGTTCCATCCATTGCTCAACGAACATAACCACAAACAGTGCTGTCAGCACGAAATCCAATCCGCGGATATTCAGCTGTAACGCGCCGCCCAACAAGCCGCCCAGAAACGACGCGGTGACCCAATAGATGTAATCCAGCAGGGAGACAAAAATATAGTACCAGGTACAGTCCGCGTCTTTCGGCACAGGACGGCCGCAGACGATGGAAAAAGTTTCATCGCACAGCAGGGCCACCAGCAAGGGCTTGCTTTTTCCGATGCCGCGATACTGCGCCAGCATGGAAATGCCGTACACCAGATGTCGGGCGTTGACCGCCAGACTCATCAGAAATGCCTGTACCGGATCAAAAACCGTAGTCAGCAGCGTGACAGCCACAAATTGCATACTGCCGCAAAAAGCGAGGCCGCTCATCAGCAGCGACCAGACAGCGCCATACCCTTTGGAACTCATGAGAATACCGTAGGCCATGCCCAAAAAGCCAAAGCCGGTCAAGACCGGCAGCGAATCGCGAAACGCGATGACAAAAGCGCGTTTAATCGGTGCTTGCGCCACGTGCGCCACCCTTTCCAATGTTTATACATAATCCAAAGTATACCATATTCAACATCCGGACACAACGGCTAGTTTTTCTCTGACGGTCTGAAAACCGCGGCGCAAGAGCAGGAACTTCGGAAGTACGGTAAAATGCGGGGCAACTTTTGCTAAATATTGCAGCAGCATTTTGCGCAGTTTTACACAAATTTCCCACACGAAGAAAAAAAGGATTGCATGGAGCCGGCCGGACGTGTAAAATACAACTATGTGAGATTCGGAAAGATTCTGTCGGCCGGTGTCGTTTTTCAGTCGGAAAACGAGCGGAGCACAGAACGGATTCACGACTTTGATAAGGGTATAGGGAGGGTTTATTGATGGACGAATTGACGGCGATACAGGTCGGCTGGCTTTCTTTGCTGCCGCCGTTGATCGCGATTGTGTTGGCGTTGGTAACCAAAGAGGTGCTGTCCTCGCTGGTGATCGGTATTTTGTCCGGTACGCTGATCTACACGCTGCACACCGGCGGTAATCCGGTCGTCGGCACGCTGGAAACCACCTTCAAGCTGATGGTGAACCGCGCGGATATGAACATTCTGCTGTTTTTAGGCTTGCTTGGTGCGCTCGTGGTGGTCATTGGCATGGCGGGCGGTACCTACGCGTATGGAAAATGGGCCGGCAATAAGCTGAAGGGCAAACGCTCGGCCATGGCGGCGACCGGTATTCTCGGCTCGCTGATTTTTATCGACGACTATTTCAACTGCCTGACCGTCGGTACGGTCATGAAGCCGGTGACGGATAAATTCGGCATTTCCCGTGCAAAGCTGGCGTATATCATTGATGCGACGGCGGCGCCGATCTGCATTATCGCGCCGATTTCCAGCTGGGCAGCGGCGGTCGGCTCCAATCTGAGTGCGACCGGTGCATTTGATAACGATCTGACGGCATTCGTTTCAACGATCCCGTTTAATCTGTACGCACTGCTTTCCATCTTCATGGTATTTCTGCTGTGCCTCACCAAGCTGGACTTCGGCCCGATGAGCAAGGCGGAGAGAGCCGCGGAAAACGGCGATCTGGGGGTTGTGGATACCGATATTAAACAGGCTTATGCGGTTTCGGAAAAGGGCCGTGTGTTTGATATGCTTATCCCCGTGATTTCGCTGATCGTGTTTTCCATCTTGGCTATGCTGTATAACGGCGGCCTCTGGGGAGAGGATCCGGCATACCATTCCATTGCGGCGGCGTTCGGCAACTGTTCCGCGTCGGAGGCGCTGGTGCTGGGCGGCTTCGGCGGGCTGGTTGTGGCGTTTTTGCTGTTTGTCCCCCGCGGAGTGGTCAAATTCAAGGATTTTATGGACGGCATCATCACCGGTATCAAGTCCATGGTCCCGGCGTTCACGATTTTGATTCTCGCGTGGACGATCAGCGGCGTGTGCCGCGATCTGCTCAGCACCGGTGATTATGTATCCACGTTTGTGCAAAACAGCGCGATCCCAGCCGCCCTGCTCCCGGCGCTGATCTTCATCATCGCGGCGCTGCTGTCTTTTTCCATGGGCACAGCTTGGGGGACGTTCGGCATTCTCATCCCGATCATTGTGCCGGTGTGTACGACGGTGGCACCGGAGCTGCTGGTCGTGGCGCTGTCTGCCACACTTGCCGGCAGTGTGTTCGGCGATCACTGCTCACCGATTTCGGACACCACGATTTTGTCCTC
>CATWUX010000001.1 GCA_958354085.1 uncultured Oscillospiraceae bacterium | reverse complement strand
TTTGTGAAGGCAACTCGGACAAATCGAGACCCCGAGGACAAATCTCCCGGAAGCCCCAGTGCACCCATACCACGGCTGTATACTTGTAAAGGCAACTGGTCGGAGAAATGGTTTTTCGGTGCTTTGGGAGACAAATGCATATAATTATTCAGCTGGAACATCTGCTCATCAAAGGGCGGATTGTTTGTCAGAACTCCTACCGGATTAGCATATATCTGCAATCCTTCCTTGACCGACTCCACGGTTATCGCTTCGGTACTGTCTGCGATAATCCAATGGAGCTGAGCCAATGGCAAGGCGTCGTTGAAAGGGGTGTTGATGAGATTTATGCTTTGTAATAGATTTCTCGCTTCTTTCACCGTGGCACACTGTCCGAGAATCCATGGAATAAATTCAAAGGGGGCCACATTGTCTTTATCGGCCACTTTTTTCTTGTAATCGGCATTGCCCACGAAATTTAGACCTGCCATCCCAAGCCCTTTTTCATTAATCGCCTCATAATAAAGAGGATAATTTTCCGTAATATAGGCCATGCCAATCATAGCATGGTGTGTTTTCATAATCCCCATATTTCGGAAATGAAACGGATAATTGCGTGGGGTTATCGTAATCTCATCGCCATAGGAAAACTCATAATCCAATGTTCTGCCGAAATAAAAGTCTTTGGTTTTGTAAGTTGCCGCTGTACACATAAAATCACCTTCCACTTCATTGGGGATCCACTGAATGTAGTATATGCTTATTTGATAGTATATGCAAGCATATTGCAGCTATTTTTGGTCGGTAGACAGGAGAAAATTTTTTAAAAGCAGAAGATATTTTATGTGATATATCACTTGACAGGGCAAGGAACTTATGCTACTATTAAGTCGAAAAGGTAAGTATTGACAAAATTTTATAAAGCAATCTGATATATCACTTGATATGTCCGATGGCTGCATGCGTTTTAGCAGTTCAAAAATGAAAGTATAAAAAGTACAAAAGGGGGAGTTGAAGATGCTTTCAACCAATGTCTATAACATTCTGCTGTCTAAATTGCTGGACGGTCAATTGCAGCCTGGGGATATTATTAACAGAAGGCAGGTAGCCAAGGAGTGCAATGTCAGTGTGGCGCCGGTTATGGAAGCCATGATGCAGTTGGAACACGAAGGCTTTTTAAAGACCATGGATCGGAAGGGCACCATTGTTCGGTACTTTACCAGAGAGGATATTAAAGGTCATCTGATCCTCAAGGAAGCCATCGAATGTGCCGCCGCCTTGCGGTACACGAAAGAAGATATTCAAAAGCATTATGACGAGCTTTACAAAATGGCAACGGCGCTGGACAGCGGAGAAACGATGGGCAATATGCATATGTGGACTTTGGATTTGGAACTGCACAAATCCCTTGTAGCGCTCGCCGGGTATGAAGAATTAGTCAATGCGTTTGTTCGCACAGCGGTTCCCAATCTTTTTTTCCGTATCAACCAAATGCTGACTACGGAAGGGCGCCAGTCTCATGTACAGCTGCTGCAGGATATGATGGATGATGACCGCAACCGCGCCGTGGAAAAATTGAAGCAGCATTTGTGGAGCGGCAAAAATATGGATTAAGGTTTATCGGCATCGCGGCCGATGAAAATTGAATAGAACTGGGAGGACCATGGTGATGCACTATTCGAAGGAAGTCGCCACAAGGAAAGAATACGATGTTTTGATAGCGGGCGGGGGGCCGGCTGGAATCGGCGCAGCAGTGTCTGCTGGCCGAGAAGGGCTGAAAACGCTTTTGGTAGAGAGTACCGGCATGCTCGGCGGTGTATCGACCGCGGGCGCACTCCCTTTTTGCTTGGGAAAAACATCGGGTTCCATTCCTTTTTTGAAAATGGTGGAACAGAATTTGCAATATGAGAATTTGCCCCATCCGATGGAAGCGGTAGCAGGTTTGTTCGATGAAATCGTGGATCGCATCAAGCGTGAAGGCGGTGGGGTAGGCCCTTGTAAATTGGGGCAGACGGACAAGTATCCGGGACTCAGCCGGTTAGGCTGCCACGACGAGTTTACCTTTGATCTGGAAATCGGCAAACGGGTATTGGACGAGGTAGTTACCGAAGCAGGAGTCGATATTCTATTTTATACGCAGGCTTTAGATGTTTGCGTTGAGGACAATGTGGTCAAGGGCGTTTATCTTGTCAACAAAGACGGGATGACCTTCGTCCCGGTGAAAGCGGTCGTCGATTGTACCGGCGATGCGGATTTGATCAGCCGAGCCGGTTACGCTACCTATAAAGGAGATCGGGAAACCGGTAAGATGGCGGGCATCAGCTTTGTTATTCACATTGAAAATATTGATGCCGGCGCTATCGAACAGTATCTGAATGCCGGCGGACATCCGTGGTTTTTTGATGCCTGTCAAAAGGCGATTGAGGAACATCCGGAACTGAGCCTGCCGCGTAATCTGATCATTTTCCCCATGGTACAGGATGGAGTGTTTATGGTCAACGGCGGTACGACACACAACGGTTATGATGGCACTTCGGCCGAGGATCTTACCCAGATTGCCCTGATGGGCCGTCAGCGCGCCAAACACTTGGTGGAATATGTGTTCAGAAAACACATTCCCGGTGCAGAAAATTGCCGTTTGCGTCTTTCTGCTACCTATCCGGGCGTCCGGGAAACCCGGAGAATCGTGGGAGAGTATACGCTGACGGCCGAGGATATGCTGGAAGGCAAGCGCTTTCCCGATACCATTGCTCTGGCCGGGCGGCATTTTGATCTGGCTCGGGGTGCGAAGTCGCAGACGGAGGGATTTGGTGATCATCAGCCGTTCGCGGATAAGGGGTTGTCTGTTAAGAATCGAATTGCCTGTATTCCATATTTCGCCATGATTCCGAAAAATTCCTGTAATATTGTAGCGGCAGGACGCTGTATCGCCGCTGACGGTCAGGCGTTGGGACCGGTACGGATCATGTCCACCTGTATGGCGATCGGTCAGGCGGCGGGGATTGCAGCCGGCATGGCGATTCAAGGGAAGACAACGTTCAAAAATATTGATGTGCAGCTGCTGCGGAAAAAAATTCGCGCCAAGGGCGGCATCGTGGACATTCCGGATTAATATCCGGATAAGGAGGAGAAAAAACTTGGCTAAAACCATCCAGAGCCCATTGCAGAATAAGCGGAAAAACGGCACACTGCGAAGCGTAATCCAGTCCTGGCAGCTGTATGTTTTATTACTGCCCGGATTGATATGTCTGGTGATATTTCATTTTATTCCCATGTATGGCTTGACCATTGCGTTCAAGGATCTGCGTATCGGAGACGCTCTCTGGGAAGGCCGATGGGTAGGACTGAAGCATTTTGAGCGGTTGTTTAATTCCAGTTTGTTTACCACGATCCTGAAAAACACGCTGGTTATCACCTTTATTCAGAATTTCCTGCTCTGGCCCTTGCCGATCATTTTTGCTTTGCTGGTACATAATTGCTCCGTTAAGGGAATACGGAAATTCAGCCAGACAGCGACCTACCTGCCGCATCTGGTGTCCATGGTCGTTGTTGTCAGCATCATCAATCTGTTCACCAATCAGGAAACCGGATTGCTGAATATCCTACGCGAAAAATTCGGATTGGAAGCTATTTATTTTCAGGGGGATCCTAAGTATTTTCTGCCGTCTTATTTTATATCGGGTATTTGGTCATCCATGGGCTCCGAGGCGGTGATCTATATTGCGGCTTTGTCCGCGGTGGATCCGGATTTGATTGAGGCTGCCACTATTGACGGCGCTTCCAAGATCAAACGTATCTGGCACATTGATATCCCCACGATTATACCCACGATCGTCATTTTGCTGATCCTCAGTATGGGGAAAATGCTCACGCTGGGATATGAAAAGGTATTGTTGATGCAGAATGATCTGAATCTGGGTGTTTCGGAGATCATTGGTACTTATGTTTATAAAAGCGGCCTTCAGGGACAGCAGTACAGCTTTTCGGCGGCGGTATCGCTGTTCAATAATGTGGTGGGCTTGATTCTGGTAATCATCTCGAATAGGATTGCCAAAAAGGTTACCGACACGGGGCTGTTTTAAGAAGGAGGGGTATATATGCTGAAAAGAAAACGGCGCAGCCGAGTGGATTTAATCACGGATATCGTATTCATCGTTTTGCTGATCCTGATTAGTCTGATTGCTCTATACCCGCTCTGGTTTGTCCTTATCGCTTCCGTAAGCGATCCGTTGGCGATTGCCCGAGGCGAAGTCATCTTCTGGCCAAAGGATATCAATTTCAGTGCCTATAAAACTTTGCTGGATAATAGCCGCATCTGGATTGGATACCGCAACTCCCTGTTTTATCTGTTTGCGGGCAGCTTTGCCACGCTGGCGGTTACTCTGCCGGCCGCCTATGCCTTGTCCCGCACAAAACTGAAGGGGCGGAAGGTTATCAACTTTTTGTTCATTGTCTCCATGTATTTTACCGGCGGTATCGTCCCAACCTATTTGCTCCATCAATCCATCGGCTGGCTCGATACCATATGGGTCATGATTATTCCGTCGTCACTCAACGTCTATTATATGATTCTGGCGCGCAGCTCGTTTGATTCTCTCCCGGAAACCATGTATGAGGCGGCGGCCATCGACGGTGCAAACGATTTTCGTTATTTCTTTCAGTTTGCTTTGCCGCTGTGCAAGGCAACTATCGCGGTACTGTTCCTGTTCAGCGCTTTGAGCTGGTGGAACGAGTATATGCGCTTTGTCATTTATATCGACGACCCCAATAAGCAAAGTCTGCAGGTGATCATACAAGAACTGACGCAGACGCTGAGCTCTTCTTTGTCGGAATCTATGACGCCGGATCAGATTTTGGAATTTGAACGGGAAAAGGAGCTGCTGAAATACAGTGTCGTTGTGGTGGCGGCTTTGCCATTCTGTCTGTTGTACCCATTCATTCAGAAGTATTTCAATCGCGGTGTAATGGTGGGAGCCATTAAAGGATAAAATTTGAAATGAAAGGAAGATTTTCATGAAAACGAAGTTAAGATCTTGGCTGGCAGGTACCTTAGCAGTATGTTCCATTTTGTCGTTTACCGCCTGTAGCGGCGGCAAAGACAGCAGCTCGACTCCCGAGTCGACCGTCATGCATGAGAAAGAGGTCAAATTTCCTCTGGAAGAGCCGGTAACCTTTAAATTCATGGTAAGAGGCGTAGAAGGGGAGAGCTTTAAATCGGATCTGGAAAAAAATCAGCTTTGGCAAAAGATCAAAAACGAAACCAACGTGAATATCCAGTTTGAGTTTCTGGGAGCCGGTACAGCAGCTGCTGAAAAGCTGGCGTTAATGATCAACGGTAGCAATTACGGCGACGTATGGTTTGGCGGCCCGTGGCTGACCGATCTGGACGTGTCCAAGTATATCGAGGCTGAAAAGCTGCAGGAAATCGGCGGGTATTTTAATAAAACCGTTATGCCCAACTTCACTAAACAGCTGGAAGAAAATCCACAGATTTACAATATGGTTACGGCAACCGACGGTAAAATTTACACTTTGCCGAAGAACAACGGCTTGCAGGGGCACTATTTGGAAACACCGATTTGGATCAATAAAAAGTGGCTGGATACTTTGGGGTTGGCAGTTCCCACGACGTTGGACGAACTGACGAATGTGCTGCGTGCGTTTGCTACCCGTGATCCCAACGGCAATAACCTTCAGGATGAAATTCCCTATCTGTGTGCCGTCGGTCAGAGCTTTATGCACACCGAGGCGCTGTTAGGGCTGTGGGGGCTTGCCACCAAGGACAGCACCACCGACGCTTTTGTACAGGTCGTAGATGGCAAGGTGAAATTCGTACCGATCGATCCGGCTTATAAAGAGGCTATTAAGTGGTACCGTACGCTGTATACCGAGGGCCTTATGTGGAATGAATGCTTTACCGGCAACTCCACCACGTTGAATGCCAAGCTGAAATCCGAAACCTGCGTAGTCGGTATGTTCACCAACACCGCTCCGGTCAGCACGGCTTACAGCTCGGATTATATCTGCATTGCACCTCCCAAGGTGGAAGGCTATGAGCCGAAATTCTACTATCATCCCGCTACCAACGGCAGTAAAAATCAGTTCCTGGTCACCGACCTGTGCCAAAATGTGGATGTCCTGATGGCGTTCATGGATAAATTCTATGATCTGGAAAATGCCTTGGCCTGCAACTACGGTTTTGTGGGTGAAGGCCGTCTGGAAAAAACCGATGACGGCAAATATAAGATCCTCACACTGGATTCCGAGACGCAGAAAGCGATCGACAAGGAATATCCGGTTCTGACCAAAATCATTGGTAACATTCCGCACGGCATTCCGGTCAGCGCTTATGAGAATCAGATCATCCTGGGCGGCAACGACGCTATTAAGCAGAACAACTATGCTATCTACAAGGATTATATCAATAAGGAAGTATGGCCGCGGCCGTATTATGCGCCGGACGACGCCTACGACATGGATGCACTGACCACGGATATTTTCTATCAGGTGGATACGAAGCGCGCCAATTGGATTACCAATAAGAGTGATATCGACCAAGAGTGGGACGCTTATGTCAACACCATAAAGAAACTGGGAATTGACGATTATCTGGCAATCCTGCAAAGAAGCTACGACGTTTATGCGAATGCGACAAAATAAGGCCTATTAGGAGATTGCGGCGGCAGGGGCGCTTTTATTGGCAAGCCATAAGCGCGATAAACACGCTCCTGCCTTCTTCGGCGAAAACAGAAGCGGTTTTTGAATTGAAATAACGGATAAATTCCAGTTAGTGAGAAAAACGGGTGGATAAAATGAAAAATATTTCCAGGAGAATCCTATCCTCTTTTGCGGTATTGGCCCTGGTTTGCACGCTTTTCAGCGGCTTTGGCTTTGTACTGGGAAAGGCAGATTCCTTGATATTGTTTTCCGATGAATTCGCCAGCGGGTTGTCCGGACAATGGCAAGATACAAATGTTGGCAAAGTGGCCGGAGGCGTCTACTCGCTGTCCGGCAGCGATAAAAACTATGTAAACGGCCTCTCGGAAAACAAAGACTATGCGGTGTCCGGCTCTCTGTCCATTAAACGCGGCACCGACGTAAACGGCGACGTGCAGACCGGTACCGCGGCAATCGTCGCCAGAGCCAATGCGTCTATGACCGAAGGCTATGAATTCGGACTCGGCATCACCTCCTCCGGCACCACTTTTGTCCGGCTTTATCGCCGTGGGGAAAAATCCTCCGGTAAGGTGCTGTATCAGACCAGTACCAATATTCCCGGCACAAAGGACGGTAAGATTGTAGAGGGCGAGACCTACGAACTGCGTATGCTGGTCGTAGGCGAAAAGATCCAGTGCTATCTGAACGATGTGCTGGTGACCGAAGTTACCGACAAATCCTACGAGAGCGGTTTTGCCGGCGTACGTACCCTGTATACCAAAGCCGCTTTTCAGAATTTCAAGATTCTCAAGATCGAGGATCGGGTAGTGGAAAGCATCGAGGCAATCAACATTCCGGAGCAGATCTCGGTTACCGGCCTGCTGAGCTTCGATTTGAAAGTGTTTTATAACGGGGTGTACGGCAACGAAACCATTCCCTCGACCACTTCCGGTGTTACCTTCAAGGGACTGGATGGATCGGTGGGTACCAAAACCATTACAGTTTCTTATGGCGGAAAGACTACCCAGTTCCAGGTGAATGTGGTCAAGTCCCTGCCGGAAACCGTGCTGGCGGAGGAATCCTTTGACAATGGACGGCCTGCCTGGACATACAAAGAGGTCAACAACGCGGAATTCGGTTTCAGCTACGCTTTCAAAGCGGAAAACGGCAAAATGGTCGTGGACTTTCCCAATGTAGGCGCCTTTAATTCACCGCTTACGGCGGAGGCTTTTGTAAATACCGCGGACTCGGCCGACTGGGACAACTATACGGTTCAGGTCAAAGTACGCGCCAAGGGTAATTCCACCACAGCCACCGCGCGTGAAGGTGCGGCGGGTTTGCAGTTTGCCACCGGCAGCGGCAGTGCGGCGGTGTATAATCTGCGTTTGACCACCAGCGGCAATCTGCTGCTGTACCGTCATACCACTCTTTTGGGCTCCGCGCTGTTGAGTGATCTGGGCATCACCTTCAGCAAGGACAAGTTCTATACATTAAAGGTTACTGTGCTGGACGAGGGCGTACTGTGCTATGTCAACGATAAATTGGCCATTGTAACCTCCGATTTCAGTACGGCGGAAACCACCCCTTATGTGGGTTTGCGCGCTATCAACGGCTCCTGCGAATTTGACGATTTCAAGGTAGTAACCGCGGAAAAGAAGTCCCCGGACGCAATCGATAAAATTTCGTTGGTCAACGCAAAACTGGAACCGGTAACCAGTTTGGAAGCCAAAGCGTTGGATGTGTCCAATTTTGCGTTGTTGCTGCACTACACCGACAATTCCATCGGTGTGATGGGTGTGACGGAGAATATGCTCTCCGGTTATAACCCCACGTCTACCAAAAAGCAGACGATTACGATCACCTATGGAAAAGCGACAACCACGTTCGATTTTACTATTTCAGCTTATTTGTTTAAAGATACCTTTGATAAAAGCGCCAACAGTCTGTGGTCTTTCCCGGCCTCGGCGCAGTTCACCAACAAAGTGAGCAAAGGCATGCTGAAGGTGGATTTCAACCGACCGCAGGGTTCGGTTTCTTCCTATTCCTATGTTATCAATATTAACGGCGGCGAGGAGTGGACCGACTACGCGGTCTCTGCCGATGTATGTTTTGATAAGAATGTGGAATCCAGCAGCGAATATATCGGCGTTATCTCTCGAAAAACCAATTCCTATTATTATGAGTTCCGTCTGAACTTGACTCGCGGTTCCATGAAAGGCGAGCTGTATCGTTTCTCCAAAAACGGATCGGAACGTCTGGAGCAATATACGGCCTCCTTGCTTCAAACCAAAGCCGGTTTGAAAGAGGGCCTGACAACCAGCGTCTGGTATAATATCAAGCTGGCTATCATCGGCAATGAGATTCAGGTATATTTCAACGACGCACTGGTCAGCACATTCATTGACGACAGCGAGTTTGCGCAGGTGAAAGGTGCCAGCGGCTTAAAGGTTGTCAACACCAGCGCACTGATTGACAATTACCTGGTTACCCCCCTGCATAAGAAGAGCATCGCCTCCATGGAAGTACAAAGCGCCAACAACGCGACGACTCTGTATCAGGGTTTTGTATTGGAGCCGGAGGATTTGTCCCTGAAGATCAATTATGACGATGGCACCAACGAGATTGTGAAGGTCACGTCGCAAATGCTGTCGGATTTCGATAGCACCGTGCTGGGACAACATAAGGTGACCGCTTCCTATCAGGATCACACCACGACTTTTACGGTGACGGTGGTGTCCCGTCAGGACTATCTGGATGCTTTCGCTTCCAAAGTGCAGGCGATCAATCCCGCTGCTTTGTCTGAATCGGATCGGCAGACGGTACAAGAGCTGAAGCAATTGTTTGATTCTCTGTCTCCGTATGAGGTCAACAGTCTGGCCGAGTCGGTGGTTACGCAGTATGAGGCCATCTGGGATGCATGGGAACTGGTACAGTATCCGGAGCTGGCCGGATACGATGTCCTGTATCGGGACACCTTTAATCAGGATTTGCCGCATCGGTACATCCACAGCTATGAGAATAACAGCGGTAAATGGCTGACCCGCAACGGATATTACCTGAACGATATGGCTACCTATGCTTTGGTGGGAAGCGGCTGGGCTATTCCCAACGGCTACGAGGGCAATATCGTATCCGCTGAAGCGGATATTATGATGTCGGAGGAAGATTGCTACATCGGTTTCGGCTTCAATATCAGCAGCTACGGCTATTACCATGTCCGTTTGACCAACAAGACCAAGGATTCAGATGGCAACATGACCTACACCTTACAGCTGCTGAAAAAGCAGGCTTCCGGCCATGTCACGCTGCAATCGGTGCTGCCCATCAATTATGATATTACCATCCAGCCGCACGAATGGCACAATCTGCGTATGACACTGCTGGAGGGAATCCTGAAGGTCTACATAGACGACGTTCTTTTGATAACGCAGGATGAATCCATGTCCAGCAACCAGTATGTCAGCGGCGGTTTCGGTCTGCGAAATTCCGAGGCCAACGGCAAGTTCGATAACTTTAAGGTGCGGGGAACCGTTGCCAATGTCTATGTCCCGCAGATTGAACCGACCGTTTACGAGGACAATTTCGACGACGAAACGGCGGGTAAAAACCCCAGTCACTGGATCGAGACCTCCGGCAAGGATCAGTGGAAGGTGTATGCCGACGGCGACAACAAGGTGTACGGCGTCAAAGGCGTTTCGGGCTATACCGACAGCTGGCTCCATGGCTTTGAAGAGGATCCCGTATATGCGGCGAAATTTAAAGTAACCGGCACCCGCAGCAACGCCAAGGCGGGCTTCTATATCCGCCGTTCGTCTGATACGGCTTATGTCCGGGCGGGTTATGATTTCAAGGAATCCAAATGGTATCTGGAGGGCACCGAGGGCGTCGATTTTGATACCCAGCGGGTGTATGCCGACGAGACTTTTGCTCTCGAGAAAAACAAATGGTATTCCTTCGAGGTGGCGGCAAGCGGCCACAGCATTGAGGTTAAGGTAGACGGTAAAGTGGTGCTCAGCTCGCCGGATATGATCGATAACTGCGGCTTCGGTCGGATCGGTGTCTACAGCGATAACGCAGATTTCTATGTGGACGATATTAAAGCTACCTTCAAAAACGGCGGCGCTGTTACAGATGGCGTGGTGGAGGTTACCGTATTCCCCGAAACCTACTCTAACTATCTGGAGATCGAAGAGCTGCCAAACGGCAATCTGCTGGGCGTGTTTGCCAAATATCAGTTCCTGTCCAAGGACAAAGGGCAGACCTGGACCAACATCACCGGTCAGGATTATAAGACCGTGTGCGGCGCCGGTTATGCCAGCATCCTGAAGATGGACAATGGTATGTATATTCAGGTTCTGTATAATGAACTGTATGTGCAGGTGTCCAAGGATATGAAAAACTGGGAGACGATCGGTCAGGTGCTGCCCACATCGGAGCAGTTTGACGACGACGGCAACCAGCTGGCTTTGTTCCATGTGAATACCATGACTTCGGCCAAGACCGCCGAGGGTAACACCCGGCTGTATTTCCCCGTGGCTTTCCGTCGCTATAACGGCGCGTCGATCCGCGGCCATTACACCGTGGTGTACTACAGCGACGATTACGGCAAGACTTGGACGCCTTCGGAGACCAACACCAACGACGTGGTGGCCAACTATACGCCGACCAGTAATGTATCCTGGTCGGAATCCAAGGTGATCAAGTGCAGCGACGGCAGCCTGCGGATGTACTATTCGCGTAACGAATATGGATGCATGCAGTATACCGAGTCGTTTGACGACGGAAAAACATGGCAGGGCATGTATCCGGTGCCGGAGCTTCAATGCGCTAAATCTTCGTTTGCCGTGTTTGCCGATCCTTATGAGAAAGGCACGTATTACATGGTATGGGTCAACGACAGCCCGGCTTCTTTAAATGATCTCCAATATCGTACCCGGCTTTCGCTCGTAAAATCCACTGACGGCAAGAACTGGGAGTTCCTTATGGACATCGATCGGATGAGCCCGGTAGCCTCCCTGAAGACGGGATCGGTTCATCAGATTTTGGATCCCAGCCTGTACATTTCAAAGGACTATATCTATGTGTCCTATGGCCGCTCCGATGAGGAATACGGTCCCGGCGCTGTGGCAACCCACAACGAGCAGCGCGCCCAGATGGTGCGGGTGGAAAAATCCAAACTGTCGGTGAAACCGTGGAATGACGCCACCTTGGCGGACAGTAACTTCCCCAAGACGGTGGAGATCACGACCTTGCCGCAGGTAAAGTACGGCAGAGGCGATCTGTTCAGCCTGAACGGCGGCGTGCTGACCTTTACCGCTTTTAACGGTCGGACATGGACGCAGTCCATGATCGGGTATCCTCTCTTGAAGGAGCCTAACATGGCGGAAATGGGCAAACACACCATTACCCTGTATCACCCCAACGGCTTCCGGCTGAGCTACGATATCGACATTGTCCGCGGTTACAAAGTCACTTGGAACATCTCGGAGGGCGGTACCGTGGAATCCATGGTCAAGAAGCTGCTGGAAGGGGATACTAAGGTCTTTACCTTGAAGCCCGATGAAGGCTTTGCCGTTTCCAAGGTTCTGATCAACGGTCAGGAAACAGCGGTCACGGACAACACCTTTACGGTCAGCAATGTGAATCAGGAGCTGACCATTGATGTAACCTTTGATAAAGCCTCCGGTATCTTGGGCGGTAAGCTCGGAAACGGCACCGTCTGGATTATTCTGGGAGTTTTGGCCGGTGTGATTGTTGCAGCCGGCGCTGTAATTACGGTTATCCTGATTCGTAAGAAAAAGAAAACGGCTCAATAACAATGGTTGACCACAGCAAAAATCGTTAATGAATACTGCGCCCGTCGCCGGTCTATCCGCGCCGGGCGCGGTATCCACGGAAAAGGCGGCTGTTCACGCGGCCGCGAAACTTAAATGCAAAAAAGAGGGTTATTCATGAATATTCAAGGAGTTATTCCTGCGTTGGTCACACCATTTGACGACAAGGAACAGGTAGATTTTCAAGCTCTGCGGAAACTGATCAATCATCTGATTGAGGAGGGCGCAGACGGATTCTATGTAGGCGGCAGTACCAGTGAGTGCTTTTTGCTGACCACCGAGGAACGTCGGGAAGTTCTGCGGGTGGCTATTGAAGAAACAGCGGGTCGGGTACCGGTCATTGCCCACATTGGCGAAATGTCCACTGCCAAAGCGGCAGCCTTGGCGGAATATGCCACGCAATTGGGCGCGTCCGCGGTTTCCAGTGTGCCTCCTTTCTACTACAAGTACAGCTTTGATGAGTTGGCTCAGTATTACAACGACATCTGTTCCGTGACGCACCTGCCCATGATCGTGTATTCGATTCCGTCATTGTCCGGGGTATCCTTCACGGCGGATAATCTCAAGAAGATTCTCGAAAACAAACAGATTCAGGGGCTGAAATATACCTCATATGATTTGTTTGAACTGGAAAAAATCCATCGCCACTTCCCAGATTTAAAATTGTTCAATGGCCACGACGAACTGCTGTGCAATGCGCTGCCGGTCGGAATCACAGGCGCCATCGGCAGTACGTTTAATATCATGGTCAAGAAGTATAAGGCTATTTGCGCCGCGTATCAACAGGGAGATATGAAAACGGCGGAAGATTTGCAGCATCAGGTCAACACGGTCACCGAGGCTCTGATTCGGACGGATGTGATTCGCTCAGTCAAATATATACTGACGAAAAAAGGAATTCCCTGCGGAAATTCCCGGAGACCGTTTTCACCTTTAAATGCACAAGAAAAAGCATTCCTGGACGACTTGTATGGTAAATTTTTCTGAGGATATCGGAAAGGGTGACATTCATGCGAATCAACAGTGAAAAAAGATACGGACTAGGCTGGCTTGCGCTGTGCATGGCGTTTTTACTCCTCATCACCAGCCTTTCCATTTTCTCCGTGGACGCGGATCACACCGAGGTCGCCTTCAGCGAGGACTTTTCCGATCAAAGTGAGGAAGCGCTGAAGGAAAAGGGCTGGGTATGGTATCAGACCACCGGCCCTCTGAGCTTTGACAACGGACGCTTGGTGTTGTTCAGAACGGATTCGACTCCTCCCGGCCAGATAACGATGCATCTGTCCGGCAACGCAGACGCCAAAAATTGGACCGATTATACGGTGGAAACCGATCTGACCTTTGATGCCGATAAATCGAATTTGTTGCAGGCCACCAACGTATCGGCCGTGGCGATTCGTTCGTCCGGCAGAAACAAAGGGTATGAGTTTGGTCTGTCCGTCTCAAAGGATCTTTCCAAAACTACGCTGCGTTTTCGGAATATGGTTGCCAAAAAAAATCTGAAGGACGTAAATGGCGTGGACGCGCCGTCTTTTCCGATTGAGTTGGGCAGAACCTATCGCGTGAAGGTGGAGGCGATTGGCAACCATTTTAAATGCTACATTGATGACGCACTGGTGATGGAGGTTATCGACGCAGACAACGCGCATCCCAAGGGAAGCATCGGTCTGACCGTCGGTAAGAATAAGACCTATTTTGATAACGTGGTGGTAAAGACGGAGCCCACCACCACGGAGACGGATCCCACGGAGCCATCCAAGCCCGCGGAGCCTGACTACAGCTGGTTCCAGCCTTCGGAAAAAGAGATACCGGACAATGCTCTGTTCTCCGAGAGCTTTTCCGGCGACAAAACGCTGACCGAAAAAGGCTGGAACAGCAACTCCCCGCTGCTGAAAGACGGGCACGCCTTTTTTGAAACCTCCAGTACTGACGAGGGCAAGCAGATGCTTTACCTCAATCAGTTGACAGGTGCCGCCGATTGGAATCAGTATATTCTGGAAGCGGATGTTTCCATTTCCGCTCAGTTTGCGGGTTCGCTGGCAACCAATACCGCCGGAATCGTTACCAAGACCAGCGGTAAGGACGATGGCTACGAGTTTTCCTTATGTATTACGCAAGCGGGCGATACCTATGTGCGCTTATATGACCGCAATACGAAGACAGAGCTGAAACGACAGGATTTTGCCGTGCAGGCGGGGAACATTTACCGATTGAAGATTGCTCACACCGGTGAGACGATTCGCTGCTCGGTGGATGGCAGTCTGCTCATCGAGGTGGCGGATGACGCTACTCGTAAAGGTAGCGTCGGTCTGCGCACCGGCGGCGTGCTGGTGGGCTATGATAATGTGGTGGTGTTCCCTTACACAAAAGTGGATGACGGCAACGAAACGGACTTTGGTGAAGGCTATTATTTCAAGGAATATTTCACCGCTGAAAACGCCCTTACCGACCGCGGCTGGAGTTCAGATCTGCCGGAGATCGTGGATGGTCAGCTGAAGATGACCAGCGAAATTACCGGTTGCTATCTGAACGGCAAGCCGGCGTACACATCGCTGACGGATTATACGGTAGACGCGGATGTATTCATATCCGATCAGGTGACCGGTAATTTTTCCACCTATATGCTTTGTCTGGTAGCGCGGACTACCGGCCTTTCCAATGGGTATGAGTACGGTATCTGCTTCCAGACCAACGGCAAAAAATATGTCCGTTTGTATGATCGGAAGGCAAAGAAAGCGCTGGCCCAGGTGGATATGGATCTGGAGCCGAACAAAGCCTATCACATGTCCATGACCGTGGAGGGCAGCAACATCACCTGCTATCTGGACGGCAAAGAAGTGATCACCGCTTCTGCGGATTCTTGTCCGACCGGCAGTATCGGTTTCCGTGTCAACGGTTACACCTCGTATTGCAGCAATATCGAGGTGAAGAAACTGGGCGGCGGAGCGCCCACTACTCCGACAGAACCCAGCGGCTCTTCTACTACGACTGCCGGCGGCGAGCAAACCGGCACCACGACCACCATGCATAACGTAGATACCGGTTCTGTTTCACCGATCGCCCTGCCGCTGCTTTTGGCAGCCATCAGCTTGGCGGCTGTTGCCGGCCATCTTCTGCTTGTGAAAAAGGAAGAGCTGCCGGAAGCTTAATTTCAGGAGGTACGCCGATGGAAGGTTCGCTTTTGTTTCAGGATGATTTTTCGCGTCAAGAGCCGGGGTGGACCACGCAGGTGGGCGCCGGCTTCGGACGATGGGAACGGCGGGACGGCGTGTGCCGTTACTGGCGGGTCAAAAACGATCCTTCCCTGCGTACCGCAGCGAATTTGATGTACCGTAAGGAGGGAATCGGCGAAATCCGGCGGGTATCCAGCCGGATCCGGTTGGATTCGCCGCTTTCCTCCAGCGGCATTGTAACTTGTTGGAGCTATGAGGGCGGGTATCTGCTTCGGCTCTATTATCTTCGGACAGAATCCGAGGACACTCCCGCATTATACGCGGAATTGTCCAAAAGCAGCTATGCCAGCGCTTCTTTTTACGACCCGGTGTGCCCGCCCGTCAATCTGACCGCTCTGGGGCTGGATAGTCGTCCGGGAAGCTGGCATTCTATTACGCTGTACAGCGAGACATTTCATTTGCACGCCCAGGTGGATGGTATCCCTGTATTCGACTGGGAGGATGCCGATCCTCTGTATCGTTTTTCCCGCGGCACCGCCGGGTTCCGTATCGCATCGGGCGACAACAGCTTTGCAAATTTTGAAGTTTGGGGCATTCCGATGGAGCCGTCAAAAGCGGCGCCGGAGGTCATAACGCCGGCCAGTTTTTCCTGTGAGGATTTCAGAGGGCCGGATGGGCCGCGTTACTGGCAGTTTGACCGTCAAAAAGCAGAATGGGGCGTCACAGAGACGGGCGCTTTCGGCATCCTGCGTGCCGAAACCTATACGGCGGCTACGCTCCACTGCTTTGAAGAAACGGTTGATTTGTATGCCAGCGTCAAGTTCTCTCCCCATTCCAACATGGGCGAGGGCGGCTTCCTGATTCGGTATGCGCATGAAAACAGCGGTGTAAAAATCGGTTACTCCTTTGAAAAAGGCGCCTTTTTTATAGACGCCGCCAAAGGGGTCGATTTTCCTTCGGAACGAAACTGGGTATTATCGGGAACCACGCTTCCGACGGATACCTGGCTTGCTATACATTTACAGGCGCAGCGAGATTCGGTTACTTTGGAGATCAATCACACGCAATTGGTGCATTTTTCGCAATCGACTCAGCTCGGATGCGGGCGGATAGGTCTATTCAGCGACGGCTGTCCGATCGCTCTTCAGAAACTCACTTGTGCTCTGCCATCCGGCCGGCCGATACCGGACGGCGTGCGGGAGCTCTGCGTGATTCCGGACGAGTATTCGCATTATATGGAGTTTGAGGAGTTGCCTGACGGTACCGTTTTAGGCGTATCCGACCGGCGGGTGTATCTCTCGGACAACCGGGGCTTGTGGTTTACGCGGGATACTTCCGGTGCTTATGCCGGAGTGAATCGGACAGGGGGATACAGTACCGTTCACCGCTTAGCTGCGGGAGGGTATCTGCAGGTTTTGGCAGATACCTCGGTCGAGTTTTCCCCGGACATGAAGCAGTGGAATACAATCGGACGCATTCTCTCGGAGGACGGTCTGTACGATGAGGAAGGGCGGCTGCTGGTGTTGTTTCACGTTTCTTCCATGACGGAGATTGCCATGAAGAACGGGCACACCCGCTTGTTCATGCCTCTGGTGGTACGCCGGTATGTGGACGGCCGCATCATGGGGCATTATACAAAGGTATACTACAGCGACGATGGCGGGCGAGAGTGGTGTCCCTCGCGCGGCGATACCAGAAACATATACCCCCATTTTGAATCCGCTCCGAATTCCTCTTGGGCAGAATCCAAGGTGATCCGCTGCAGCGATGGGCGGCTGCGGATGTTTTATACCCGCAATTCTTTCGGCTGTATTTGCTATACGGACTCGTTTGATAACGGTGAGACGTTTACGGGCTTTTATACGATGCCGCAGTTTCCCTGCGCCATGTCCTCCTTTGGCATTGCGGAGGATCCGCGGCAGGCAGGACGCTATTTCCTTGTGTATGTCAAGAACCATCCCTATGCCAAAGGCAGCCTTTTTCCGCGAACGCATTTGGTGCTGCTGGAAAGTACGGATGGCTTGGAGTGGCGGGAACGGCTGACCGTAGATAAAATCAACAGCGAGGCTCATGACTGGTCTTATGACGTGAATCAGATTTTGGATCCATCCATTTTGGCGTTGAAGGATACCTTGTACATCGGTTACGGCAAAAGCGAGCGGGTGGAAAAAGCCTATCACAATCAGCAGCGGGCCAGGTGCGTGGTCATTGAACGTGAAAAAGCAGGATTGCTTTGACAAGGTAAGAGGGAGAATCAGCATGGCACAGATTCAATTCAAAAAAAACTGGGACGAAACCATTGAACGGTTTGATGACTGGTTTCAGCACAAAAATACCGGCAGACCTTTACTCAATATTTTAGCTAAACGGGAAAAACCGTTGTTTGAAGAATATACGGTGGAGCCTTTCGACGACGATGCCGATTCCTATCTGAATGTGGAAAAGAATTATGCCCGGATCATGAATGAGTATAACGCTTATGAACCGGTTGCGGAGGCTTTTCCGCAGTTTTCCATGAATTTGGGCGCGGGCTCCATGGCGCTTTATCTGGGGGCGAGTCCGAAATTTGCACCGGATACCATCTGGTTTCAGCCTTGTATCGAGGACTATACACAGGCGCTTCCGCTGCATTATGATCCGGACAATATCTGGTGGGTGCGGCATCAGGAAATTCTTCGGCGGCAGGTAGAGCTGGCAAAAAACAGCGATCTGATGGTGTGTATCCCGGATATTGTCGAGAATATTGATATTTTATGTTCTATGCGGGATTCCCAAACCTGCTGCTTCGATTTTTACGATTATCCGGACGAGCTTCGTTTGGCGTTGAAAAATATCGAGGATACGTATATGCAGTATTACGATCCGATCTATAACATCGTCAAGACGGAGCGGGACTGCTGCAGTTATACGGCGTTTAATATTTTGGGAACCGGAAAGACCGCCAAACTCCAGTGCGACTGTTCAGCACTGCTGTCTCCCTCTCAGTACGAGGAATATATTCTGCCGTCTTTGGCGCGGCAGTGCGACGAAATCAAAAACACCCTCTACCATTTGGATGGACCGGATTGTCTGGTTCATGTGGACGCCATTATGAAGCTGGATAAGCTGGACGCTTTGCAGTGGACGCCGGGCTTTGGCAACGACCAGACCGGCAGCGAAAAATGGTTCCCGCTCTATAAAACGGTCAAAGAGCATGGGAAGGGATTGTGGATCGGTCTGAAAATGTATGAGTTGGAGGAAGCAATTTATCATGCGGATCAGATCGTCAAAGCGGTAGGACCGGAAGGCATATTTTTTAATTTCCCCAAAATGGACATGGAAGATGCCAAACGGTTAATTGACAAAGCGGAAACGCAGTGGAGATTTTGATGCTTTTTCCGTTATCCCATAACAGGAAGGAAAACATGTATGGTAGCCGGCAATATCAAGCAGTTGTATGAAGAGAAACACGACCGTTTTCTGCCAGCCAGCGTTGTGGAGGCTATGAAATCCTTGGACGAACAGGCACCGGTAGGGGAGAAACAGTTGGATGGTTCTCGTGTGGTACTGAAAGTGGTAGAGATGATGACCCATCCAAAGGAGAAGGGCGCTTTTGAAGCTCATCGACAGCATATCGATGTCCACTATATTTTGAGCGGCAGGGAGTGTATGCAGTACGAGGCGATAGATGGTCTGAATGTTACCGAGCCTTATAATGAAAAAGAGGATTTTTGTCTTTATGCGGAAGGCGCAAACAGTCAAACGGTTTGTTTTGGCGCAGGGGATTTTTATATTCTGTATCCCTCCGACGCTCATAATCCGAACTGCTGTGTAGAACAGCCCGCACTTTTGAAAAAGGCAATTTTCAAGGTATGCATCTAAATCATACAGGGGCGGTTGCAAAGGAGAAAGTTCTCCGTTTGCAGCCGCCCCTGTGAAGTTTCCGGGAAAGTGCGGTTTTCACGATTGAATGTCTGCTGACTAAGCGATGCTTTATTGGCTGCGGGCGCTGTTTTGCATCAGGCGGCGGACGCCTGCCGCCGCCTCATAAGCATGCTGCAAAAACGTCTCCGCATCCATTTTATCCCTATATCTGTCGGAAGCCTGCACCTCCAGCGAGACGCCGCCCTGATAGCCGGTTGCGGCCAGCTTTTTAGCCAGAGCCGGCCAATCAATGTTCCCGTCAAAAGGGAGACTGTGCCAATCGGCCGTGCGGTCATTATCATGCAGGTGCAGCGCGGCCAGACGGGAGCCGAATTTTTCCAAAAAAGGTGCGTCCTTACACCAGCCGTTGTGATGCCCGCTGTCATAACAGAAACCCACGCAAGGAGAGTTGTATGTCTCCATCGTTGCGTATAAATGCGGCGTATGCCGCAGATTTTCAAACGCCAACATCACGCCGCACTGTTCGGCTGTTTCCACCACACGCTTCAGCCGCTCTATACCGTACCGGCTGCAGGCGGGGGGATGCGCCAGATCGGTCAGGTGCACGACTAAGGTGGGGACGCCTGTGTCGGCGCATTGGTGGATGCAGCGGGTCAAATGCTCCGCATAGGCGTCTCCGTCCAACCCGTCCAGCCACAAGGCGTTGCAGCCTTGAAACGGCGCGTGGGCGTTTTCCACCTCCAGCCCCAGACGCCGTACGGTATCCGGTTGTTTCATGAGCGGGATATCCCCCTCAAATTCTCCCCACCACAGGAGTACCTGGTCAAAACCGGCGGCACGAATCCGCGGTAACGATTCGGTTAACGGTAATTCATAACCAAACCATGCAAAAATCCCCAGAGGTATCATCGTTTTTTCTCCTTGATCTTTATAATCGCGATTTTGCGGCGATCGTTTTTTTGCCTTCAATACGCCTATTATAGCGCACCGATCGGTGTAAAAGCAATAAAAATGTGCTTGAATGCAGAAAATGTGCTTGAATGCAGAAAAACGGTTGCAGTTTTGCGAAAAAAGGTGTATACTCCTTATAAAGAGAGCGATCAACCGTATATTGCGATGAAAAATACAAAAAATAGAAAGATATTGCTATCTTTTTTCGATCGCTCTTGATATAATACAATTCAAATAGGCGTATCGGTTTGCAAGTATACTTGCAAGAATAGGGAATCAGGTGCGAATCCTGAACAGTCCTGCTGACGTATTGACGTAGTTGCTTTCAAATGCCACTGGTTTTTTCCGGGAAGGCGAAAGCAATGCCGGATGTCTAAGTCGTAAGACCTGCCGATACGAAGATCCATACATGTCTTACAGGTTATAAGACTTGGATTGTCAATATGCTGAACAGAACCGGGAAAATGTCTCGGTGCTTTTCTGTTGTGCGTTGTTAAAAGATCCTTGTCTGCCTATCGGACAGGGATCTTTTCCTGTTGAAAAGGTGGAACTCGCAAAGTCCTTGTTTTTGCAGTCCAAACATCACACAAAGGAGCGTATTCAAATGAAAAAAAGCCTTATTGCATTTCTTGCCGCTGCCCTGATGGCAGCCAGCCTGGCCGGTTGTCAAAACACACAAGACAATTCCTCCTCCGGCTCCTCTTCTGCCGGAACCACCACCTCGACCTCCAGCACCGTTCCGCAAATTACGGAAGATCTGGCGGGCAACCCCATTACCGTTCCGCAAAAAGCGGACAAGATCATTTCTCTGGCCGCTTCCAACACCGATATTCTCGTGGCTTTAGGGTTGGCGGATAAGCTGGTGGCGATTGATACGTATTCCACGTCGATCGAGGGTGCGCCGACGGATGTGCCGCAGTTTGACCAGATGACGCCGGATACCGAGCAAATTATCGCGCAACATGCCGATGTGGTGTTCGTGAGCGGCATGAGCAATTTGAACGGCGAAGATGTTTTTAAACCTGTGCGGGACGCCGGTATTTGCGTTGCAGAAATTCCGTCCGCCAACAGTGTCGAAGAAATCAAGAAAAGCATCCTCTTCATCGGCAACGTAACCGGACAAACCGAGAAAGCGCAGGCTTTTGTAAACTCGATGCAGAGCGAAATTGACAAGATCAAGCAGGCGGTGGCCTCTGTTACGGAGAAAAAGACCGTTTATTTTGAGATCGGTTCGGAACCGGCGCTGTATACCTTCGGGACCGATACGTTCCTCAATGAGATGATCGAAATTGTGGGCGTCAAAAACGTGTTTGCCGACCAGTCCAGCTGGATCTCCGTATCGGAGGAGGCGGTGATCACCGCTAATCCGGACGTGATCTTCACCAATGCCGGCTATATGGCGGATCCGGTGGGCGATGTGCTGTCTCGGAGCAATTGGAGCGGTATCGCAGCGGTGAAAAACAAACAGGTCTATTATATTGATAATAACGCCAGCTCTCTGCCGTCGCACAACATTATTAAAGCGTTGCAGCAAATGGCCAAGGCCGTTTATCCGGATCTGTATAAGGACTGATGTTGCGTAAATGCGTAAAGCGATCAAATTTTTGATTTTAATTGTTGCCGCTTTGCTGATTTTGTTGTTGGCGGTCGGGTTAGGAAGCGTTTTTATTGCACCGTCGGATATTTTCAAAATCGTCGCCTCCCGGCTTTTCGGCGCGGAGTTTGCTGTTCCGCCGCCGGAATCCCATGCCGTCATTTTGCTGAATATCCGTTTGCCGCGCGCGCTGCTGGCATTCATCGTCGGCGGGATGCTGTCGGTCAGCGGTGTGCTTACACAGTCGGTCCTGCGCAACCCGCTGGCATCCTCGTATACGCTTGGCATTTCCTCGGGAGCCGCCGTGGGCGCCAGTATCGCCATCTTATTGGGAGTGAATTTTTTCGGTGTTTTAACGCTCCCGTTTTTTGGGCTGACGTTTGGTCTCCTTACGGTTTTTGCCGCGGTTGCCCTGGCCGCCAAACTGGATAAATCCTTGAGCAATATGACGATCATTCTAACCGGTATGGCGTTTTCCATGTTCGCCAACGCGATTATTGCGTTCATCATGACCTTTGCCAAAAAATCTGCCCAACAAATCACCTTTTGGCAGCTCGGCAGCTTTGCCCTCAAGGATTGGATGCATCCGACACTGCTGTTTCCGATCGCGCTTATCGGGATCCTCACGGTATTGTATTTTTCGCGTGAGATGGATCTGATGACGTTCGGAGAAGAACAGGCCAAAGCGTCCGGCGTGAACGTTCTGAAGGTGAAGTGGCTGCTGCTGGCTGTCAGCGCCATTCTCACCGGCTGTGCTGTTTCGATCGCCGGTGTTATCGGCTTTGTGGATTTGTTCACTCCCCATATGGCGCGCCGTATTTTTGGCTCACAGCACAAGTTGGTCATTCCGGCTGCGGCGATTATGGGCGGTATTTTTATGACGCTGTGCGATCTGGTCGCGCGTACGGTGACTGCACCGGTCGAATTGCCGGTCGGCGCGGTCACCGCCGCGATCGGAGCCCCTTTCTTCATTTACCTCTATTTTCATGGAAAGGGCGGTAAAAAGAATGCTTAGCGTACAAAACGTGACCGCCGGCTATGATGAACACGACGTTTTACACGGTGTCTCCTTTCAGGTGCCAAGGGGCGAAAATCTGTCCATTATCGGGCCGAACGGCTGCGGAAAAACGACCTTGCTTCGCACGATTGCCAATATTATTCCGTTCTGCGGCGACATTCAAATTGATAATGAATCGGTTAAAAATATGAACCGCAAACGGCTGGCGGGGAAAATCGCCCTGTTCAGCCAGATCACGACGCTCTATTTTGATTATTCGGTTTATGACACGGTGATGATGGGGCGGTACGCCAAAAAAAAGCAGCGCCTTTTATCCGATTTTGACAAGAGTGACCGGGAGGCCGTTGAGCAGGCTTTGCAGGCAGTGGGATTGCTGGATATACGGGAAAAGAGCATCATGACGCTTTCCGGCGGCCAACTTCAGCGGGTGCTCTTAGCCAAAGCGCTGGTGCAGGAACCGGAAATCATTCTTCTTGACGAGCCGACCAATCATTTGGATTTATATTTTCAGATCGAATTGATCGATTTTTTAAAAGATTGGGCCAAGGAGAGCGAAAAAAGCATTATCGGCGTTCTTCACGATATCAATCTTGCTGTAAGACTCTCCGAGCGTATTCTGCTTATGAATGGCGGAAAGATCGAAGCGATCGGTACGCCGGAGCAGGTTTTGGTCTCGTCTGTTCTGGAACCGGTTTACAAGATGAATGTCGGAAACTATATGCGGGAATCGCTTCAAATCTGGGAAAATTTACGCTAGTCTCAAAAGCATGGTTTATTAAAATTTATTTTAAGCCGTCTGATGCCGTTCAAGAATCGGCATCAGATGGCTTTTTTGTATCTTCATGCTTTGCACGCTATCCTTTGGTTACAAAAAAGAGTTGAAAAAAATCTGATAAAAGATGTACTTAAAAAGTAGTGTTTTTGCGATTTAAAACTAGTAAAAATATATAGACAAAATCAGGCACCTCTGCTAATATGAAATTAGTTCATGAAGAGCTTCTAACTAGTTGCTTAAAAAAGCAATGAGTCGGAGGGCGATGCCGGATGCTCGGAATGAAACCTATTGTTGCTAGTGTTTACAAATTTGAGTGATACTAAAGGAGATGCAGAAGATGAAGAGAGTTTTAGCAGTTTTATTGGCAATATCCTTGTTCACGTTAATGACCGCTTGCGGCAATGCAACAAGCGACAGCAGCAGTGAAGCCGGAAGCGGTACGGCTGCTGAGTTGAAGCTCCCGGAATATACGATTTCCGCTCCGACGGTTAAGTGGCTGTGTTGGAACAGCAAAAGCGCCTTGACGAATCAAGAGGAATATTTATATGAAGTGAATACACTGCTGAAACAGAATTACAATTGTGAGTTGGAGATTGTTCGTACGACCTATGATGAGCTGCCGACGAAAGCGGCCTCTTTAGTCTTGGGTGGCAATTCTCCTGAACTGATTTTCTATCGGCCACAGGATTACAATAATTTTATTAAACAAAATTTGGTACAGGATATGAGCAGCTACATTGATTTCAACGATCCTTTGTGGTCTGGTGCAAAAGAGATCAATGATCAGTTTGCCTATAACGGAAAATATTACCTATGCGTACACGAGGCAATCAATAACAGTTACATATACTACTGGAAAAATGTGTTTACCGATGCAGGGCTCCAGACGCCGCTGGAAAAATATAAAGCGGGTCAATGGAAGCTATCCGATCTGCGCGAGCTTATGAAACAGGTTACGATCGACAGCGATCGCGATGGCTTGGTGGATATGTACGGTATAGCAATGCATCCGGGAGAAACATGGAACTGCGTTGGTACAGATCTGGTTAAAAAGGATGAGAATGGGAAATGGGTTATGAATCTGCGCGATCCGGGTCTTAATCCGTATTTTGATTTTTTGTATAATACCAGCAGCGCAGTAGACAACAGCCGTTTGATGGCATACAACGTGATTGCGGACTTTAATGCCAAAAAGACCGCGATGCTGTGGTATGAGGCATGGTTGATGGGGACTTTGGGCGAGCAGATTAAATCCGGTGAAATTGAATTTGCGCCCTCGCCGCAAGTGGACGGTACCGATAAATACTATGTCAGCGGCCGCGCCGAAACCTCGTGGGTAGGCGCCAACTGCGCCAACCCCGGCGGAGCGATGGCCTATCTGTCGGTATGCCGCTATCTGGCGATTGATGAAACGCAGCGTGCGCGTCTGCGTGAAAAGAACAAGACGCTGTATGGCTATACGGATGAAATGTTTGCGCTGCAGGATGAAATGAATTCTTCCAAATTTACGCTCGCGTTTTCGCAGCAGGCGAGCATCGGCAACTGGGCGTCGGATGAAGGCATGTGGAACATGTGGAGCGATGTCGGATTGTTTGAAACCCCATGGTCCAGCACGGTGGAAAAATATGCGCCGATTTTGCAGGCAAATATTGATCTTGCCAACAAAGAATAACGAATCTACACGGTGAAAGGATGAAAACGAACATGAAAAAGCGGTCGTTGGCGCTGGCTGGAATAGCCGCGCTGTCCATGAGCCTTATACTGCCGATGGCGGCAGCGGCAGAGAATGCCGGACAAGTGCTGTATGAGCAGAATTTTGAAAGCGGAAAAAACGAGTTTATCAATACCAATCCCGAAAATGACGGTACGAGCTCTATCGTGGAGGAAAACGGCAATAAGTTTTTGCAGTTGGTAACCAATAACGGGGATGAGGCAAATGGTTATCTGCATTTTTGGGGACCTATGGCGGAGGATGGATCGCTGGCGCTGAACATGGAGGGCGACTGGGATTACACGTTGCGGGTACGCCCGGATTATATCAAAAATCCGGATCATAACTGGATCAAGATATGCACAGTCGCGCAAGACGGCAAATGGGAGAATGCCTGCTACATGTTTGAGATGTGGCAATGGCGCGGTAAGATCGCAATCAAAGAAAACGATATCGGCTTGAATGATTTGAACAATCCGCTGGTGGAGGGAATGGAGAACGAAGGCTTTGAGTTTAACGACGGCATTTGGTACAACGTTAAGATGAGCCGCCGCGCCAACAAGATTTCGGTGTATGTCAACGATAAGTTGTGCGTGTACATGACGGATGAGGAAAACCGTTTTCAGGGCGGCACTATCGCATTTTGCTCCTGGGGAGCGAACTTCTCAGTAGACGATTTGAAAGTCGTTGGGTATACCGGCAACGGCCCCGACCCCACGCCGACAAGCGCGGCGACCACGACGAGCACTACCGTAGGCGGGGAGACGGCTGCAACAACGTCCGGTGCAACGACCGTAAATAATGATTTCGTTTTTCCGTGGATTCCGGTTGTGATTGCCGCAACGGCTGTTATCCTGATCGGCGGCGGTGTCATCGTTTTTCTGGCAGTGAAAAAGAAAAATAGCTGAGGAGGAGCAAACATGAAAAAGCGTTTGGCAGTATGGCTTAGTGCGGTTACACTGCTGGCGGCGATCCTCGCATTGCCGGCACAGGCGGCGATTACCAGCGATCCGCTGTCCTGGTTTGTACGAGAGGGAACTTCCGGTCGCGGTTCAAAATTTCAGTACAATGAAGCGGAAGGCACATTATATTGTATCGCCGATAAGGGCGGAAGCCTGATGTCGCCGGATTATGTCGACGGCAAGGGAGATACCATGTTGGATTCCAACATGCTGTTGCGTACCAAAAATGGGATTACCGCGCCGCCGGCGCAGGGAGAAGTGCAGGATTTTTATATGACCGACTTCGGGTGGTCATTCGATTATACCACCCTAAAAAACGAGTGGATTCAGGATCGGGCGATGTTTCGCAGCCGTCAGGAAAACGAATGGGACAGCTATATGCTGATGATGATCGGTTCTTCGGTATCGGAGAAGGTAGAGCCGGGTTTAGGCTTGTATGCGGGCGGCATTTTTGACAAGCCGTTGGCGCATGTAGATTTTACGTTTGAAATCGGCGTTACCTATCGTGTGAAAATCCAGATGATCGAAAACAACGTGAAAGTGTGGTTCTATAAAGCCGGCACCGCCATGCCCTCTGTGCCGACATTGCAGGCAACCATTGATACGGCGCAAAACTATGTACCGTCCGGTGATTTCCAGTGGCAATCCTGGGCTGGCAACACGGTTCTGTCGAACATGGAGATCGGAGCGCCTTCCATTGTTAACAAAGCCGATCCGACTCCCAAAAAGCTGTCCATTCCCGGCATGTCGACGGATACGCCGAACACGACTGTTACCACGGAAAATAGAGGCGACAGTGCCACTACCGTATCCGTTCAGAACGGCGATAGCACGGCTGCCTCTGATGCGTCGGAGAACACAACGGTTTCGGAGTCCCCGGTGCAAACATCCGGCGGCACGGCCACTGCGACAAATGCGTCGTCCGCCGCTTCAACGACGACAAAAGCGACGCAGGCGGACACTAATCCCAATGCTGCTCTTCCGATTGTGTTGGTGATCTGCGGTGTCCTGATTATGGGCGGCGCTGTGGCAGCCGCTTTGATCCTGAGAAAAGCCGGAAAGAAGCCAACGGATACAACAGAATCATAAGCGTCCCAAAGGGGCTGAGAAAACGCCGACTGCGCAAGTCGTGGCCGACGTTTTTTCTTGCCATAGAAAGGAATCACTCATGCAAAATACGTTTCAACAGGGAATGAGAAGATTGCTGGCAGTCGTTATGACAGCGGGGATTCTGATCGGAACAGCGGCGGCTTTGTCCGCTTCTCCGCTGCGAAGCTCTGTGGTGCGGGATAAGGTGCCTGCCGGATGGTGGGGGAGCGGCGTAGGATATCCGCGTCTGCTGCAATTGCACAACAGCACCCGCGGCGAAAACAATGTCTTTTTAGCTACTTTTGAAGAAGGCAAGGCCGGGATTGGCCCCGGCTCGCCCGGGTATCCGATTTATCGCAGTGCGGATCTCGGAAAAACATGGTCATATATCACAACGGTTTATGATCCGGTAAACACCTCGTCGCAGCAGGCGGAATGGCAGCCGTTTTTATATGAGTTGCCGGAGGATTGCGGGAATTTAAAGAAGGGAACGATTCTGCTTGCCGGATGCTCGGTGGATGCCGCACACAGCCAACACAGCTGCCTACAGCTGTATCAGAGCACCGATGGCGGATATAGCTGGAGTTTTTTATCTACGATTGCGGTCGGCGGCGGTTTGGAGACCGGCGTGTGGGAGCCGTTTTTATTGATGGTGGACGGCGAATTGCTTTGCTACTATTCCGATTCCACTGAAAATTTGGCGCACAGCCAAAAAATCGTTTATCGCAGCAGTCTGGATGGGCGTTCCTGGAGTCATCCGGTGGATGTAATAGCTTCACCGAAACAAAGCGATCGCCCCGGTATGCCGATCATCACGCGAATGGGTGATGGATGCTATTTCATGGTGTATGAGCTGGTGAACAACGAAACCGGTAACGGCAACCCGATTTGTTGCAAATTTTCAAACGATGGAAAATACTGGGGCGATGTTGCTTCAACCGGCACGATACTCGCCAGCGGCGGTAAAACGCTTGGTTCTGCGCCGTATTGTATCTGGTCGCCGGTCGGAGGCAGCTGCGGAACACTCTTTGTCGGCGGTACCTTTATGCGCAGCGGTCAAAGTCAAACGGGAACGGATTATTTCGTCAGCACGGATTACGGTGCGAGCTGGAGCACGACTGCTCACCCGATTCCGTACGACCAGCGTTATGCCGGTTACAGCAGCCCCATGGCACTGTCGGCAGACGGAAAGCTGCTTTTTGTTCTGAACAATCCGACGGATCCGAACGGGGTGACACCGGCGGAAGGACGAAATGCACGGGCACGCATTGAATTTGCCTTGGTTGAACTGGTGCAGGGGGCAGCCTCGCTGCCGGAAAATCAGCCGGCGTTTTCTTCCAATGTCACGACTGCAACGAGCTCGGGAAGTACGACAAGCCGCACGCAAGGAAGCAGTACGACTGCACATCGCTCCCACGGCGGTTCGACAGCGGCGCCGTCCGAAGCAACAAACACGAGCACTACATACACCGTCGGAAGCGCATCCAGCGCCTACACAAGCTCCTTGCCCAACAGCTTGCCTGTGACCACCCAGACAGCGGATACCGCAGCGGCGAACCCGTGGGATTTACCCTTAACGTTAATCGGTCTGGGGATGATTGCAGCCGGCGGTGTCGTGATGGCCGTAACGTTTACGCGATATTTTCGTCGCAGCAGAAAGGAATAAAAAATGAGAGTGGAATCAACGACTTTGGTGGTACGACCGCCGGCTAATGCCGCCGGAATCGGTGTGCAGTATGCGCGTATTTTGCCTTTGCATGGGCAGCCGGGCGTTTTGCTGGCGACTTATGAGGAAAATCGTGTGCCGGATCAGTTGTGCGGCTTTTGGATTTTACGCAGTGCCGATGATGGGTGTACATGGGAAAAAATCGCACATGTACGGGAGGAAGTGAGCGGTCTGTCGCCGATCTGGAACCCGACCTTGTTTGAACTGCCTCGTGCCTGCGGTGATCTGCCGGCGGGCACCATCCTGCTGCTCGGCACTTCTATTGACGAGGACAACAGCATTATTCAGCTGTATGCAAGCCGCGACGGTGGGTATACATGGTCGTGGCTGTCCAGCGTCGTACAGGGCGGGAACTATAACCATGGTAATCGGGTTGGTCACGGAGTCTGGGAGGGTTTCCTGATTTTGCTGGATGATAATACGCTGGTATGCTACTATTCCGATGAAAGTCAGGCGGAGATGTACAGTCAAAAAATCATGTACAAAACTACACGGGACGGCTATCATTGGAGTGATCCGGTAACCGTGATCGCTTCTTCCGATCCGACGCATCGCCCCGGAATGCCCGTGGTTACCCGTCTGGAAGACGGTTCGTATTTTATGGTGGTCGAGGTAGTCGGTTTGGACGGCAATCCTATTCATTACAAGCGTTCGCCGGACGGATTGGATTGGGGCGATACGACCTCGCTGGGTACTTTGCTGGAAAGCGTTGATGGAAAAACGATGGGTTCTGCACCGTTTTGCGGATATTCGCCGGTGAATCATACGCTGGTCGTGAGCGCGTCGTTCATGCGCACCGGTGAAAGCAAAACCGGTTCGGAATATTTTATCAGCCACGATCAGGGGCACACCTGGCACACCACCGGCCATCCGTTGCCGCATCCGGCGAATGGGTATGCATACAGCAATAGTTTTGCTTTTTCTGAGGATGGTACAAAGCTGTATGCTGTAAACAATGTGCCGGATGCGAATCATCCCGGAAAAGCCGAGATCCGTCTGGCCATCGTCAGTACGGACGCCATGAGTGAGGAGGAAATCGGATGAAAAAAACTGTTATGTCCCGTTTTGGCGGGGGGATGATCGCTTTATTGGTATTGATATTTTCAGCGTGCCGTGTATCGGGGGAAACTATACTGACCGCGAAATATCAAACGGACATAGCCTATTCCGGCGATTTGTGGTGGGGCTGCGGCATCGGGTATCCCCGCGTTATCGTGCTGCAGCACTCGCAGCTGGGACAGAACAACGTATTGCTGGCGACCAGCGAAGAAGCCACTGCCGGTTTGGAGACCTATCAGCCCGGCTATCCCATTTACCGCAGTGCAGATCAGGGAAAAACATGGGTTCAGATCAATTTTGTACAGGATACGGTGGCTGCAATCAGCTCTGAATGGCAGCCGACCTTGTTTGAACTGCCTGCCGCGTGCGGGGAGTATCCGGCCGGTACGATTTTTTTGGCCGCCTGTTCGATTGACAGCGCGCATGCCAAACAGTCGGCGATTCGATTGTATGCCAGTAAGGATGGCGGTGAAACCTTTGAAAAGGGTGTGACCATTGCCGTTGGCGGCGGCCTGGAGACCGGTGTGTGGGAGCCATTTCTGATTCAGTTGGACGATGGACGGCTGGTATGCTATTATTCCGATTCAACGGAAAATACTGTACATTCACAGAAAATCGTATATAAGGTATCCGCGGATGGGCGCACCTGGGGAGAGGCGGTGGATGTGGTTGCTTCCGAGCGTCAGTCTGATCGACCCGGCATGCCGGTGGTGACACGTTTGGGCGACGGCACATATTTCATGACCTACGAGATGGTCAATGACGAAATCAAAAACAATAATCCGGTCACGTATCGCACCTCTAAAGATGGACTGGATTGGGGCGATCCCAAATGGTTGGGAACGGAAATTGTCAGCGTGGATGGAAAGGCCATGGGCTCTGCGCCGTATTGTGCTTGGACACCGGTTGGCGGTGCGGATGGTACGCTGATTGTCAGCGGTACGTTTATGCGTATGGGCAGCAGCAAAACCGGTACTGACTATTTCTTGAGCACCGATAAGGGAAAAACCTGGAGCACAACGCCGCATGTTATCCCTTACCGCACGAGTCTGGATCATGGCGGATACAGCAACGCAATGGCGTTCAGCGCGGATGGCAAGGTCATGTATGCGATTAACAATCCGCAGGATCCCAACGTGAAGGATCATGCAAAACTGGTATGCGCAATGGTGGAATGGATGGAAGGTGCAGCATCACTCCCGGAGAATACACCGACCTTTGTTCAAGCTGCTCCGACAACAAGCGGTGAAAACAACGCAACGCTTACCACGGCGCCTTTGTCTTCGGAAACATCACCGACAGCAACGCTGAACGGTACCGGGAACAGCGTTCTGTATACGGTCTTTATTGTGGCGGGAGTTGTGATTGTGCTGAGCATCGTGCTGGTCTGTATAGGCGTGGCGGTTCTCAAACCGAAAAAAAAGTCCTGATCGCCTTTTACGCACAGCGATGAAAGCGGCGCAATTGTTCCAATACCAAGAAAAGACTACTTTTTCATATAGGGTATTAAAAAGCGAAGAAAAATTATATATTTTTCATATTAACAGCGAATGCTGTTTATTATAAATGTGAAAAGGTGCCTTAAAAGGACGCGTTTGTTCCCTTGATTTCGCGCTTATGGTTTTGTATACTGAAAGCAGCAACAATAGGAAAACAGAAAGGATGAGAGAAATGAAAAAAATTCTAGCAATACTTCTGTCTGTGATAATGCTGAGTACGCTGCTGTGTATTGGAGTCTCGGCAACTGCTGTACCGGGCATTGACGAAGCCGGCGTAAACCCGACCAAAACGATTGCCGGTCCTATCGAAATTAAAAGCGCCGGGGGCGCTGGTTGGGATGCGGGCGAGCAGTATGTTTCCAAAACCGATGATGAGTTCAAACAGTATGAAAAGAATTTGACGGTCAGCTTTGATCTGAAAATCAAAGATCAGGGCGAATGGGCGCAGCTGATTATGTACATAGACAGCTGGGATTCCAATCCTTGGGGCGGATATCAAATTCGTTTGGAGGGCGGCGACGCGGCCTATGGCAATAGCGGTAATGCTGTGGATGGCGATTATGCTGTGACGCTCTACAAGGGAGGAAAACCGGATGCGGACTGGGTATTCAAAGCCGGTACGGCTTTGAGCGCCGTGGACACATCCAAGGATTACCGTGTGATTGTCCAGCGCGTGATAGGCGAGACCAACACAACGCTGAAGGTTTGGTTTTTTGAAAAGAGCGCGGGTATCCCGGAAAAGGCAACGCTGACGTATGAGGTGGATAATGCCAGTTACGGCGGCGGATCCGCAGGCGTGAAATTTGCTTCATGGGATCGCATTGATGCGTCGGTCACTGATTTGAAGCTGTATAACTACGAGGTCGCAGTGAAAACCGCCGATGTAACGGTGCCGAAGGTATCTGAAGCCGGTCCGCTGAATATTCAGAGCGCCGGCAATGCTTCTTGGGAGGACGGCGTTGCCTATATCCCGCAGGGACAGGAATCATGGTATGGTAAGAATTTGACGGTTGATTACAAGCTGAAGGTCAAGGATCTGGGCAGTTGGGCGCAGTTGATTCTATATCTGGACAGCTGGGATTGCAACCCTTGGGGCGGTTATCAGCTCCGCGTTGAGGGCGGCGACGCAGCCAGCGGAAACAGCGGTGGTGTCATGGATACCGATTATGCTCTGACCTTGTATAAAGGGAATAAACCGAACAGTCCTGACTGGAAATATGTCGCCGGTGAGGAGCTGCCGGTTTTGGATGCCAATAAAACCTATCGGATGACGATTCAGAGAATGGTCGGCGAGAGCAATACGACGCTCAACGTGTATTTCTTTGAAGACGGCGCGGCACTTCCGGCTACCCCCACATTGCGTTATACCGAAACCAATGAAAATTACGGCCCGGCGTCGGTTGGTGTCAAGTTTACTACGTGGGATCGTGTAGACGCTGTGGTTACCGATCTGAAAGTATACAATGCGGTCTTTGAGGATATTATTCCCGGCTATACGCAGACTGCGGAGCCAAGCAGCAGCACCGCTGCAACCACGGCCGCGAACGCCACGACCGCCGGTACGCCCGAGGTTCCGGAGACCGGTGCCGCTTCGCTGGTAATTCCGGCACTGGCGCTTCTGGCCGGTGCGGCAGCCATTGCCGTATCCAGTCGTAACAAGACGAAATAATTTTATTGCGAGTGAAGTTTTGAAAAAAGGAACACAGATATGTGTTCCTTTTTTCTTGAAACAGCAGTATAAGGAGAAAAAGTATGAAAATACAGTCCTTAGCGGGATTATGGGATTTTGCGATTCCGGGCGCACCCTTTGAAAAACGTAAAGTTCCCGGTTCCTATCCTCCTACCGGGCAGTGTTTATACCGCACATCCTTTATGGTGGATAATACAGAGGGCGAATGCATTTTGTTGACTTTTGAAGGCATTTGCTATGAAGGTGTGCCGACGGTCAATGGACATACGCTGTCCCGTATGGAGCCATATGTGGAGTATACTTATGATATCAGCGATTTGGTGCATGAAGGAGAGAATACTCTGGAGGTATCGCTGCTGGATATTGACGCCGTATTCGGGCCGATGAACGGTTGGTGCAATTACAGCGGCATTATACGGGATGTATCTATACGGTATGTTCCGCCGGTATCGGTGGAGGATGTATTTTTTCATGTGTCCTTTGAAAATGACTATACTTTGGCACATGCCAAAGCGGAAATCTCCCTTCGAGGCGGCGATGCGCCGGTGGAAGCCTATCTGGAGAAGGATGGCGTGCCGATAGCGCAGGCAAGCGGACATACGCAAAACGGCGTAACCGTATTGTCTATGGAGGTTGTAAACCCGCGGCTATGGAGTCCGGATTCACCGGAGCTGTATACACTTTTTACGACCGTAGGCTCGCATACAGACATACGCCAAGTGGGATTTAAGGAATTTTCTGTCAAAGGAAAACGTTTTTATTTAAACGGACAGCCGCTGTTTTTGATGGGTTCCTGCCGGCACGATCTGCAAGGCGATGCCGACGGCCATACGCAATCCGATTTCCAGATTGAACGAGATATGCGTATGATAAAGGATGCGGGTCTGAACTATGTGCGGTTAGTACATTATCCCCATGACCGCCGGGTGCTGGAATGGGCCGATAAACTCGGTTTGTTAGTGAGCGAAGAGCCCGGATATTGGTGGGTGAAAATGGAGGACACCGCTATGCTGGCGCGCGGCATGGAGGTCATGGAACGTGTGATTCGGCGGGATCGCAGCCATGTATCCGTCGCATTTTGGCTGACATTTAATGAATGTGAGCTTACGGAAAGCTTTATTGTAGATGCTGTGAAAACAGTACGCCGGCTGGATCCCAGCCGCTGCGTTTCGGGTGCGAATTGCATGGATAAGTTCCAGACCAAGACGCTGTTCGATAAGGCGGACTGTGATTTTTATACCTATCATCCTTATGGCGCGGAGCTGGATCTGATTACAGGCGGTGTCAGTCCCGGACGGCAGTATATTGTACCGTGGCAGAGTATTCAGGGATTGTGTGAATATCTAAATGACAAACCGCTGTTATTTACCGAGTGGGGCGGTTATTATGTACTGGATAATCCGGCATTGATGCGCCGCTTTTGCAAAGAATTTTTCCGCATGTGGAATAACCCGGATACGGAGCCTGTGTTGGCCGGCGCTTGCCATTGGGTTTTTGCCGATTACTATGAGCGTAACCGTCAGCCGGGCGCAGGGTGCCAAAATGGTATCACGGTCGAAGGGCTTTGCGATATGCAGCGCCGTCCGCGGGTGGCGATGACGGTGCTGCGCGAGGTTATGACGCAGCACAATACCTGTGAGGAAGCGCCTCAGTGCCGGGCTCAAATTTACGGAGTGGGAACGCCGGGAAACCGGTATGTCCCGGTTGAACTGCCGGATCCGGCAGAATTGGACGGACAGCAGCAGGCGTGGGATTACGAAGTGCGCCGCTATTTGGATATGCGGATTGATTATTGTGATAAGTGGTGGCATATGGATTACGGGCCGGTTATTCCGGAGCCTTTGAGACAGCTGGGACATCTGCCGGTGCAGATTCGCGCCGGCCGTCCGCTCGTGGCTAATGCAAACACCGGAGAACTGGAGATAGCCTTGTCCGCCCCGGCCGCGCGGGAGTTGTATGTGATCGGGCAGGCTTCCATGACGGATGGTTATCCGGTATTTGGGAAGCAAGGAGACACGGTGGGAGAATATCGCTTAACATTTGCAGATGGTACCATTCAGACCGTTCCGCTGCGCAATGGCATAGAAATTGCGACGGTACACTGCCTGCGCAGCGCAACCCGTATTGATCCGCGCGGTGCGGCAATCGTACCCGTTATTGATCTTTGCTGGAATGAGACTTCGGAGCTGTACCGTATCCAGATGCTGCGTATCTCGCTTCCGACGCAAGTGCCGCTGACCTCACTTTGCGTGAGGGTGCAAAAGCCATATGCGGTTTTGTTGTACGGTGCATCGGTGTTATGCTGACCGTGGTAAAATGAATAAAAATATCTCCGGCAAACGCCATAATACGTTTGCCGGAGATATTTTTATTCATTTACACGGTCGGTTTGCAGAAGAAATCCGGTACCGTTGTGGCCGAAGAGATAAAATAAGTTATTACGGGAGCTACTGGATATGGTCAATGACAGACGCGGTCTGGATAGATCCGCACTGCTGAAATCCGAAACACGCTCCTGATTATACCATGTACCGGTTTCTGTAATACGGAGAACGCGTTTTTCGCCGTGAATGTCCAAAGGTGTAACTGCCTGTGTATGTCCCGCCGGACTATCTTCCGAAGAAGCGTGAACGGTTTCGCTGACAGTACAGATTGTGGAATCTCCGCAGGAGAAGGTTAAGGAGAGCTGGCTGACATTTTGATGAAAATAGGTTTTACAGCACATCCAAAATTGAATTTCCAGGTTCTTGCAGATCAAGGATAACGTATCCGGCAATATGTAGTTGAGTGTTCCCGAAGAGAACCAAAGCATATCCGCCGTCTGACGCTCCGGATTTTGAAAATAGCGGGGATCGTTTTGCAGCCCCAGTGTACGCCCGGCCGCCATCAAACCGCATGGAGCGGTAACGTTGGCTGTAACATAGGCGCCAAGGGGAAGAACGGCTGAAGCGTTGGCCGCCGGGGGAGTATCTTCGCAGGTTAAGTCAATGATCAATTGCTGTTCGCACAATACACATACTTTTTTGATCCCGCGCTTTCCGGGCATCATGCGAGAGGTTACCAATCCGGCGTTTTCCAGACGTGCGACATGTCGCGTAACGACAGGGGAGGATATGCACAAGCGATCTGCCAATTCGGAAATGTTCAGCGGTTGCTCTGCAAGCAGCCGGAGAATATCCAGCCTGGCAGCCGAGGAGAAACATTCCAACACAGCCTGCCATTTTTCATTTAAATTGACTTTCACATAAACTCCTCCGTCCGTCATTTCCAGCACTGTCCGTCATAGACCAGATGACGGTTTAGATCGGTATCAAAATAACCGGTACAGTACGGGCATAGCCGGTTGGTCGGCCGCTGATCGGTCGGCCCGCTCAGCGGCAGTTCACCCAGCTTGGTGAATTGAATGCGGCCGTGGGGGTCACGAGGCATCGTTTCATAGAATTCCCAGTCATTTTTAAAAGAGTACCAAATATAATCTTCCACATGAACCCGATAATCACCCAGTGCGTTTTCGGGACGGTAAAAAAAGGAAAAACGCAGCTCGCGATATTGATCCATACCGTAATGACAATCCGGACGTTGCTTGGTGGGATCGTTGATTCCTTTAATGTGCAGCTGTCCGATCCAAAGTTTGCAGACGGTATTGGGACATGGCTGTTCCGGAATATGCTGATCGTATATACCATCCCCAAGCCAGATCAGATGAATATCGGGAAAGGCGACAGGGAGATAATAGATACTCAGGGCATCTATACGCCCTGCGGAATTGTGCAGCTCCATAATGTTTCCGTTTTCGGGTACCTGAATGTTTTGAATATGAAGAGAAGAAATCGAAAAGGTATATACGTCGGTGAACCGCAAAGCGGTTTGGCAGCAAGTATGCTCCAGATTCAGTTGATGAATGACCAGTTCGCTATCTTCGCCCTGCAGATTGATCAACGCATCCACATGAGGTTTTTCAGAACACATATAAATGTTTTCCAAAACATTGCCTGAACGGTTGTGGGATGTAAAATCTATGCCACGGAAAGAAAAGTTATAAATTTCCAAGGACTCAAACAGAACGCTGAATGGTCCGCCTAATTGGCCGTTCAAATCATGGCTGTAAATTCCGGTGCCGCATTCTTCAATGCGAAGATTGCGAATCGTAGAACCGCGCTGCAAAGACCATAGCTCACCGACGGTAAAGATAGCGACGCGCTGGCCTTGTTTTTCTTCGCCGGTGATAAGGTTGGGCTTATATCCGAGCGCCATATCCGCTATAACGCAGGTGCGTTCTGCATACAAAATAGGCTGGGAAGGATCTTCGCAAAGCGAGAGAATCTGTGTGGCAAAGCTGCCCGCTCCCACAAAGTTTTGATTGGTCAGCAGCAATGGCTCACTGATAAAATAGATACCGCTGGGGACATACACGCTGCGCCCGTCGCATACGGCTTTCTGAAAAGCAGCGGTATCATCTTCAAAGCTGTTGGGGCGTGCGCCAAAGTCGAGAACACTGACGTAGCCTTTGAAAAAATCTTCTGACATAGACATAACCTCCTTTTTTAAACAGATTACCCTACAATGCCGGTGCGGTCAATGCTTTCCGTGAAATAACGCTGAAGAAAAACATAGAGAACGATTAAGGGGGCGACGACCAACAGACAAGCAGCCTGCATTTGTGCGACAATGATGTAGGGGTTGGAATAAAAGTCCTTGCCGGAGGAGCGCAGCATATCGGCTAATGAACCCAGCATCGTCGTGAGTGTGATTGGCTTGGAAAAAAACATGCCGGTGAAGAAAAAATCGTTCCAATACCATACAAAAGAAAACAGAACGCAAGACAGGATCGCGGGGCCGGCATTAACCAGCATGATACGCAGAAAAGTGCGGATGGCGCCGCAGCCGTCAATATAGGCGGCTTCCTCCAATTCCTTGGGCATCCCGCGGAAAAATTGTCGGAAAATGTAGATGAACAAACCGGAACGGATACCTACACCAAAGGCGGCGGGCAAATACAAAACCAGCGGCGAGTCCAACAACGAAACGGTGAAAGGTTTGCCGGTGAACAAACGGCCGATCTGCCCGAGCCACAGAAAATCGAAATCCTTGTATTGTACGAAGAGCGGGATGGAGATGTTCTGTGCCGGAATAATGATGGTGAAAATCACCAGCGCAAACAGTAAATTACGGCCGGGAAATGAAAAACGGGCAAAACCATAGCCGACGATGGCGCAGCTGGCAACGCTCAGCAGTGTGGCGATGGTGGCGATGAGAAAGGTACTCAGCAGGGTGGAAACGTAGTTCATTGCTTGGATCACTTCGGTATAATTGCTGATCGTCCAGTGCTTCGGGATCCAGATGACCGTGGGATCATAGAGATCCGACGGCATCCGGAACGATACGCTGAGCATATATAACAGCGGATACAGGACAACAAAGCACATGCAGAACAGAAAAACTGTACGGATCAATTTTGCTGTCAAGGAGGAACTGTGATGAAGCAGAACATGCTGCTTTTGCTGAGTATCTAATTTTTCCCATTTCGCGCTTTTGGATAATTTCATCGTGTGTTCCCCCTAATCAACCGTGTAGGCGATACGGCGGTTGACAAAGGCATAGACAATGCCTACGACCGCCAGTACCAGTATAAAATAGATCCAGGATAACGCGGCGCTGTACGAGAAATCCAACGCTTTGCCATAGTTGTAAATGTATTGCATGACCTGATTTCCGTAGTCAGTGAAGTTATCGATCACCGTA